>DASYYI010000436.1:0-6697 GCA_035933995.1 Candidatus Acidiferrales bacterium | reverse complement strand
CTGGAAATCCTCGCGGTTCGATTGGTACGCGGGTAAACCCGCTTCGAACTCCGCACGCGCTTGCGGAAGCAGTCCGTCGCGATAAATCTTGAGGAGTTCCGCAGATTTTTCCGCGCCGACATACTCCTCGCGAAGCCCTGCAGCAATTTGCTGGGCAACTGTTTCGGATTCGCTTTTCGAGCGATTTTGTTCGGCTTCGGCTTGAGCTAGTTCTGGCTGTTGGCGACGTCCTCGATATATGGGAATCCGGACGCCAAAGGTAAGCATGTAGTAGGCGCGGAATTGCGTGGGGTCGGTGCGCTGCCACATGTATTGCAAATTGAAGTCTGGATAAAAATCCTTCTTGGCCAGGTCCACCTGGAGCTTTTGTTCCTCCGCTTTCTTCTGCATCCCGGCGATTTCCGGGTTGTTCGCGCCCGCTGCGGCCAGCAACTGTTCATAAGTGTAGGAAAGCGGTGTCTCGGAAAGCCCGGCGGCCTCAATGTCGGGCGAAGTTTGCAGACGATTGAGAAGCTGCTTCATGGCGGCTTGTGTCTTTCCTATCTCCAGCTGATTCATTGTGATCTCCCGAAGAAGTTTGGTTTGCTCCAACTGTGCTTGCAGGACTTCCTGTTGGTTTCCCACGCCGCTGCGATACCGCGCCTCGGATGATTCTTCGACTTCACGCAGCAAATCCCCGTCCGCTCCGAGAATCGTTGCCCTCTCGGACAAATAGCCAAGCTCGAAGTACATCCTTTTCACGTCCGCGAGGATTGCTCGACGAACGGATTCGTATCCCTCCCGTGATACTTCGGCGTCCTTCCTTGCGATTTCTCCGCGAATGCGGAGTTTCCCTGGATACGGAATGTCTTGCGAAAAGCCCAGGCCGACATAGGCAAAATCGCTATTCGTGTAGCCGGCGAAAGGTCGCGGACTGCCGACACTGAGCTGCTGCACCGTCACTTGCGGGTCAGGTAGCGTGGAAACCTGCGTCGGCACCTGTTTCGCTGCATCCCACCCGTGCCGCGCAGCTTGTATCTGAGGATTATTTCGCTCTGCTTCCGCCAGAAGATCGGCGAGCTTCACAGGCTGGCTATTCGGAGGTGCCTTCTGCGCTCGCGTGACCGATGGCAGCGACAGAACTAGAAGACTTGCGACAATCAAAACGTAACTGAACCTCATAACCTGTCCTTTCCAGGTCCGGGTCAATGACCGGGCCGCGCTCAATCGTTTTCGTCAAGAGCTCGGGTATTCAGGCGCATGGAAACACACCCGGGCGCATTTCGAGGCGAATCCGGGCAGTCTTAAATCAAGAACGTGCAGAGGAGGGACTGCAGACCGGGCGGAGAGACATCGTGGACAGACACCAGGGGGTATATATTCTGAACTGGGGGAGCGATTCTTTTGGAATTAGAAGCGGCAGAAAGGGCCGATGCGAACGAACGATCTTGCGATTCATATTGTGATGTTGGAAGCGGCGCTTTCGCGAAGCAGCACGACCTATCCGGCGTTGCGACAAGACGAGTTTCGGTCTCATCCATGTTCATTTTGTCGCACTCGGATTGCGTTTGAGGTCTTGCGCATTCGACCTGTTTCGAAGACGGGAGCGCGCACGCGGAGAGCGGCAGTGGCCCGAGGCCTACAAGGCTCAATGCCAAAGCGAAAATGAGTAATCGTCGCACGAATGCTCAGTTTACCATGGGGCCCTTTGCAAAGCCTCACGCAAAGTATCTCCTCCATGAGTGCGAGAGACTGTGAGACCGGTCACAGGCCAAAGTGACGGCTGTCACAAGCGGAGAGGAATTCTGGCACTTGCCCAGTTGCGGGCGCGTCCTGCCCGTCACTTCCGCCAACGTTTCCTGCGAGACCTTCGAAAGAGTCTTTTGCCGTTGATCTTCGTTGCCGTAACGAGCAAGCAGCAATGAGGCATGCGCTAGTCGTTTCTCAGTTGAGTTAAGTAACGGATCGACCAGGTCTGCCCGAATCCGGAAGCGATCGGAGAATTCATGCTCATCATGAAGGACGTGCATCATTTAATTTGTTTCGATGACGAGCCGGGCGGGCCTCGGTTTCTGTAGCTCAGGTCCCGTCGCAACGCCGTCTATCGGACGGACCAGGGGTTTTCTCAGATCAGCCGCCGCGCGTATTTGCAATCTCGCTGAACCGCGCCACTTCGGCGATGATCTGCTCGCCGTACAGCTCCACCTTACGCTCCCCGAATCCGTGAACGCGCAAAAGTTCCGAAAGCGAAGCTGGCCGCACTCGGCAAAGCTCGTCGAGCGAGGTGTCATGCATCACCACAAAAGCCGGTACACCTTGTTGCTTCGCCGTAACCCTCCGCCATTCACGCAGAATTTCGCGCAACTCTGCCCCATCGGCGGAAGTTCCACCTGCCTTGCCAGCCGACTGAGGTGTTCCCCGTGCACTTTGCCCCACACTAGGAACGGCCGCCCTACGCGCGGCGGCGGGCTCAGCCTTCGGCCGAAGTGACAGCCAATCCGGTTCAGAGCCGCACACGTCGCAGGCTCCGCACGACTTCCACTTTGGATTCTCGCCAAAATGCGTGCATATTTGCAGATGGCGGCACATTTTCGAATCGACGAAACCGCGAATTTCGTCGTAGCGCTGCCACGCGCGTGTTTTCTCCGCCGCATCTGCGATTTGCCCGATGAAGTAACTCAGCAGGGCCGCGTCGCGTTTTTGCCAAAGCAGCACGCAATCCGCGGGCAGCCCGTCGCGTCCCCCGCGCCCCGCCTCTTGATAATATTGTTCGATCGATTTTGGCAGCGCCAGATGAATCACCGCGCGCACGGCCGCCTTGTTGATGCCCAAGCCGAAGGCCAATGTACCCACCAGGACGCGCACCTCGTCGGACATCCACCGCTCCTGATTCCGTCTTCGAACGCCCGCGCCCATCTTCCCGTGATAACCGATCGCCGCAATTCCCTGCTCTTCCAGAACATTTACCGTCTCCTCCACTTTCGTAATCGTCGGCGCGTACACGATCACGTTGTGATCCGCGTAGCTCCTCAGCGCTTTCTCGAGCAGGCTGCTTTGCGTGCGTGCATCGCACTGCTTCACCACATATCGCAGGTTCGGCCGATGAAAGCTGGCGATGCACTTGTGCGCATTGCGCAGACGGAGCTGCTCGACAATGTCATGGCGAACACGTTGCGTCGCGCTCGCTGTGAATGCGGCAATGGGACGGTCCGGGAAATGGGCGCGCAGCGAGCTCAACTGGCGGTATTCCGGACGAAATTCGTGTCCCCATTCTGAAATGCAATGCGCCTCGTCGATGGCAAAAAACGAAATCGGGATGCTCTTGAGCCATGCAGCCGTGTCCGTCCTCGCCAGCCGCTCCGGCGAAAGATACAGCAGACGGTACGCGCTCTGGCTCGCGTCGCGCATAATCCGCGATTGCTCATTTGCCGCCAAGGAACTGTTCAGCAGCGCCGCGGAAATTCCCATTTGTCCGAGCTGGGCTACCTGGTCCTGCATCAACGCAATCAACGGCGAAATCACGATCGCCGTTTGTCTTGCCAGCAACGCCGCCGGAAGCTGGTAGCACAGCGATTTCCCGCCGCCCGTGGGCATCACCACGCAGGCATCGCGGCCTTCCACCACACTTTGCACAATCCTTTTTTGCAATGGGCGAAACGAGTCGAATCCCCAATACCGGCGCAATGCTCCCAGAAGCGTGGATTCAGAAATCACGCAGGCAGTATAACTTTGCTATGGGAGCTCGTCCATGAAGGATGTTACTTCGCGATGACGTAAATGCGCGATAATGTGGACAACGCGAACGTAATCGCACAGTTGCCATGCAAGATAAGAGAAAGTTTGGAACCTGAATGGCCAAAAAAGTAGCCGGCGGATGTGGCTGAGGGACCCTCACCCGCCGGCGTTTTCCCACCCATCTCCGAAAAGATTGGGCAAGAACTCTTTACAGTGGGCCTTCGCCGTCGCGAAGAAATTCGTAACGCTCGATTGCCGCCGCCACTCCAATATCCTGCGGACGCGTCGAATCGGTGCGCACCACGTGGCCCAAGCAGCGCACCTTCACGGGACCGGCCAGCGTCACCTCATGCGGCAGAGTCATGACGATTTCCAGCGGGGCGCCATTCTTCAAATCCTTCGGCAGGAAAAAATAAATCCCACGGGAGCTGACTTCCTTGGTTTCGGTCGACGCCTCACCTACGGAGGCCTCGTTAGTCCAACGAACTTTCAACGGCAATCGCATCATAAAACGACGTGTCGACCTGCGTTCTTTTTGAGCCAAGAGCCACCTTCCGCTTAAACAATATCGACAAGCATAGAGGTGGGCAGGCCCACACTCAATAGATAACAAGCACCATTTTGCAGGAGATTCTTCTGGTACGAAAGTACTGGCCTGCGAACCGGCGGCAAAATCAGGACTTACGGTAGGCTTCCAAAATATCGTCGACGGACAGAATCCCTTCCAGTTTTTCCAGATTTGCGCGATTAACCACTGGCACCACCGGCCAATTCCCCATCAGCCGCAGCGCTTCATCCAATGGTTGATCCGGATAAAGCTGAGGCAAGGGCCCGCGTCCAGGCGCTTCGTTTGTTGACGCGCCCGCCGATTCAGCCATTGCCTGCTGGCGAAGCTCTTCTTGGGAAATGGCTCGCCAGCCGTCCGCGTTCCGCCACACCAGGAATTGCGACGACTTCGACGCTTCCGCTTCGCGAAGCAGTTCGGCGGAATCGCCATCACTCAAGACGATTCCCGCCCCGGGCCGCATCGCGTCTTCCACACGCAACGCGGTATGCTCGCGCATCTCTTCAATCGACGGCAGAAAGAACCCATCCTGCCGCGCCAGAAAATCGAATAACGCGACGTGCTGATACCGCCGGGAAATGAAATACGCGATCATATTGGCGATGATCGCGGGCACGATGATGGAATAGTTGCCGCTCACCTCCAACACCATGAAGACCGAAGTAATCGGCACGCGCAGAAAACCCGCAAAAAACGTCCCCATCCCCACCAGCGCGAACGCGGCCACCGACTGTGCCGGACGATGAACCAGCAAATGCTCCACTCCTCCGACCGCGCCGCCGAGCATGGCTCCGATGAAAAGAGCGGGCGCGAACATTCCTCCCGGCGTGCCGCTGACGAATGAAATTCCGGTCGCCAGAATCTTGAACAGTCCCAAAAGTAAAAGCATTTTCCACAAAAATTGATCGTGCAAAGCCTGGTCAATGATTGGATAGCCGCTTCCCATCACCTGCGGCAGCCATATACCGATAATGCCAATCAGCAAGCCCGCCGCAGCGGGCTGAATGTACTGCGTCCATCGGGGCAATTGCTTCAGGCGCGGGCGAAAGTAGGCGATGAATTTCAGAAATGCCAGCGAAGCAACGCCGCTGACTACTCCCAGCACCGCATATCCGATCAATTCAACGGGGCTGCGAAACTCCATAGCAGGAACGCGAAACATCGGCGCGCTTCCCAGAAAATTGCGCATCACCACGACGCTCGAAATCGCCGCCAGGATCACCGCGCCCAGCACCCCACCGCTCCACGTGCCGATAATCTCTTCGATTACAAAAATCACAGCGGAAATCGGCGCATTAAACGCTGCCGCAAGGCCCGCCGCTGCTCCGATCGGCGCGATCAAACGCTGCTTTTCGCGAGAGAGCTTCAAACTGCGCCCCAGCGCCGAGGCAATTCCGGCGCCCATTTGCAGCGAGGGATCTTCGGGACCCAGCGATTGCCCGCTCCCAATCGCCAGCGCGCACGTAATGAATTTCCCGATCACTGTGCGGAAAGGCACATACCCGTCGAAAATAAAAACCGCCGCCTTCGTTTGATTGACGCCGCTGCCGCGCGATCGCTTGAAAACCAACATCACCAATAGCGCTACGCCAATTCCGGCCAACGCGGGTGCCAGCAGCACGCGCAAATGCGAGGGTTCCATCGAGGAGCCCAGCAGGTGAAATCGCGTCCATTCAATCGCTATGCGGAAGCAAACGACGGTCAAGCCGGAAACGATCCCGATAATGACGGCCAGCAAAAGAAATAACTGGCCTTCGCGCAGAGTCAGCGTCTTGCGCCGCCAGATGTTCCACAGTCGCACGAAACGGTTCGCCCCCGGCGCCGCGGAATCCGCCGGCACTGGCGCGACAGCCGCGTCGTTCGCGGGGTTCATCGTTCCCCTGCCCTGTGAAATTTGCCGATTAAAGTCAGAGCCTCGTCCATTCCTTGCGGCGCTCCGCATTCTTTCGTGACCACATCTTCCGCCACGAAAACTAA
Organism: Candidatus Acidiferrales bacterium; assembly: GCA_035933995.1. Classification (GTDB taxonomy): domain Bacteria; phylum Acidobacteriota; class Terriglobia; order Acidiferrales; family UBA7541; genus DAHUXN01. The sequence continues at coordinate 441 of DASYYI010000436.1, read as the reverse complement.
ATTCATCGCCACGTCTATCTGGCCGGGATGTCGCCTTAGGTTTTCATCCGTTAATTGTGGTTGCAGTGCCTTCGCCTGCATGCCCAGCGTTACCATCTCCGACTGCGGCGCGCCCTTCTCGAAAAGATCCGTGCCGCTGCTTTTCGCGCAGGACCGTAAGCGTCCAAATGCCTGCTCGAAATCCCGTCGTGCGCGGTCTCGACGTTCCGCCTCGCTCAACTCCCGCGCATACGGGTCGGCGGACGTGACCATCCGCGAAATATCAAGAGCATGAGAGACGTCGGCATCTCTGTTACCTAGGCGCCGCACGCGATCCAGGTAGCGCTCCGCCTGTTGAAACTCACCTAGCTGATAAGCGGCGAGTCCAGCCCCCCGCAGCGCATCTTTCGGCGGATGCGCCACGGTCAGCGCACTGCGAAACTCGGACAGCGCACGGGCCGC
>DASYYI010000409.1:0-2927 GCA_035933995.1 Candidatus Acidiferrales bacterium | reverse complement strand
GTGGAACGACCTTCTCGAATCCTCGATCGATAGCGCGGCACAAAGGCTCGTGGGCCGTGTTACTGACAGCTCTCAACAAATACTGCAAGCTGCCGAGCAAAAAGTGGCGGTGCGAGTCGCAGATCTCCAACAGGATTCCGGACTCAGTATCGAAACCGCACGCTCCGCGCTTGATGAGGTGAAGAGCGCGCTCGATCAAGAAATAGCCCGCACGCAAACTTCTTTGACGGAAATCGAAAACGCTGCCACGCACTTCTCCGAATATTCCAGACAACTCGAAGCCGCGAGTCAGGACAGTTTGAATGAATTGCGTCAGCGTCTGGAATCGACCGTCGCATTGCAGGTTGCAGAACTGGATCGTCGGGCGGCTGAATTGCAAAAGCGTTCGATGGAGTGTGCCGAATCGCGATTGACGGAAATGAGCAAGCAGAGAGTGGAACAAACGGCTGGCGAAATCGACGCAAGGATTGCTCCGGTTTTGGAAAATGCGGCTGAGGCCACGCGCCAACTGTCCGTTCGCGAAGAGCAGGCGAAAGAACTTCTACACATTCACCGTGAGCGGTTGCGACAGGCTTCTGCGCAGGTGCAGCAGGAAGCAACGGAAAATATGTCATCGATGCTCACGAGCTTGCAGAGTGATTTCGAGCTTGCGGGAAAACAGGTTTCTGCGAAGTGGGTCGAGGAACTTCACGCGAATACAGCGCGAATAGCGGAGGAAGCCTCGGTGGGGCTCGCAAAAGCTTGTGAAGACCAGTTGCAACGCACTCTTTCACGGCTGGACGCACGCATGGAGGACTCTGTCAATAATGCTGGGAAAAGCATCGATGAAGTGGCCGCAGAGGCAACGGAGAAATATCGCGCGCACCTTGGGAAACTCGAAGCTTCTCAGTTGGAGATCACTGGTGAGCGCTTGGGAGCGCTTTCGCAGAGGCAAGTCGAGGCCGCAAAGAACCAATTTGAGGAAACGGCGGAGGGAGTCGCGCGGACTTTTGGGCAAGCGATACAAGCGATGGCCGAAAATGTGACCGAGCATGTCGTTGCTGAAAACAATGCCCGAGGCGAACAAGAGCGCAGGCGGCTGGAGGCAACAGCCGAGCAAATCTTGCATAGTTTGCAGGCGCGCGCGCAGACCTCGTTTAGTCACTTTCAAGAACAGCTGGCAATGACGACGGAGCGAAACCTGACACAGTCGAACGAGAGCCTTGCATCGCAACTTAGCGCCACCTTGGACGTGTTCCGGGAACAGGGTAAAACTCAACTCGCGGAATGGTCTGCGAAACAAGAAGGATTGGGAGCTGAAGAGCTTGAGCGGCATGAGGATCGGCTTCGCTCTGCCGGGAACTCCTGGCTCGATGCAACAGTGAGCCAGCTTGACGCACTGAGCCAGAAACGGATGGATTCACTAATTCGGGGCGCCGAAGACGCGATGCGCAAGGCATGCATCGATGTATTCGATGGATTGGCGCAGGCGATGAAGGAGAAACTCCTGGGCACTTTCAGCGAATCGCGCAATGCGTCAGCACCACCCTCTGGCGAGGATGATAACCTGGAACGGCGCGCCTCCGCCTGAACGCCAGTCACAAAATAAGAATCTCCGCAAAGGTTTCTGTCGTGGAGTTGGCAACTCATCGTTTGCCGGCGATCTCCACAAGTGAATCCGCGACACAATCCACCTGCTCCTCGGTCATCTCTGGAAAGAAAGGCAATGCGAGGGCGCGTTCGCACGCACGTTCAGCATGAGGGAAATCACCGGCACGGTATCCCAGATTCGCTAGGGCTCTTTGCAAATGCAACGGCCGCGGATAATGCACGGCTGTGCCTATGCCGCGTTCTTCAAGTTGCTGCTTCACGGAATCACGGTTATCGACGTAAACCACAAACAAGTGATACGCGCATTCGTCGCGCGGATCGTCTTGCGGCATGTCGAGCCGGGCCGCACTGAGTTGCTGGCGGTAGCGTTGCGCAAGCGCCTTTCTATTCGCCGACCATTCGTCCAGGTGGCGCAACTTCACGCGCAGCACCGCGCCTTGAAAACCTTCCATGCGATAGTTGTAGCCGATGAAATCATGGAAATACCGCCGCGCCTCTCCGTGGCTTCGCGCCGCGCGGCAGTATTCGGCGACGCGGTCTTCGTTAGTGACCAACGCCCCCGCCTCGCCATATGCTCCCAGATTCTTCGACGGGTAAAAACTGAACGCGCCCGAGTTGCCTAGAGCACCGACGCGTCGCCCGCGGAATCGCGCGCCATGGGCCTGGCAAGCATCTTCGATGAGCGCCAAGTTATGCAAGCGTGCAATCCTTTCGAGCGCGTCCATGTTCGCCGGTCGGCCGTAGAGGTGAATCGGCAGTATCGCCTTGGTGCTCGGTGTGATGGCACGCTCCACCAGTTGTGGATCGATGTTGGAATTCAGTGGGTCAATGTCTACGAAGACGATCTTGGCGCCTGCATAAGCAATCGCTTCCGCCGTAGCGATAAACGTATTCGGGCTTGTGAGGACTTCGTCGCCTGGCCCGATCCCCGCAGCCAGCAGGGCTAAATGCAGCGCGCTGGTCCCTGAATTCAGCGCGATGCAGTGTTTCGCTTCACAGTACGCCGCAAATTCCTTTTCGAACGCGGCTACTTCGTCGCCGAGGCTGAACGACGCGTTGCGGCAAACGCGGTCGAGGGCTTCGAGAATTTCCTTCCGGAGCCCGGCATACTGGGTTTTCAGATCGAAATAAGGTACCTTCATCAGAGTTTTCACGGTTCAACTTTACTTTTTCCGGACCCGGCGCGCAATCGAGAAGGGAATCCGCTTCCGATATGTGACGTGGAACTCCTCGTGTTAATCTCTTCATGCGGAGATCCATGGTCCCTTCTCACATGGCAGAACAGGAGCGCCGGCCTGACACGGCGCGGATGGCGTTCGATGCAAACTCGGACAGCA
>DASYYI010000396.1:0-5398 GCA_035933995.1 Candidatus Acidiferrales bacterium | reverse complement strand
TTCAGCTACGACTGGCGCCGCGAAATTTCCACCTGTGAACCCGAATACTATCGCTGGAACCAGTGGTTTTTCCTCCGCATGCTCGAACGCGGCCTGGCGTATCGCAAGCGCAGCAAAGTGAACTGGTGCCCGCAGTGCCAGACCGTGCTGGCGAACGAACAGGTGGTGGACGGCTGCTGCTGGCGGCACGAAACCACGCCGGTGGAAGTGAAAGAGATCGAGCAGTGGTTTTTGCGCATTACAAAATACTCGGACGAATTACTGGACGACATGGCCGAGCTTCACGCGGGCTGGCCCGAGCGCGTTTTGCTGATGCAGCAGAACTGGATCGGCAAATCGCGCGGTGCGCGCGTGAAATTCCCCGTGGCGAAGATGGACGGCGCGTCCATCGAAGTATTCACCACGCGCATCGACACGATCTATGGCGCCAGCGCCGTGTTGCTTTCGCCGGGACATCCGCTGCTGCCGAAATTATTTGACGGCGTGCCGGGGCACGCGACCATCGAAGCCGAGTGGAATCGCCTGCGGCAAAAAATCATGCGCGCGGCTGATTTGGCCAAGGCAGAGAAGGAAGGCATTTTCACGGGACGTTTCGCCGTGGATCCCTTCTCCGGCGAACTGGTCCCCATCTGGGTCGCGAATTTCGTGCTCGCCGAATACGGCACTGGCGCGGTGATGTGCGTCCCGGGCCACGACCAGCGCGATTTCGAATTCGCGCAAAAATATCGTTTGCCGATCAAGATTGTAGTGCAGCCGCTCGAAGGCCCTTCGCTCAAGAAAGGCCAGTTGAGCGAAGCTTTCACTGAATACGGCCGCTCCGTGGATTCCGGGCCGTACAGTGGCATGCCTTCCGCGAAAGCCATCGAAAAAATGACGGCGGATGCCGAAGCGAAAGGGCTGGGCCAGGGCGAGACGACATATCGTCTAAAAGACTGGGGCATCTCGCGGCAGCGTTATTGGGGCACGCCCATCCCCGTGGTTTACTGCGAGAAATGCGGAATTGTGGCTGTTTCCGACGATCAGCTTCCCGTGAAGCTGCCGGAGAATGTGGCGCTGACCGGGCAGGGCGAATCGCCGCTCGCGGGCGTTCCGGAATTTGTCAACACGAAGTGTCCCAAGTGCGGAGGAGCGGGGCGCCGCGAAACGGACACCATGGACACGTTCGTCGATTCGTCGTGGTATTTCTATCGCTACACAGACGCGCACAACGACAAAGCTCCGTATGGCCGCGAAGAAGCGCGCTACTGGTTTGCCATCGATCAATACATTGGCGGGATCGAACACGCCATTCTGCATCTGATTTATTCGCGATTTTTCGCCAAGGTGATGCGCGATTTGGGCCTGACGGAAATTCGCGAGCCAGTGATGAGACTCTTTTCGCAAGGCATGGTGCAAAAGGGCGGCAGAGCGATGTCGAAGTCGCACGGCAACGTGGTGGGCGCGGACGAAATGGCGCAGCGATACGGATGCGATACGGCGCGCATGTACACGCTGTTCGCGGCTCCGCCTGCAAAAGACCTTGAATGGAACGAAGACGGAATCGAGGGCTGCGCGCGGTTCTTGAACAAGGTTTACCGGCTCGTTCACCGTTATGCCGAAAAACTGCGCGGCATCGAAGCGAACGGAAGCGAATCCATCGACCTTGCGCACGCCACGCCAAAAGAAAAAGCGCTGCTGCGTAAAGCCCATCAAACGCTCCGGCGCGTGACGAATGATTTCGAGGCGCGCTGGCACTTCAATTCTTCCATTGCGCTGATCATGGAACTGGTCAACGAAATGCAAGCGCAAGAGCCGCTCGACGAAGGCGCGAATCCCGCCGTCGCCAAAAATGTGATCGAGTTGCTTGTGCTGATGCTTGCGCCGATGGCTCCCCACGTCAGCGAACAGTTGTGGGAAATGTTGGGGCATTCGGGCGGGCTCGCGCGGGTCGAATGGCCAAAATTCCGTGAAGACCTTGCCAAAGAAGAGCAGTTTGAGGTGATAATCCAGATTAACGGACGCGTACGCGGCAAGATTTTGGTCGACGACAGCATCGGCGAAGAGGAACTCGTCGAACGCGCCATCCACGATCCGCGTATCGCACAATTGTTGGTGGGAAAGAAAATCATAAAGACAATTGCGGTGCCGCGGAAGCTCGTGAATGTCGTCGTGCAGTGACGCGAATTTCGCGGGCGATTCCGCGTGAAGGAGCATCCATGGCGAATTCCGCGGCAGTCCCGGAGCAAGAGCCATTGTCAACGAAAAGCGAAAACGTTGGATTGAGCACGCGCGGCGGCATTGTAGTTTTGGATTTTGGCGGTCAGTACACGCAACTAATCGCGCGGCGAATCCGCGAGCAGGAAATCTTCTCCGCGATTTTGCCCTGCAACGCTTCCCTCGGCGAAATCAAGCGCCTGCAACCGAGCGGCATCGTTTTGTCGGGCGGGCCAAGTTCCGTGTACGACCTGGACGCGCCAGCGTGCGACGCGGAAATTCTGCGGCTCGGCGTTCCCGTGCTCGGCATCTGCTACGGCATGCAATGGATGGCGCGGACGCTGGGCGGAAACGTCGTGAAGGCCGAGCGCCGCGAATATGGTCCCGCCACGCTCGACCGCGAGAAAGATTCCGCGCTCTTTCGCGGGCTTCCCGAACATTTGAAAGTGTGGAACAGCCACGGCGATCATGTGGTTGGCTTGCCTACTGGATTCGAAACCACTGGACGCACGGACAACGCCGTGGCGGCCATCGAAGACCGCGCGCGGCATCTTTACGGCGTCGAATTTCATCCAGAAGTGTTGCACACCGAGCGGGGCACGGAGATTTTGCGGAATTTCGTTTTCGCGGTATGCGGCGCGAAAAAGAATTGGGACCGCGCGTCGTTTATTTCAGAGACGGTCGAAAGCATTCGCAAACGCGTCGGCAACGCGCACGCGCTGTGCGCGCTCAGCGGAGGCGTTGACTCCGCGGTCGCGGCCGCGTTGGTGCATCGTGCGATTGGCGGCCGCCTGATAAATGTTTTCGTCGACACCGGTTTGCTGCGGCAAAACGAATTCGCCGAAACGCTGGAGTTGCTGCGCGACCGGCTCGGCCTCAACGTCACGGGCGTCGATGCCTCGCAACGATTCCTGGCGCGGCTCAAAGGCGTGGCGGATCCGGAGGAGAAGCGCAAAAGGATTGGCGCGGAATTCATCGCCGTGTTTGCCGAAGAAGCGCGGCGCCTGGCTGCCGAAACTGGCGGAACGGCAATGCGCTTTTTGGTTCAGGGAACTTTGTATCCGGACGTGATCGAGTCGGTTTCCGTAAAAGGCCCGTCGGCCACAATCAAAACGCACCACAACGTAGGCGGCTTGCCGAAAGATTTGCCGTTCGAGTTGATCGAGCCGTTGCGCGATCTGTTCAAGGACGAAGTGCGCATGATCGGAAGGGAACTCGGCCTGCCGGAAGAGATATTGTCGAAGCACCCGTTTCCCGGGCCCGGCTTGGCCGTGCGGTTGCTTGGCGAAATCACGCCAGAGAAGCTTGAAATTCTCCGCGGCGCTGACGCTATTGTCGTCGAAGAGATTCGCCGCGGAGGCCTCTACGACAAGCTTTGGCAGGCGTTCGCCGTCCTACTTCCTGTGCGTAGCGTGGGCGTGATGGGAGACTTCCGGACTTACGGCTACACGATTGCCGTTCGAGTGGTGTCCTCAGAAGACGCCATGACGGCGGACTGGGTGCGTCTGCCGTGGGAAATCCTGGAGCGCATTTCGGTGCGTGTCGTAAACGAGGTTCGTGGCGTCACGCGGGTAGTCTACGACGTCAGCTCAAAACCACCCAGCACCATCGAGTGGGAGTGAGTTACGCTAACGGAGTGAATCGCGGCAACCGCTCTAGCGATGGGCCATCTTCTGGGCCATGTAGAGCAAGAGGCGGCGATCAGCTTCGTCGACGCGTCCCAATACCCGGCGGAAGCGCCCAAGGTACCGCGCTTCTTTTCCGGCGCTACCCCACGCGATATCATCCGAAGATTTGCGCTTGGGTAAATTAGGCAACTCAGGTGGCTCTTCGCCGTCGTAGAATAGCTGGTAGAGCGGGATTTCCATCGCCCTTGCCAGTTTCTCGAGCGTTTCGATGGCTGGAACGGTGTGGCCGTTCTCAACCCGCGAAATGTAGCAGCGAAGGAGTCCTGTGCGCTTTTCGATGTCGCCTTGGGACAATTTCTTGGTTTCGCGTAACAGCCTTAAACGGTCTCCGATTATCATGCGGTGGATTGTCACATGAATGACTGGCCCCCTGCAAGGGATAACTTGTACAAAACTGGGCACAGGTAATTGTAACCGCGAGCGAATGGATAACGTCCCAAAATACGTGGCAGCAAGCGCAACCGCCGTTGCGATGACCGCCCGGCCGCGAACCGCCAAGCCGGACGACCGCGACCTGGTGCGCGCAGCGCAAAAAGGCGAGGTTGTCGCCTTTGAAGAACTGGTGCGCAGGCACCAACAGCGGGTCATGGCCGTCGTCGGCGGTGTGCTCAGGCGCCGCGAGGACATTGAGGACGTCGCGCAGCAGGTGTTTTTGAAGGCGTACGTCTCCATCGGCCGTTTTGACATGCGCTCGGCTTTTTCGACCTGGCTGTACAAGATTGCGGTAAACGAGTGCTGGGATTATCTGCGGAAGAAGAAAGTGCGGCCGCTCAGTTACGAAGCCGATCTCAGCGAAGAGCAGGTCCGCCACGTGGAGCAATTCGTCAGCACCGACAGTCACGGCGGTGGCAATCCCAGCGACCGCGCCGAGTTGCGGGAAATCGTGGAGCGGTTGCTCGGGGAGCTCTCCGAAGAAGACCGCGTGATGCTGGTACTCAAGGAAGCCCAGGGATTCGCCGTGGAAGAGATTGGCAGGATGTTGAATCTGAACGTGAACACCGTAAAGGTCAGGCTATTTCGGGCGCGGCGCAAGCTGGCGAAGACGTACCGCCGGCGCGTGGGCGCGCACAGTTAGGGAAATGGGAAAAGCGTAGGTCGGTAGTGAGTCAGTTTGAATTTTCTTGACCATGACACAAAGAGTCAAAATTCAGACTGACCCAATACTCGTAGTTCGGAGGGACTGAACATGTCCGAACAGCACGAACAGAAACAGCACGAACAGAAAATGATGGCGGGTTGTGAAAAATTCGAAGCGGCGCTCGAGGATTACGCCAGCGGCGAATTGCCGCGTCGCGACGCGCGACGATTGACCGCTCACCTCGAGAGTTGTCGCGAATGCCGCGAGGCGCTCGAAGACGCGCGGCTGTCTGGGCGACTGGTCACGGTTTTTAGCGAAGCGGTCGACCCGGGCCCGGGGTTCACGCAGCGCGTGATGGCGCAGATTCATGTGGCCGAGCACTGGGTGCGGGAGCAGCGGAGTTTTTGGCGTCCGATCGAAGCATGGTCCTGGCGCCTGG
>DASYYI010000384.1:0-9628 GCA_035933995.1 Candidatus Acidiferrales bacterium | reverse complement strand
TCGGTCCGCCACCGATAGTAAACTCGCAGGCGTTTGCGGCGGCCTAGCGGAATATTTCGCAATGGATTCGACGATCGTACGTTTGCTCTGGGTGCTGGTGACTTTCTGCACCGGTTTAGTTCCCGGCATCGTTGTTTACGTAGTCGCTTGGCTAATTATGCCGGAGGGATCGTTGCCGATTCCCGCGCAACCGGTTCCACAGGCACCCGAAGCTCCCCACGCATCCGCTTAATTGGGCTTTTCGGACAAGCTAGGCGTTATTTTTGAAGATGGCGCGGTCGAGCGACGCCGCGCCGGCACCCACAGCGACGAGCGTAAAAGCCGCGACAGCGAGCGCCAGCGGAAACTGGTAATTGCTCACCGCCATTACGCCACCCAGCGGCAGATGGACTCTCCAAATGGCGATTGCCATCTCGCCCGCGATCAATAGCGCGGCGATCCGCGTGAACAAGCCGAGAATCAACAGGCACCCGCCGAAGAATTCCACGATGCCAGCGATGTACACGAAATAAGAAGGGAAACCCATATGAGGGAATTCCTGCAGGGCTTGATGTGTGTGCGTGAACAGCTTCGGGAAGCCGTGGTAGATAAATATGATTCCGAGGCCGAGCCGAAGGAGCAGCAGCGCCAGCGGTTTGAGTTTCTCGAAATGATGCATCGTCTCACTCCTTGCGAAGTTTTCGCAGACAATCCCCGAGCGGCGACATTCTAGCAGAACCGTGGCACGACTGAACACATGGCGTCACACGATTGATTCGACAGAATAACGGATGAGGTAGAATCGTCGCGCAAGCGCGATGGGCGGATTAGTTGTTTGACTGAATTGCTTTCGGCCAACCGCATTCTTGCAAACTTCAGCCCATGTGGACAATGCAAGAAAAATGAAACCGAAGATTTACCGAGCGAGCAGCGCGCATCTCAGAGACGTTTGGCGGGGAGATGCTCGCTGATGCGCCGTGCATTCTTGATCGTCCTTGTGCTCGGCATCATAGCGGCCGTCGTGGTGCGCGAGGTGCGTCTGCATCGTAAATCCCCGATGGAACTGGCGTATGTGGGCTTCCAAGGCGCGAGTATTTGGAACAGCACCGCGGAAGTTCGCACAGCGGTGGCCAATCTTTCGTATGGCGAGCCAGTTCAGATTTTTCAGCGTGATGGGGATCACGCACTGGTCCAGACGAAGACGGGCGTGCGTGGTTGGGTTTCGTCGGACTCGCTGATGAGCTCGGCGTTGTGGCACGGCGCCGCGCTCCTCAATAAGGAAACAGAAGCCATGCCCCTGCAGGCGCGAGGTCGTACGCGCGCTCGCAGCAACCTTCACATTCGGCCCGGGCGCCAATGGGAAGTGATATCGTCCGCGCCCGGTGGCACGGCCGTAGAAATGTTTGCGCGGGAAGCAACCGCGAATGTGGGACAACAATTGCGCCCCGGCTCCTCATCTGACTCGTCAAACTTGGAAGATTGGTGGTTGGTGCGCGCAAATGTGAAAGACGCGGCCCAGGTGTCCGGCTGGGTGCTTGGCCGGCTCATTAGTTTGGATCTACCTGAACCGCTTTCCGAATATCAGAGCTCTGAACACATCAACATCGTCGCATGGTTCGAAATCAATCGGGCGGTGGACTCGACAGGCGTTGTTAAGCCAGAGTACCTGGTTATGGGCACGCGCGATGGAGAAGGAAGGCCGTGCGATTTCACGCTGATTCGTGTTTTCACCTGGAGTCCGAAAAGGCATCGGTACGAAACAGGTTTCATCGAACGCGGACTTTGCGGCAGTTTGCCGGTGCAGGTTGCGCCCGCAACGACGCCGGGCGGCAAGGCGCACTTTACCTTCAGCAACATTGGTGTGAAAGGTCAAAAGAATCGCCAATACGAGATGACACTTACCACCGTGCATCGACTTGATTCCCACGCGGGAAAGACGAGCGAAGGAAGAAAGCATTCCGGAAAGGCCAGAGAATGAAGGGGACGAAAGTGATCCGGCGGCGGGGCAGGAGGCTGATTTGCGCGGGGCTTGGAGCCTTTTGCGCGCTGGCAATTACGTCGTGCTCCGCTCCGCAGCACGCGGCGCAGAGCGTTCCTCCGCCCCCGCTCCAATATCTCGGTGAATGGGGTAACGCAGGCACGGAGCCGGGGCAATTGCAGGATCCGCAGTCGTTCAATTCGGATCGGGTCGGCAATGTCTACATTGCGGACGACGGCAATCCAACGCAAATCGAGAAATTCGATTCCATGGGTCACCCATTGTTGGCCTTTGACGTGACGGCAAATGAGAACAACTGGGACATCGCCATTGATTCCGGACAGGCGATCTTTACTGTGGATGTTCGAAGGGCGCAGATTCAGATTTTTTCCCCGGAAGGCGAACCATTCCGCACTCTCTCGTTCCGCTATAGAAGCTCACTGAATCATCCTGCAAGCATCGCCATAGATCCTGATGATGACGACATTTATCTCGCTGATTTCGAAACGGCGCACATCGCGAGAATGAACGCGCGCGGCCGCATTTTGCAAGTGTGGGGGCAACCCGCAGGTTTGCCTGTGCGGCGTTGGACCCCGTGCCGCATTCGGGTTGGCGGCAAGGGAAATTTGTACGTCGCCGATGCGGACAATCAACGTATCGAGAAGCTTTCGTTCGATGTAGGCTACGTTTCTTCTTGGGATTTTCCTTTCACCAGTCTGACGCCCAAGCGCGACGTTCCAAAGGCCTATGGCTTGGCCGTGTCGCAGAATTTTGTGGTCGCTACTGACGAGGCGAAGCGCTTGCTGGAAATTTGGACGTCGGACGGGACGCCGAAGGTGACCGTGGATTTCTCCGAGCACCCGGAATGGGGGCAAAATGCAACACCGACGGACGTTGCGTTCACGCCAAAAGGCGAACTGCTGGTGCTCGATCGAGCCAATGCGCATGTGCTGCGATTCCGAATTAATGTGAACTAATATAATCGGTTGTTCGATTTCGAGTGGCGGAGCGCCAGGCAATCATTCATGGCGTTACTTCTGTCTGAATCCGACGTTCGTTCATTGCTGACGATGCCTTTGGCGATCGAGGCCGTCGAGGATGCATTTCGGCGGCTGGGAGATCGCAGCGCGCAGTTTCACTCCCGCCAGCGGCTGCATCTGCCGGGCAATTCGTATCTCCACTACATGGCTGCCGCCGACGGAACCGGCGGATACATGGGCATGAAAATCTACACAAGTTCCCGCGAAGGGTTGCGGTTTCTGGTTCCTTTGTTTCAGGCCAAGACTGGCGAACTGCTGGCGCTGATCGAAGCGCGTTACCTGGGACAGATGCGCACGGGCGCGGCGAGCGGCGTCGCCACGAAATTGCTGGCGCGTCGTGATGCGCGGACGGTTGGAATCATCGGCACGGGTCTTCAGGCGGAGACGCAGATCGAGGCTGTGGCAGCCGTTCGGAAAATCGAGCGCGTTCGCGCTTTTGGACGCGATCCGGAGCGTCGCCAGCGTTTTGCGCGTGAGATGAGTGCAAAGCTGGGCGTGCCGGTCGAAGCCACCGCTTCAGCGGAGGAAGCGGTGCATGACGCGGATATCCTGATTACTTCGACTACGGCCTCAAAGCCAGTGGTCGAAGGCCGATGGCTGCGCGCGGGGATGCACCTCAATGCGATTGGAGCGAATTTCCCGGAGAAGGCGGAGCTTGACGCTGATGCGGTGAGCCGCGCCGATGTGATTTTCGCCGATTCACGCGACCAATCGAAACTGGAGGCGGGGGATTTGATCCAGGCATTCGAGGGAGACTACTCGCGATGGAACGAGGTGAAGGAACTTAGCGATTTGATTGCGGAACGCGTGGAAGGGCGCACGTCGCCAGAACAAATAACGCTTTTCAAGTCCAACGGAATCGCGATTGAGGATATTGTGACTGCTGGAAGAGTCTACGAACTGGCGCTGGAGAGGGGGATTGGGAGCAACGTGGAACTGTGGAAAACGGAATCCCCAGATTAACGGCACAAAACAGCAGTTAGCTGCGAGGTTTGTGCAGGCGCTTGACCAGGGCGTCATGCAGACGGTTGCGAACGTCATCCGAAAGCGGCAAAGGTTCCGACTTGCAAAAAATTTGAATTGTTTTCTTTGTCGTGTCCACCAACAAATGGCAATCTTCGCAATGCTCCAAGTGAATTTCGATGGATTGCTGCAGATTTAGGTCCAGTTCTCCGTCGAGATAATTCGAAAGCTCTCTGACCACGCTTCTACAGTTCATTGGGCCACACCCCTTCGAAAATACCGATTCAATTTCTCTCGCAGCTTCAGGCGTGCACGTAGCAGCCGAGATTTCACAGCCGGCACGGACAGCCCGAGGGCTTCAGCGGTTTCCTCCGTGGAAAGTTCCTCGATGTCGCGCAGTTGGAAGACGGTCCTGAAAGACGGTTCCAGTTCACCGATCACGTGGGAGAGTATGCCCGCGAGCTCGTCCTGAGCATAACGTTGCTCGGGCGAAGGACCCCAGTCCTCGATTTCGCGGGGCATGAAGTTGTCTTCGGTTTCGATGTCCTGGTCGAGGGAAATATCTCTCGGGTGCCGTTTGCGCAACTTCATCAGCGCCTGATTCACGGCGATGCGCACCAGCCAAGTGTAAAACCGCGAATTGCCCTGGAATTCCCCGAGGTGCTCAAATGCCTTCAGGAACGCTTCCTGCGATGCGTCCTGCGCGTCTTCCGTGTTCTGCGTGATGTGCTGGGTGAGGCGAAAGATTTTCCGCTCGTAACGGTTGACCAGCGTCTCGAATGCTGCGACGTCTCCGGCCTTAGCTGCCGCGACTAAAGAAGACTCGTTATCGTCAGGAGCTGTCTGTGATTTCGCTAATTTGGCGTTTGCTGGTTCCATGATCTGTTGGTGCCCCTTGTCAGGTGACAACGACAAAGCGTAACACAAACAGCCGCCATGTTCTTGCGTCAGCATGCACTCTCATCTGACGCAGAGGACGACTTGAAGATGCAAGATTCTGGTGTCTGACGAACTTTCTTCACACTCGAATTTACCACCAAGGTGCGGCTTGACTCCGGTGGTCCGGGGAACTATGCTTGTGATTCGAACGAACGTTCGACTCAGGATCGCCAACGAATGCCTCGTGTTGCGACACCAGATTCCCGCATCGCTTCCCGAAAGCTGGAGGTGATTCTCCGGCATTCCGCCCGCGTTTTCGCCGAGAAGGGCTACGAAGGCGCATCTATTCGCGACATCAGCCGCGCGAGCGGCGTTTCGCTGTCGGGCTTGTATTACTACGTTGAAAGCAAGCAAGAGCTTCTGTATCTGATTCAAATCCATACATTTAGGACGATTCTGGCTCAACTCTACCGCCAGCTGAAAGGTATGTCAGACCCTGCTGTCCGCCTTCGTGTTCTGGTGCATAATCATCTGGAATATTTTCTGCGCCATCCGATGGAAATGAAGGTGCTCGCGCGCGAGGATGATGTTCTTGCCGGCGAGTACCGCAAGGACGTCGCGGAGATCAAGCGGCGCTATTACGGCATGGCGCTCGAGATTTTCGAGGAATTGCGGCGCGCGGGCCAAGCACGGCAGCTAAATCCCCGCATCGCTGTTTTGTCGTTGTTCGGTATGATGAATTGGATTCACACGTGGCATCGTCCACAGGTGGATCCCCAAGCCGACGCGCTTTCCGATGTAATGTCGCAAATGTTCCTGCACGGCGTGATGAACGGCCACCGGGTTGAATCGCAGAAAACATCGCGCGCCGGGCGCAGCACCCTGAAGGTGGCCGCGCGCGCCGCGGGTTAGAGAAAATCGATCTTCACAAGAGAGAGGAGTTTTTCAATGGCAACGACGCAAGCGGTGGATCAGAAACAGTTGGTGAATTATCGCGTTGAAGACGGCATCGCTATAATCGAGATGGATGATGCGCCAGCGAATACATACACCTACGAGATGATGCGCCAGCTCGATGAATCAATTTTGCAGGCGCGCATGGACGATAACGTCCACGTTCTTTTGCTTCGCGGCGCGGGTGAAAAATTCTTCTCGGCGGGAGCGAGCATTCCCATGCTCGCCAAGGTCGATCCGCAGTTCAAATATTATTTCTGCTTACATGCGAACGAGACGCTGTCCCGCCTGGAGCAGACTCCCAAACTGGTGATTGCGGCGCTCAACGGGCACACGGTGGGAGGCGGTCTTGAAATTGCGCTTGCTTGCGATATCCGGTTGGCGAAAAAAGAGGGCGGCAAGATTGGGTTGCCTGAAGTAAACCTGGGCGTTCTTCCCGGCACGGGCGGCACGCAGCGTCTTGCGCGGGCTGTGGGCAAGTCGCGAGCGATTGAATTAATGGCAACTGGTCGCACATTCAGCTTCGAAGAAGCCGCCGAGATGGGCCTGATTCAGTACATTTACGAGCGCGAATCGTTTTGGGAAGAAGTGATGACTTATGCGCGTCAATTCTGTCCTCCGAACAAAGCGTCTCGTGCTGTGGGACGGATCAAGCGCGCCGTCGTCACCGGCTTGGAAGTGGGCTTTGGCGAGGCTCTGGGTATCGAGCGCGAGTTGCAGCAACTGCTCTTCACAAGCGATGACGCGAAGGAAGGGCTGAAAGCGTACGTGGAGAAGCGCCAACCGGAATTCAAGGGAAAGTAATGGAGCATGGCGACTGCGGCCAAAATTGAGGCGAAGCCCGGGAAGTTGTTTATCGACGGCAAATGGCTGGATGCCGCGTCGGGCAAGACGTATTCGACGGTCAACCCCGCCACGGGCGAGACGCTGACGCAGATTGCCGATGCGGATGCCTGCGATGCCGACATTGCAGTCGAGGCAGCGCGGGGCGCGTTCGAGTCAGGCCCGTGGGCGGAGATGAGCGCTTCGGACCGCGGCCGCATACTCTGGAAGATCGGCGATCTGGTCGACAAATACAACGAAGAGCTCGGGACGCTCGAAACGCTCGACAACGGCAAGCCGATTTTCGAATCGTGTCAGGTGGATATGCCGATGGTGGCGGAGGTTTTCCGCTACTACGCTGGCTGGGCCACAAAAATTCATGGTGAAACGGTTCCCGTCCGCGGGCCGTTTCTGCATTACACGCTACGGGAACCCATCGGTGTGGTTGCGGCAATCGTCCCGTGGAATTTTCCGCTGCTTCTTGCGTCGTGGAAGGTGGCTCCGGCGCTGGCTGCGGGCAATACTGTTGTACTGAAGCCCGCGCCGTGGACATCGCTCACAGCACTGCGGCTCGGCGAGATTTGCCAGGAGGCTGGGTTGCCGGACGGCGCTTTGAACATCGTGACAGGTGCTTCCGACGATCTCGGCCGCGCGCTGGTGCGTCACCCTGGCGTGTCGAAAATTGCGTTCACAGGCTCGACGATGACGGGGCAGGAGATTGCGCGCGTTTCCGCGGACAGCCTGAAGCACGTCACGCTGGAGCTTGGAGGAAAATCTCCGAATATTGTTCTGGCTGATGCGGATTTGGATGGCGCGGTGCGCGGCGCGACGATCGGCATCTTCTATGGGAAAGGCGAAGTCTGCGCTGCAGGCTCGCGGCTTTTTATAGAGCGCAGGATTCACGATGACTTCATGCAGAAGCTCATCGACCGCACAAAGAAAGTCCAACCCGGTGATCCACTCGATCCCAAAACAAAATTTGGCGCGTTGGTCAGCGAGCCGCAGATGAATAAAGTCCTCGGCTATATTGAAAAGGGGAAGGCCGAGGGTGCGAAGCTTGTCGCCGGAGGCGCTCGCGCGCAATTTGGCAACGGCAAAGGCTATTTCGTTCAACCGACCGTATTCGACGACGTGAAAAACGATATGACTATTGCGCGAGAGGAAATCTTCGGACCTGTGCTCGCAACGATTGCATTCGACGATGTGGAAGAGGCGATTCGAGAAGCGAATAAAAATCCCTATGGCCTTGCCGCCGCCGTTTGGACTCGGGACATTGCCAAGGCGCATCGCGTCGCGCACAGACTGCAAGCCGGAACCGTGTGGATCAACACGTATAACAATTACGATCCAGCAGCAGCCTTTGGCGGATACAAGATGAGCGGCTACGGACGCGAATTGAGCGTGCACGCGCTCGAAAGCTATACGCAGGTGAAGAGCGTTTGGGTAAATCTGAAAGATTAAATGTGACGATGGAGTTGGCTCGAAGCGATGCGCGCGCTGCCTGATTATCTCCGGCGAGGAATGAAGCTGATTGTAGTCGGCTGCAATCCCGGCGAACGCTCGGCACGTGTAGGCCATTATTATGCGGGCCGCAGTAACGAATTTTGGCCGCTGCTTTATGAATCAGGCGTGATTCCCGAGCCGATTGCCTACGCGGATGACCGCCGCGTGCTGGAATTTGGCATAGGGCTTACCGATCTGGTCAAGCGGCCGTCGAAGGGAATCGACGACATCGAGCGCGAGGAATTTTCCGAAGGCCGCGTCCTTTTGGCGCAGAAGCTCGAAGAGTTCCGCCCGCGTCTGGTGGCGTTCAACGGCAAGATGGTCTATGAGAAATTTGCGGGGCGCCCTTGCATGCTTGGTTTGCAGAAGGAAAAGCTTTATGGCGCGGACGTCTTCGTGCTGCCTTCGACCAGCGCACTGAATGCGAAGGGCCGAGGCGTGAAGATGCGTTATTTCAGGAAGCTGGCCGCGGTTCTGAAACGGATGGGCAGTTGAGCAAACCTGCGATGTCCGGTGCGACGCAAAAACCGGCGACGGAAGCGCTGGTTCTCGAGGAACTTGATGGTGCCGTGCAAACTCTGCGGCTGAACCGGCCTGAACGTCTGAATGCGCTGAATGTCGAGCTTGGTCGCGCGCTTGTTGATGCTCTGGGGCGCGCGGCTTCCGATGGCTCGACGCGAGTCATTGTTTTGACAGGCGCCGGTCGCGGTTTCTGCGCCGGAGGAGATTTGGCCGTGCTTCGCGACGCGCGTTCGCGCAATGCCGGCCATGAGCTCGAAGGCCTATTGCGCGCGGGAAAAGAAATTGCGATGGCCATTCGTACCATGCCGAAACCGGTGATTGCCGCTGTGAATGGGCCAGCGGCAGGAGCCGGGATGAATCTAGCGCTCGCGTGCGATCTTCGGATCGCTTCCGACCAAGCGACTTTTGGCGAGACATTCGCGCGAGTGGGGTTGTTCCCGGATTTCGGTGGGACGTATTTTCTGCCGAAGATTGTTGGCGCGGCGAAGGCTGCGGAGCTGTTTTACACGGCGGAAATGATTTCTGCGGCTGAAGCGGAGCGGCTCGGAATTGTAAATCGCGTGGTGCCGGAAGCAAAGTTCGCGGAGGAAGCAAAGAAGTTCGCGGCGCGATTGGCTGCTGGTCCGCCGATGGCGATTCGGGCGATCAAGAAGGTTTTATTCGCGGCTGAATGCGAGGAATTGGAGCGAGTGCTGGACGCGGAAATCGAGCGGCAAGTGGAATGTTTTCTTTCAGCCGATTGCGCAGAAGGGCTTGACGCATTCTTCGCGAAGCGCGAGCCGCGATTTCACGGAAATTGAGAAATGAGCCTTTGGGAAATTCAATAAGCTCTGGTAGCCGGGGAAGGAGATGGAGCAATGCCTGCAACACGAATTGCAACTTTTGACGACTGGGTGGACTTATTCGGCTCGTGGCGCAAAGAAATTGGCGTGAACTACGCCGAAATCGAGAATTATAAATTCGAGGCGAAATTCGGGCCGATCCGCTC
>DASYYI010000346.1:0-1770 GCA_035933995.1 Candidatus Acidiferrales bacterium | reverse complement strand
AGCGAGCGGCTCGTGCGAGTTTTTTGTGGAGTGCGGCGGCTCGACGCCGCTTTGCTTTTGCAGGGGCGCAAACGTAAACTCGCGGCCATGACGGAGTGGGCGCATAGCCCGACGCATCGCCTAGAGGCAGGAGGGGCGTATATGGTGACCGCCGGGACATACCAGAAGCAGCCGTTCTTCAGTTCCGCCAAGCGACTCACGTACCTGCACGATTCTCTTTTGCATTTTGCCGCGCGTTACGGATGGAGACTCGAAGCATGGACAGTGTTTCCAAACCACTATCACTTCATTGCGATATCTCCGAAGAAGGCGGCGACTTTGCCGCGATTCATCAGCCATTTGCACACTTTCACTGCGAAAGAAATCAATCGTGACGATGAAGCTCCTGGACGCAAAGTCTGGTTTCAGTATTGGGATTCTCGCATCACGTACCAGCGGTCTTATCTTGCGCGTTTGAGCTATGTGCATTCGAACGCAGTCAGACCGGATTGGTGCGCCGGGCCGAGGAATACAACTGGTGTTCAGCGGGATGGTTTCAGCGGGAAGCGAAACGGCCATTTTACGAAACGGTTAGGCGAATGCGATCGGAAGGCGTCAAGGTCGAGGACGACTTCACGGTGAGTGCGCGGGATATTGAGTAAAGCGAGGCGGCGTCTGCGGGTCGCTTACACGAGTGGCAAAGCGGCGTCGAGCCGCCGCACTCCAAAAAAGCTCAGCGGAAGGAATAATGTCCGTGG
The DNA here is from genome assembly GCA_035933995.1 of Candidatus Acidiferrales bacterium. Taxonomy (GTDB): domain Bacteria; phylum Acidobacteriota; class Terriglobia; order Acidiferrales; family UBA7541; genus DAHUXN01. Next base: position 1,033 of record DASYYI010000346.1, on the reverse strand, counting down.
CCGAGGAATACGAGTGGTGTTCGGCGGGATGGTTTCAGCGGGAAGCAAAACCGCCATTTTACGAAACGGTTAGGCGAATGCGATCGGAAGGCGTAAAGGTTGAGGACGACTTCACGGTGAGCGCGCGGGATATTGAGTAGAGCGAGGCGGCGTCTGCGAATCGTTTACACGAGTGGCAAAGCGGCGTCGAGCCGCCGCACTCCAAAAAAAGCTCAGCGGAAGGCATAGTGTCCGGGGGAGAGGAAATGGAGGAGGCCGAGGTCGCGGAGGATTTGGAGTTGCTGGCGGATTTTGGGGCGGACGTGGCGATTGGCGGGATGGAGCGAGGCGAGATGGGGTTCGAGGGAGTAGGCGTCGGCGAGGGTGAAAGTTTGTTTGTGTAATGAGTGGAGGAGATTCAGAACGTCGAGCGTCCAGCCGCGCATTTCGGGGCGAAGATTGGCGAGAGGACGGACCTTCGCATATTGTTGCGAGCCAATTTAGGATTTGTGGGTTCGCCGTCTATGACGAGAGGAATGCGCGCGTCGGGCGGGATTTCGGGGAGCAGAATGTTGCAGCCGACCCAACCGGCGCGGCGCGCAGTCCCAGCGAGCGGTCGCCGTTTCTCGATTGCGGAAATCGAGAATGCAAAATGAGGAACAAGAAAGACGTTTTGTACCCGCCAGCGTACAAGGTCGTAGTGAAGAGCGATGAGATTAGGAGTTTCATCCGCGCGGATTTTTTGGAGCATGGTTGCGTAGGCAGCATCGTTGATGCGGCCGCCAAAGAAGCGTGATTGCGATTTGAGTTGGAATGAAGCTTCACAATCTGGGCAAACGTAATCGATGGCGGCGGTGTTTGACGGAGAACAGGAAAGCTCGTCAGAATTGCAATTCAGACAATACAGGTTTTCGGCGCCCCACGCTTCGGTAGCGATGCGGGCGCGTTGCGAATTGCTTTTATAGTGTTCCAGACCAGCGCGCGGAAGTTCGATTTGCACGCGCGCATTAGATCACTTTCCGTCGGCGAGATAAATCTCTGTTTCCGTCTTGAT
>DASYYI010000316.1:0-2278 GCA_035933995.1 Candidatus Acidiferrales bacterium | reverse complement strand
ATGGCCTGCATGCCGCTGGACATGGTGTCGCTATTCATCAGCGCAATGAGGCCGCCAAAAATTACTACGTGAATCAGGGCTTTGACATATTCGCCGTTGTATACCGCGCCCAGACCTGGAATGAATCCCAAAGCGCAAGCTACTCCAGGGTTGGGACCTGTTGAAACGCCAGGCGCGGCGGGCGATGGGCCGACGACCATGCGCGCCAGACATTCCTCGCAATACAGCGCGCCGCGGACTTCGCGGGCGCATTGCGCGCAGAGGGCTTTGCCGCAGTTGCGGCAGAAGCCGGTGGCGTCAACGTCGGTGTGAACAGCGCATTTCATCGAGGACTCCTTGTGGGCGCGTCAGGAATCAGCGTGGCGACGTAAGCAAAACTCCCGTTTGTGCTGTGGTTCCGCTGCGATTCGTTGGGCGATTTCTGCTGAGACGGAGCGGAAGGTGGCTCCGTATTGCTCGGCGCGGGATTGCTCGCCGGCTGGAGGCGCGATTGAATCTCATAAACCACGCGGAGGTCATTGACGAATCTTACGCCGCGCGCGAAGGCGAGATGCGCATGGCTGTCGGCGGCGTGGAAGATTCGAACAGGGTTCAAGTTGGCCGCAGTGATATCGGACCGGCGCACGCCTGCAGCCTGGAAAATGATGAGCAGCGTAGCGAGGACAGTCACCGTGCCCATGGCAAAACGAGGCTGCCACAACATTGGCAACCAGCTGAACCAGTCGCGCCTGGTTTTGCGCGGGCCGAGAGTCTGATCGAGAATCTTAGAGACGAGCGCGGCCGGAGCAGGTTCCGGCTCAAGAGTGCGAAGGCGGCCGATGACATGCGCGACCTGCGCGAGAAGAGGAGCGCACTGCGAGCAGGCGTCGACATGAGCGCGGAACTCACGCTGTTCGGCGTCGGAGAGAAGACCGTCGAGGTAGTCGCTGAGCCGTTCTTCGATTTGTACGCAGGTCCAGGTCATTTTCTTACTCGTTCTTACTCGTCATTCTTGCTCGTGACGTCTCACGCGGGTCTCAAGCCCATTTCTTGAAGCACGCGGGCCAGTTCGATGCGGCCGCGGTTGATTCTGGATTTTACCGTGCCTTCGGGGACAGATAAAACTTCTTGAATCTCGTTGTATTCCAAACCCTGCAAATCGCGCAAGATTACAGCTTCGCGCAAATCGGGGGACAGTCGCGAGAGCGCGGACTGCACTTGCGCGCTCAACTCGCTGGCCAGAGCAGCCTTGTCGGGCGTGCGCGCAGGCGAATGCTTCTCTTCGACCTTGGGCATCACGTCCTCGAGCGAATCGGTGACACGGTCGTGACGAGTCCGGCGATAATGATCGATCAACAAGTTGCGCGTGACGCTGGTCAGCCACGTCGGAAAGCCGCCGTAGGCTGTGCGGTAGCTGGCAAGGGTGCGATAAATGCGTAAAAAAACCTCCTGGCTCAAGTCCTCGGCTTCGGCCGGATTGCCGGTGAAGCGGTAACAAATATTGTAAACGCGCCGGGAGTGGCGGCGCACAAGCTCTTCCCATGCCGGCCCCTCTCCCCGGAGGCAGCGCTGAACCAGTTGAGCGTCCTGCTCCAATCGTCATTGTCCTCGTGAGCAGCATCACTTCCGGCCTCATAGTAAGGAACGAGAAAAGGGGCCGAAAAGTTCCGCACTGTCGGGGCATGTTAACTGGGCCAGGGGCGTAACACAAGCATCTTGCGTGGTTTGCAGCCAGATCGCGGCGGGAATTGGTTTCAGTATCAGAGATTATTGTTCGCGAGCATTGGGTCAGTTTGAATTTTGACTCTTTGTGTCACGATCAAGAAAATTCAAACTGACGCAACACCTGTTCGCGAGCCAACTTGACAGTCACGAAGGCGTGCTGATACGGTGCGCGACGATGCGGCGAAGTGTGCGAAAGACGCTTTGGCTGATGGTGGCGCTGGCGATTATTGCGGGCCTGCTTTACCGGTTTCGCGGCGCGATCATGCTGGGCGAGTTCAACTGGCAGAAACTTGGGGTGGCACTTAAGAATGCAAGTATCCCGTTGCTGTTGCTTGCCGTGGCGTCGATTTATGTTTCGTATGCGTTAAGGGCGCTGCGATGGGTGCGGTTCTCGCGCTACATGGGACGGCCGACATTTGGCAATGTCTACAGAGCGACGATTATGGGTTTCACGGCGATTTTTGTGCTGGGGCGCGCCGGGGAGCCGGTTCGTCCGCTGCTGATTGCACGCAAAGATCAATTGCCCGTGGCGGATAGTTTCGGCGTGTACGTGATGGAGCGCGTGTTCGACGTG
>DASYYI010000311.1:0-35630 GCA_035933995.1 Candidatus Acidiferrales bacterium | reverse complement strand
GTGCTGCTCGGCGTTCCGCCGCTTGTGCTGATGATTCTCGCGGTGCTGCGCAATCGCACGGAAACGATTGGCTCGACCAGCTCGCTCGCGGTAGGTGTGGTGCTGATCGCCCTTGGCCCCGTTTTCTATTTTATGAGCCGCCCGCGCGGAACTTTTGTAGGACGTAGATGATCAAAGTCAGCGTACTGTATCCAAATCAAGAAGGCGGAACATTTAACATGGCGTACTACTGGCGTACTACTGCAGGGAGCACGATTGACACGGCAGAACAGCCGGCGTAGGCTCTCGGGCAAAAGGAGAGCTCAAACATCCGTTCAAGGAACAGGTGGTTTTTCCGACGGATCATGCAACAAGATTTCCGGCCCGCTAGGCCCCGTAACGACGTTATCTCACGAGGAGGCGTCATGAGCGTCACATCCGTAGGGACGATCGCGAAAAAGTCAGTGGGGTGGTCAATTGGGCTCAGCATCTTGATGATTGTGGCTGGTCTTCTAGCTATCGTGGTTCCGCTGGCTGGCGGCATCGCAGTGAACCTAGTTGTCGCCTGGCTGCTTATTTTCAGTGGTGTTGCCCATTTGGTATTTGCCTTCCACACGCGGGGTGCCGGCGGAGTTGTGTGGGAGTTGCTCCTAGGGATCCTTTATATCTTCATCGGTGGATACCTATTGTTGCATCCCCTGGCGGGCTTGGTTTCTCTGACGCTCGCTTTGGCGTTTTATCTGTTTGCTGAGGGAATATTGGAGCTGGTGTTGTCCTGGCGGCTGCGCGTCATGCCTGGTTCGGGCTGGCTGATCTTTGACGGAATTGTCACCCTGATCCTCGCCGTCCTGATTTGGAGGACGTGGCCATCGAGCAGCGAATGGGCGATCGGCACGCTTGTGGGGATCAGCATGCTGTTCAGCGGCATTTCCCGGCTGATGCTCTCTCTGGCCGCGCGGCGCGTGGTCACCAAGCTGGCGTAAGCGCCCAGGCGGGTTTCAAAATCCGCCTGTAGAGACCGAGAAACAGTCGAACTAGTCTTGCGCGAATGGCATCAGGCAGGTTTTCGTCTCCACTCGTCGCGATTATTTCAGCGCCACGACGGAGATGTGGATGGGCTCGAGCTTGCGCGGGTCGACAATCTTGTCGTTGTCGTCCAGGTTGCTGATGCCTGTATTGGAGATGAAATAGAAATTCGCGCCGACGATTGCGCCCGTTGTGGGATCCTTCACCAGTGGCGTGCGATACTCCAGAAATTCGGCGGAAGTGACGTGAAGGCCGTCCGCCGAGAGGTGCCACTGCATCACGCGATAGGCGCCCGCTCCGTATTGCACTCCGACCAGACCGCCGCGATACCAGTATAGGCCATCGATTCCCGCGAGCGTGTAGTGCCGGCCGACGATGACGTCGCGCGCATCGTTTTTCCGGCCGTTGTTTCGGTCGTTGTCCCCATGAGTGTTTCGCAGATCAACGCGAATCACGTCCAGCATGTCCGCGACATAGAGAGAATTGCCGTCGTCAGAGACGGTAATGCCGTTGGGATAGAAAATCGGACGCGGAAACGACACCGTTGAGAATTTATGCGTCGTGCGGTCGAAGCGGTAAACCTGATTCGCGTAAGTGTCGGTCACATAAATTTCGTGCGAACCGCGCAGCACCAGATCATTCAGATCATGCGGCCCTGGGCCGGGCGCTGCGTACCGCTCCAGCAATTTGCCGTGTGCGTCGAAATGGACGATCTCCGACCGATCTTTCACGCCTGGATCGGTCGCGGCCCATACGCTGTGGTCGGAGGGGTCCACGTGCACGCCGCCGACCGGCATCAGGTCGTACGAACCGGCGCTGACAAAGTCCGAGACTTTCCCCGTCGCGGTGATCACGATGATCTTTTTCCGGTGCATGCTTCCCATGTAGAAGATGTGTCTCTCCGGATCCGCGGCGAGCCCTTCGGGAAATAGATCATTCTGCTGAATCGTGAATACCACGCGCGCGTTGTGCGCCGGAGGGTAGCGGCGATGAACCTGCGCGACTAGTTCGCGGAATTCAGGATTCGAGGCGAGGGGCTGAAAGCGGGCTACGCCGTCGGGGTCGAATCCTTCGCTCAAGGGGCATTGCTTCAGCAGCGAAAGCGCTTTCTGGAATTCGGCGAGATGCGCGTGCGCCCACGCGAGAAAAAATTGCGCGGCACCGCGGTCGGAGATTGTCGGCAGCAGACCTTCCACTGCGCGAATGTCGGCGCGGAACCGCGCTGTGCCGACGGGAAGCACGGTCGCTGACGGAGGTGCGGCGGTTTTCTGCCGTGCAATGCCGCTCATCTCGAAGAACGCCATCGTCGAGATGAAAACCGCACAGGCTGCCAACATCTTTCGCAATGTCATATATCCAATCTCCGCCATTAACCCGCGCTCGCATGGCGATTGCGCGAATGGATTTGCCGCGTCGAGAAACCTACTTCTTCTTTGGCGCGGGGGCGGCGGGAGCGGCGGACGCGCCGCCGGTCAGGCCAAAAACAGCTTTGGCCTTGGGCGGCAGATTGTCCATGTGCGACAGGAAAGTGACCACCTTCCAGATCTGCTCGTTCGTCAGTGCATTTTTCCAGCCGGGCATGCCCGTCCAGCGAACGCCGTGGAGTGTGATGTAATAATTCTCATTCTCAGGCATGTCCGGGCTGTCGTCCATGAATTGCGGCGCGGGCGGATAGAGCGAATTCGCGAGCGGTGATTTAGGATGAACCGGATCGCCGTGGCACTGCGCGCACTTAAAAGCGTAAATCTCCGCGCCATCGGTTAAATTCTGTTCCGTCGGCTGAATGGGATTTGCGATCTTTGGAGCATTCCGCTCCACGTTCGCATCCATAGCCCGCATCGCGATGGATTTTTCGATGGACATGGGTAAAATGTCTGCGCGCATCGTGATGTGCCCTGTCACCGCCACAAAAAGCCCCACGGCAACGATCACCACGATCGTGACGATAATCCCCAGAATGAATCCCTTCATCGTTTTTCTCCCTTTCGCCCATGTGCTGCAATTCGGGGAAGTATCATACATCCAAGGATGCACGGCGACAGCCCTGCAGCTACCCGTCCTTCCGTACAGCTATTCGTTAAGAACCCCGATTCTGAACATAAATTGACGAAAAATGGCACCTCCCTTAGGCTGGATTGCAAAGCAAATTGGCTTCAAACGCACATTGTAGGCGCGGAACCGGTTGCGTAAAGACCGCATTCGCAAGAGGGATCGGGGCGGCAGCCGGAAACGACGCAAATCTAAGACACTAGAGGAGATACAGATGAAGAAACTGATATGGGCAGCGCTTGCCTTTTCGCTCTTGGCCATGACCTCACACGGGCAGAATACTCCCGTTGCGGACCTCGCCGGCGGGTATTCCTATCTTCACCTCAATGGTTCCAACGGTGCGTCGGGCGCAAATCTGAACGGCTTTAGCGCATCAGTAGGGGTCAACGTCAATAACTGGCTCGGCATCGTCGGCGACTTCGGCGTGTATCACGGTTCTCCGAGCGGCGTCGGCTTGACGGGTGAGACGTTCACGTTCGGCCCGCGGATTTCGTTCCGCCAATCGGATAAGTTCGTGCCGTTTGTGCAGGCGCTCTTCGGCGGTTCGCATTTCTCCGCTTCGGCGGGAGGCGTTACCGCGTCAACCACACCGTTTGCGTTCGGTTTCGGCGGCGGAGTGGACGTTGGGATTGGCGGTAGCGGCAAATGGGCTGTTCGGCCGCAATTCGATTACATCGGCATGCGGTCGAACGGTAGCACGCAGAATTCCGAACGCATCTCCATCGGAATCGTCTACCACATCGGCCAGAAGTAGCAGCCTGTAAGTTTCCTCCAACAAACTGCGCCCGTCCCGGTCCAGAGCTATCGGGATGGGCGTTTTTGTTTTCTCCGCGCATTGCCATCCGAAAACGCGGGCGTCCGCGCTTCTCTGTAAAACTCGTGTAGGGTTAAATATCGCTTGCAGTATGCAAGTGATTTGTGGCAAGGTGTCAGCCGTGAACGGGAAGGCCAAGTCGAAGCAGCGTTCCGGCTGCCCGGTGAGCATATCGCTCGAGGCGCTGGGAGATCGCTGGTCGCTGCTGATCATTCGCGACATGATGGTGCGCGCCTTCCGCACGTTCAAACAATTCCAGGAATCGGACGAAAAAATCGCCACGAACATTTTGGCCGACCGCCTGCAAAAACTCGCTGCGGCGGGAATCATCACGGCGGAACCGGAGCAGAGCGACGGGAGAAAAGTGAATTATCGTTTAACGGAGAAGGGAATTGACCTGGCGCCGGTGGTGCTGGATTTGCTGATTTGGGGGACGCGGCACGAGGAAACCGGCGCGCCGAATGCCGTTGTGGAGAAAATGGCGGCGAACCGCGACGAAGTGCTGGCGGAAGTGCGGCGGCGTTGGCGGGAACGCGACCCTGTTCCATTTCTGCCCAGTTTCGCGGACGTTGGCGGCGGTCGCCATTCTTCGCGAACCCGCGCGCATCTTCGAAAACGCAATTCACGTGCAAGGAGTTTCGTGTGACGATTTCAGCCCAGGGCAATGGACTCAGAAAAACCAAGAAAAAAGGAGACAAAGATCATGGAAACGAAACCGACGCATGAGCAAGGCCAGCTTCACCTGCAAGTCTACGATTTGCGCCGCGAACCCCGGCTCCGGCAGGCGCGCGATTGGTTCTTCAAGAATTATTTTGCGGACACTTTTGAGGAGGCCATGCGCGTGGCCCCGCCGATGAGCGAAGGCGGCATCAACTTCATGATGGTGGTCAGCTACTGGGATCAGGCGTGCGCCTTGCTTAACTACGGCCTGCTCCACGAAGGCCTTTTCTTTGAGACCAGCGGTGAGTTTTATGGAGTCTGGGACCGCATTAAAGCGCCTCTGCCGCAGGCTCGAGAACGCTTCAAGAATAAAGTGTTCGCGGAGAATTTGGAAAAGGCCGCGCTGCGTTACGAAACCTGGATCGAGGCTCGCTCGCCGGGTGTTCTGGCGGCCATGCGCGAGTTCACGAAACAGATGAGCGCGCAGCGAGCAACAGCTGCAAAAGCCTGACAGCGGCCTTTGCGAGCATCGACAAACAAGCCATCTTGACGGGGATCTGCTTCTGGCAAGGAACAAAAGAAGCAGATTCCCGCAGCAGGACACGCCCTCGACTGAAAGGAATCGAGAGAACGCCGTCGAAACCGCAAAAATACCGGGCTTGGAGCAAGCGTATCGGCAGCAATGAAAATAGCGTAATAAGTTGAGGAATCCTGGGCCGTCGTGCTAGATTTTTCGGCACGCAAAATGCGACAAGGAGACGAGGATGAGCAAAGTACGCGTTCTGGTGGGCACGCGCAAAGGCGCATTCATTTTGACGGCGGACGGCAAGCGCGAAAAATGGGACGTCAGCGGCCCGTTTTTTGCGGGCTGGCCGGTCTATCACCTGAAAGGCTCGCCGGTTGACCCGAACCGCATTTTCGCCTCACAGACGAGTGACTGGTTTGGGCAGGTGATTCAGCGCTCGGACGACGGCGGCAAGACGTGGATACAGCCGGGCACGCCGCCGGGCGAACCGACGACCGCCCCAGACGGATCTCCCAAGGGCGAGAGCAACAAGTTTGTGTATGACACGTCGGGACCGACTGGCAAGTCGCTCACCACGCACCAGTGGTACGACGGCACGCAGCATCCGTGGGAGTTCAAGCGCGTGTGGCACCTGGAACCGTCGCTGAAGGATCCCAACACGGTCTACGCGGGAGTCGAAGATGCCGCGATTTTTCGTTCGAGCGATGGCGGCAAAAGTTGGCAGGAACTTTCAGGACTTCGCGGCCACGGCACTGGCCCCAAGTGGCAACCGGGCGCGGGTGGACTGTGCCTCCACTCGATTGTTCTCGATCCCAGCAATGCGCAACGGATATTCATCGCCATTTCGGCGGCGGGCGCGTTTCGCACCGACGACGGCGGCAAGACTTGGAAGCCCATCAATCAGGGATTGCGCTCGCAATACATTCCCGACCCGAAAGCCGAGATTGGCCACTGCGTTCACCACATTGCCATGCACGCGTCGAAACCCGGCGTGCTGTTCATGCAAAAGCACTGGGACGTGATGCGCACAAACAACGCGGGCGATGTGTGGACGGAAGTCAGCGGCAATTTGCCGACGGATTTCGGCTTCGTGATCGACATTCACGCGCACGAACCGGAGACGATTTACGTGGTTCCCATCAAGAGCGACGGCGAGCATTTTCCCCTCGACGGGAAATTGCGCGTCTATCGCAGCCGCACGGGCGGAAACGAGTGGGAGGAATTGTCGAAGGGCCTGCCGGAACGCAATTGCTACGTCAATGTGTTGCGCGACGCGATGTGCGTTGACTCGCTCGATTCCTGCGGCGTGTATTTCGGCACCACTGGCGGGCAGGTGTACGCGTCGGCGAATGCGGGAGACACCTGGGCGCCGATTGTGCGCGATCTGCCCGCCGTGCTTTCGGTTGAAGTTCAGACGCTGCCGTGAGCTGAAGAAAAATGAATCGAGCAACGATCCGCGTCGCATTGCCCGCACATCTGCGGACGTTGGCGCGTCTTGACCATGGCGACGTGATGGTGGAAGTCGAGGGGCGCGTCACGCAGCGGTCCGTGCTTGACGCGCTCGAAGCGCGTTATCCCATGCTCTGCGGCACGATTCGCGATCACGCGACGCAGGAGCGGCGTCCATTTGTGCGCTTCTTCGCCTGCGAGCAGGATCTTTCCCACGAATCGCCCGACGCGCCGCTGCCCGAAACCGTCGCGCAAGGGAAGGAACCTTTCTTCGTCATCGGCGCGATTGCCGGTGGTTAGAGCGCACGCGCGCAGCGAGAGCTTGAGTTATGATGTGACGACTTTCTAGCAATAAACGGTGGCCAAAAGGAGGCCGGAACATGCGATTCCTTCATGATTTGAGAGTTGCGATACGGTCCCTGGCGCGCGCGCGCGCGTTGTGGCTCACTGTGGCCGTCACTCTGGCTCTCGGCATCGGCGCGAATGCGGCCATCTTTAGCGTGGTTCGCGGTGTGCTGCTGCGGCCGCTCGCCAATCGCGACGAAGACCGCCTGCTCTACATACGCCAGAGCGCCCCGGGCATCGGCGCAGATAACACCACGTTTTCAGTTCCTGAAATCGCGGACATCGGCGGCAACCTAAAGACCATCAAGGAACTCGGTACCTTTTCGGAAATCGACTTCACCATCGTAGGGCTTGGCACTCCCCGTGAGGTCCACGCGGGCGTTGTGGATGGCAACTACTTTGATGTGATGGGCCTCCGCCCGGTGCTTGGACGCTTGCTCGGTCCCAGCGACGATGGCCCCAAAGCAGCGGGCGCGGCCGTGCTGACGTATCGCTTCTGGACCACCTCGCTGCATTCCGATCCCAGCGTAATTGGAAAGACCGTGCGTCTCGACAGTATCGCGGGCTCGCGCTCCGCCGTCATCGTCGGAGTTCTGGAACCGTCGGTGCCTTATCCGGTGGAAACACAGATCATCGCCAACGTGGTCACAAGTCCGCATCATCTCTCGGCCACGATGGTCCAGGGCCGCGAGCATCGCATGACGGAAGTTTTCGCGCGCCTTGCCCCCGGCGCGGATATAGATTCCGCCCGCGCTGAATTGCGCACCGTCTACGCCGGAATGCTGGCGGAGCATCCCGAGGTTTACAAGTCCGCGGATCATTTCACCATCAGGGCGACGCGCCTGCACGACCAAATCAATTCGCATGCGAAAACCATCTTGTGGGTGCTCTTCGCCGCCGCCGGTCTGCTATTCGTGATTGCCTGCTCGAACGTCGCCAACTTGATTCTGGCGCGAACCGTGCGCCGCGAATCCGAGCTGGCCATACGCTCGGCTCTTGGAGCGACCAATGCCGCGCTGCGCCGTTCGCTTCTGGCGGAAAGCCTGGTGATGTGCGGCAGCGGCGCGCTGGCGGGAGTTCTCATTGCGGCGCCGATGGTCGCCGTGCTGGCCCGCTACGCTTCGCGCTTCTCCGTCCGCGCGCTCGACCTTAAGCTCGATTCCAGCCTGGTTTGGATTGGCATCGCGCTCGCGGTAATCGCCGCCGTTTTCCTGGCCTACGTTCCTCGGCTGCCTTCGTCCGGCGGATCGGGCGGGATCGGACTCTCGAGCAGCGGAGTCCGCGTCACCAGTGGCAGCGCCCGCCGCCTCCGCGTCTTTGCCATCACCCAGATCACCGCTTCGTTCCTGTTGCTCGCCGGCGCGGGCGCGCTCTTGCGGACTCTCATGGTGCTCGAAAAGATGCAAGCGCCATTCGACACGGCGCACGTCCTCGCCATCGATCTGCCCGTGATGACCTACGGCCGAACGCCCGAGCAGGTCAATCATTTTTATCGTGACGTTCAACGCAACGTCAGCGCGCTTCCGGGCGTCGAGCACGTCTCCCGCAGTTTCGGTGTTCCCTGGCGCGATGCCCGCTTCCTAGACCTCAGTCTTTCCTTCTCGGCTGAGGGTCTGATACGCCAGAACGGTCAGGACGATCCACGCGCGAAGTTCCGCCCCGTATCGCCCGGATATTTCGGGACTTTGGGCATTCCGCTTCTCGAGGGCCGCGATTTCAATGACAACGACCGAGACGGTTCCGAACGCGTGGTCATCATCAGCGAAAGCGTCGCGCAGAAGTTGTTCCCGGGACAGGTCGCCTTAAATCGCCATTTGTGGTGGACGGACGGTGTAATCAAGTTCATCGGCATGAGCGGCGAACCGCGGCGGATCGTCGCGGTGGTGCCGGACTTCGACGATGAAAACATCATCCCACGGCCGGTCATGACCGTGTATCAGCCCATCGATCAGGAAGGTTTTGGCGGCCGTTTGTTCGTTCGCGCCCATGGCGATCCCTACGCGCTGGTCCCCAGCATCACCAACACGATCCATCAGATGTCTTCCGATCAGCCCGTCGAGCAAGCCAGCACGCTGGGCGACATTCGGGCGCAGATTCTCACGCCTGACCGGCTCAATGCCATTATCTTTGGCGGGTTCGCCACCGTCGCGCTGCTGATTTCCGTCGTGGGCGTAGCCGGCGTGCTCGCATTTTCCGTGAGTGGGCGTACGCGCGAATTCGGCATCCGCATGGCTCTCGGCGCGCACCCCCGCAACATTCTCACCAACGTTCTGTGGGAGGGTTTGGTCATCGCAAGCGTGGGCGTAACCACGGGCCTCCTGGTTGGTTTTGCGTTCGCGCGCTTGATTGGCAAATACGTTGCGAACGTGCAACTGCCGGGGGCGCTGCCCTTGATCGCTTCCGCTGCGGTAATCCTTGCAGCCGCGGTGATCGCGTCGGCTCTCCCCGCGGCCCGCGCTGCCCGGGTCGACGTGGTGCAGGCGTTGCACTCCGAGTAGGCATTCGGAAAGGAGGAACCATGCATCTGAATCCGCATATCACTTTCAAGGGTGACTGCGAGGCCGCATTCAAATTCTATGAACAGCACCTCGGCGGCAAAATCCAGTTCCTGTTGACTTACGGCGCGTCTCCCATGGCAAAAGATGTAGCGCCCGAATGGCAGAGCAAAGTGGTTCACGCCGCGTTGAACATCGATGGCCGAATCATTACGGGCGCTGACAACCCGCCCAGCCACTATCAGTCGCCGCAGGGTTTTTCGCTGACCATCGAAGTGAAAGACGCGGCGGAAGCAGAGCGCGTCTTCGCGGCGTTCGCGGAGAACGCCAAAGTGCAGATGCCGCTGCAGGAGACCTTCTGGGCCACGCGGTTTGGCATGCTCGTGGATCGCTTCGGCATCCCGTGGATGATCAACTGCGCAAAGGCCAGCCAGCAAGCGGCCTAAGCTCGTATCGCCATGGTGAAGGTGACTAGGGCTTGACAGTGCGCGGCGACGAGATTAACCTCTCCTACAAATCAAACCGGTACGTACAATCACACTAGGCAGTTCACAAAATTGAAACCGAAATCCCGGCCCCGTGCTCGGTCCGAAATGCGAAAACGAAGCCATTCAGGAGGCACGACCATGAAAGCCCCCCGCTCAATCCGATTTTCAATTTTCATTCCATGCCTGCTGGCCTTGGCAGTCTTCGCCGTTCCGCGAACTGTTCAGGCGCAGCAAAACTGGCATCTCAGCATCGGCGCGGAAACGAAGGACATGGGGAGGCAGGCGTCGGCTTTTCTTCCCAATGAGATTTGGATTCACGCGGGCGACAGCATCACTTGGACGTGGCAAAGCGACCTAATTCACACTTTGAGTTTTCTAACGCCGGGCCAGACAACTCCGGTCGACTTCACACAGGGATGCCCCGGATTCGGGACCAGCGGCGCCCCCTTCGACGGCTCCACTTGCCTCACCAGTCCGCCAATGGCCAAGGGACAGACGTTCACCGTACTCTTCCCGACGGCCGGCAACTACAAGTTCGAATGCCTGGTACACCTGTACATGACCGGGGCGGTTCACGTTCTCGATGCCTCCGCGCCTCTGCCGCACGACCAGGCCTTCTATGACCAGGAAGCAGCTCAGCAGCGCCGCGCTCTATTGACCGATACAGATGACTCAAAAAGCATGGATATGGATATGGGAGATTCCGGCGGCCAGAGCATGAACGGCTCAGTTACCGTGCAGATTCTTTCCCGGAGGGATCGCTCCTCTGCCAGCGTCAAAAATTTAGCGGCAGGCGGTCTTCTCGGCGCGAGCGAAGCGGGCAAAAATGAAGTCAAAGCCGGCGTCGGAGAGATTTCGTCAACTCCCGGCGGCCTTCAGCTCTCCTCCTTGGTGCGCTTCGTGAAAGGCGCTATCAGGATTCACGCGGGCGACACTGTCGAGTGGACCAATCATGACCCGCTCGAGCCCCACACCATCACATTCGGGCCTGAGGCGGATGATCCCGCAAATCCGTTTCCTCCGTCCGCGAACGTGACTGTGGATGCAGATGGCGCATTGCACGCCATCATCACTTCGCCGAGCGAAGAGGTGCATTCGGGCGCCATTCTCCAGGCACTTGTCGATGAGCCGGGGCTGCCTAACACTTTCAACACGCTGGCGTTCAATCCCACACGCTTTCGCGCCACTTTCACGCAACCTGGGACTTACAACTACCATTGCGTCTTCCATGACAATTTGGGCATGGTCGGCAAAGTCATCGTTCTGCCCTAGGGGGGCGCCCGCGCGTGAATCCAAGAGCCGCAGAAACAGCGGCTCCCATGCGCGGCTGCGGCTTAGAAGAAAGCCCTGGTTACTTGCTACTTGTATCTGGGAGGGGTGTAGCGTACCTGCTTTCGAAATACCATTAATACGGCAGCCAGCAGCGCCAGGAGAATAAACTGGATGGCGGTTGAACGGCTCGCATACCAGCAAACAATCTCAGGTGCATGATATTGAACTCCACCTCCCGCAAGTTCTTCGCATGGAGGCAAGTTGAGTGAGGCCTTCGGTAAAAAGTATTTGCCGCCAAATGCCAGGAACAGCATTGAAAACGTATTCGCAAACAGCATCGTAACAGCAAGCCAAAACGCCAGCGGTTCTTTGCCTGCGAACTCGAACCTGTGACCTCCACCCATTCCCGGCATGGCTTCCTCATGGAATACGGCTAGTTACGCGCGGTCGCGGTGAAGGAAAAAACGAATCAGCGAATAGCCGCCCGTGATGGGCAGCAGGATGATCTGCTTCCAGATGCCGGCTTTTTCGACCATCTTTTCGCGCTCGGCCGTGGCGCGGGTTTTTTCCTGCGCGACGAGCATGAACGCGTATTTCGCAAAATCAACGCCGCATTTGTCGCACGTTCCGCCGTGCCGCTGCGTCGCCGCGCAGGACGGGCATTTGAAGAGCAGCGTCGCGTGGCACCGCCGGCAGAATCGCTCCGCGTCGCCATTCGGCGCCTTGCACTTTGGGCATTCCATACTGCAATTTTAACGCGCCGCGCCGCCGCGCACCCGGTGCACGCGAGCTGATGTGCGCCGCCGGCTAATGTACCGTGGTACAGGTTCCACGCGTCGCCAACCGCTGCAATCTCTATGGTTTGCTCGCGCTGGGCGGCCCCACCGGAACCATGGCGTGTTCGTACGGCGTTCCCACCCACATCATGTACGGCTTGTTCGGGTCCGGGTCCGGCTCGCGCGTGTATCCAAGCGTTTTTGCCGCCGCTCCGACGATCATGAGGTGCGGGCCGGTAACGATCCAATGATTGCCCGCTGTTTTTTTCGCCGCGAACGGGACGGTGTTGCTCGCGCCATGGTCTCCGGCCAGCATGTAGGAGATTCCCAGACCCTCCGGCGGCGCGGTATGGTTGATCGCTGCCATGAAAAATGCCATCGCATTCGCGTCGTTGCACATTCGGTCCCTGCCCATCACCATGCAGGTGAACTCATTCGTTCCTTTCCGCAGCGTGCGCATTTTTCCGTCCTTGCCGATGCGAACCACTGTTGCGTGCATGACGATCGCCCGCGGCGCGGCAGAAAGCGCTTGCGCCATGTACTGCGCGTCGGACGGGTCCTTCTGCTGAGAAGGCGTTGTCGCTGCCGTAAGCAGCAGCGCCGCCGCCGCGAAAATTGTCGCTGAAATTGTCGCCAAAGTACGCATGTTTCCTCCGTCTCGTGTGTCTGCAATAAGTTGAAACCGCAAAGTGCCGCAAAATTTGGGCCGGCGAACAGGAAACGTCTGGTATCGGGCAAATGTCCAACAAGCGCTGGCCTGACCCGGTCGGCCCGCGCTGGCTTTGCGACGAAGTCTACTGCGAATCGCCCATCCAGGCAAGAAAGTACCGAACAAACTGGCGAACTGTTCTTCAAGGCAGGCTTCGCTGGCGTTGCGATTTGATTACCCATAGGACACCGCGGAACAGCAAGACACTTGTCCCTATATATAGTGACCCTATATAGTGGTGGCATTATGATTGGAGCAAACATCAAGCGGGGCAGCGCGGAGCTGGCGGTACTTTCGGTTCTGGAAGCGGGCCCGTTGCACGGCTACGAAATCGCGCGGCGCATCGAGCGCAACACGCGCGGCGCGCTGCGCTTCACGCTTGCCTCGCTCTATCCGTTGCTTTACCGCATGGAAGCGCGCGGCTGGCTCAAGGCTGCCTGGAGCGAAACCGGTGATGCGCGCGCGCGGCGATGTTATCGCCTCACGGCCGCCGGCCGGAAAAAGCTTGCGCCGCTGCGCAAGGAATGGAACGAACTGTTTCGCGCCCTAGGACGTCTCGCGGAGGCCCATCATGCCTGATTCGAGTCGTGATTGGCGTGGCGAAGCTGCACGTAAACTCGCCGATTCAAAGCTTTCCGCCGCTGAACGCGAAGAAATCTCGCGCGAACTCGCCGGCTATCTCGAAGATTTGTATAGCGACGCGCGCAGCCGCGGTCTCGACGAATGGGCCGCCATTAAATGCGCCGCCTCTGAACTTCACGAAGACCAACACTTGGGTGCGCATCTCTACCGCGCCCGCAGGGAGGGAATGATGAACGATCGCACCAAACGGCTTTGGCTTCCGGCTCTGACCATGCTGCTCGTCAGCGCAGCGTCACTCGGAATTTTTCAATTTGTGGCGCTCTGGATGTACCGCGTTTACACGCCCATGCCACACGCCCAGAATTACCCCGAGTTAGTGCACAATGTAATGAGGCACGATGGCGCGGCGTTGATGATTTACCTTGGATGGCTTTACACGCTGCCATTTCTGGGCGCGTTAGGAGCCTACTGGTCGCGCCGCTGTGGCAGTGACCGACCTGCACAGATCACCGCTGGGCTTTTTCCACTACTTCTATTTTTCGCCATTTTCGTCGGGCAAGGGGCAGTTGGACAGAGGGGAACATCGGTGCCGTTTTTGGCGATGGACGTGCTTCCGCCCGCACATTTATTTTTCATATTTCTATCTGTGTCGAGCAATCTCTTGCTGAATTGGATTGTTATTCCGGGAGCTGCGCTTTTGCTCGGGGTTCTCCCATTTCTTCGCGACGGCGCATCGCGTGCGAATGCTCAGCGAGTTGTGGAACGAGCCTCGCACCATGCGTGATTGGCGTGGCGAGGCTGCACGTAAACTCGCCGATTCAAAGCTTTCCGCTGCCGAACGCGCCGAAATCGCGCGCGAACTCGCCGGCTATCTCGAGGATTTGTATAGCGACGCGCGCAACCGCGGTCTCAACGAATCGGCCGCCATCAAATGCGCCGCCGCTGAACTTCACGAAGACGCGAGGCTCGGCTCAAAACTCCGTCTCGCCCGTCAGGAGGGCAAAATGATGATCGAACGTATAAAACGCTTCTGGTTTCCCAGCGTTGCGATTTTGTTTGCCAGCGTGGCCATTCTGGCAGCTATCCAGGCCGCTGGCCTTCGGCCACATTTCATGATGAAGGGAGAACTGCCGCTCGTAATTTATCTTCCGTGGCTCGTCGTCCTGCCATTTTTGGGTGCGGGAGGAGCGTACTGGGCGCGCTGCCAGAGGGGCGGCCAGACAGTTGCGGCTGCAATAGAACTTTTTCCTGCTTTGAAGCTCTTCGGTTCTTTCGTGGTCGTTTTCGTTGTGAGCCTCTTGGTGGCTCTGCCGATTTGTGTCGCGTTAGGCGCTCTTACACCTGATGCGGAGTTTTTTATCGTATTGGCGGGCGCAATTCTGAGCTGGGTCGTCATCCCCGGCGCGTCGCTGCTACTCGGCGTACTGCCATTCCTGCGCAGCAGCGAATTCCGGGGACGCGCTGTAGACGCATGAAATTGCCAGCGAGGATTTACAGCTTCATGCCCGGCCCGCAGATCTGCAAATCGTAGCCATTGATGTCGCGGACGTGAAAACTATCTTCCGTATCAGGCGTCGGGTTTAGCCCGCGGCGCTTCAGTTCCGCCTCGACGGCGTCCTTGTCCCAATTTTCGATGGTGTACGCGATGTGATCAATTCGCGGAGTATTGGGCGGACGGTCCCGCGGGATGAGCACCGATTCGCCGAAGCGCATGTAACACTCGTGACCGTCATCATTGTGCGGCTGCATTCCAAGCAGGTCGGCGTAGAAGTCGCGCGTCTTCGCGTAATCCGCCACCTGATACGAAATGTGATTCACGGCAATCGCTTTGAACCCGTGCCCTTCTGCCGCCGCCCCAGAGGCAAAGGACGTTTTCGCCGCAACCGCCGAGCCCGCCGCAACTGCAACCGCGAGGTTGCGGATTAACTGCCTGCGGGAAATTTTGCCCTGCTCAAATTCGCGCACCACATTCGAAATGATCTGCTCCATTTTTCCCCTCCGAAATGGCTAACTTAAAATGGGCCGATGAACAAAATCGGCTCCTCCAAAAGCAAGGCCCTGTTGTTAATTCACCGGCTGGCTGGCGAGGCTTTTCAGGCTTTGATCTAAACGGTCCAATTCGTCCTGGAGCGTGTCGAGCTTCGACTGTTCAACCTGCAACTTATCTTTCGCCTGTATTTCGGCGGTCTCAGCTTTCTGCACCTCCGCACTGGCCTCTTCGACATCGGATTTGTAACGAGGAATCAGCGTTTCTAGCCTTTGGCGCTGGGCCGAATCGGGAGTGCGCTCTTCGGTATCCTGGTCTTTGTAATATTGCAGCTGGTTTTGAAGCGCATTTTGATGTTTCTGCGCCTGGTCCAGTTGTGAACGAGCATTGTCGAGTTCTTTTTGCGCACCTGCGATGGCCGTTTGCTGCGCCTGCAAGCGCGCCAGAAGTATCTGCCCGCGCTCCGAAGCGACTGTCACCGTGCGCACATCCTGCCGCAGTTGACGCACTTCGCGCAGCAGAGCTTGCAAAGTCTGAGAATCGCTGGAAGAGGAAGTTGAAGCTGATTGTCCAAACGTTGTCGCAGGAATCAGCAACAGACCGACAATCAAAACGGAAAACGATGCGCGGCGCATGGTGACCTCCGGGGGCTTGCCCGCCGTGGCGGGATTACGAAGTGCAGCCGCCCAATTATCATCCTCGCCCTCACCATTTGTCGATATCATCGCCGTCCGCCGCTCCCCGACGCCCACCAACGCATGGTGTTGTCATCTTGAGGAGCTGCATTCCGCGACGAAGGATCTCGCCGTGGCTTTGAATAACACTCTCACTTACCCTTGCCGCCAGAATTGATGGTAAGCATCGTCGTAAAACACATCAAATTCCGCAAGCTTCCCATCCCGAGCCGTCCACACGTGAACGCACGAAAATTCCACGGTTCGTCCCTGATAGGTGGCTTGTTCTTTGGTCATGACCAATCCGCGACCATTCTTCGCAAGGATGTCCACGACCCGAACCCGCAGTGTTCCCTTGTAAAGCTCCATCATTTTTCCGAACAAACCAAGCACAGCATCTTTGCCCGTGTAGCTTCCTGCCAGAGGACTGTTGCCGGAAACGCGCCACTGGATGTCGTCGCTCAGGGAATCCATAAGCGGTTTTAAGTCGCCGAGGCCAAACGCCTCATAACTGTCCCTTAGCATTTTCTCATTGGATTGCGGCATGCGCAGTTCATCTCCTTGTTGGACTGGAATGGCTGGCAAATAGGATGTAGCGAAGATGAAAAGGTCGCAAAGCTTGAGCGCCGCTGTTCTGGCGCGCAGCGTTCATTGGCTGTCACAATCGTAGTATCGGTGATGCGCAGTGTAGTTAATGGTTGCCTAGCTGGGCAGGGCCAGCTAGGCCGCCTCCACGACCACAGTCACACTGGTTGTCTCGTTCTTGGGCTGTGTATCACCTAATGCCGCAGCGCGAAAAACTGGTTGAAAGGGTTCTGAATCGGCAGCCGCTCGAAATGCGTGAACCCCGCTTCTCTTGCGAGGGCTCGCGCGCCGCTTTCGCCGATCACCGTGCCGAGGCCCGCTCCGTTGAAGGCGAGCGAAACCGTCATGCAATGCATCGGACTGATCGAGTGGAACACCTTGCCGACCGGATTGCGATTCTCGTGTGCGTTCGCTGACGCGTTTGGCTCAGACCAAATATAAACGCCATCGTCAGCGAGCGCCTCGCGGACCGCTCGTAAAGTCGCCTTCGGATCCACCATGTCGTGGATGCAATCGAAGCTGCAAATCAAGTCGAACTTGCGCCCTTTCGGAATTTCATGAGCTCCCGCTTGCAGGAATTCCACGTTCGTGAGGTCCTGCTTCGCGGCAAGCTTCCGCGCGCTCTCGATGCTGGGCCCGTGATAGTCAATGCCCAGAACTTTCGACTTCGGATAGCCTTTCCCCATGGCCACCGATGATTGCCCGCGTCCGCATCCGATGTCCGCGATCGAAGCGCCTTTTTCGAGTCGCGCGACCAGTCCTGGCACCGCGCCAAGCCAGTCCTTGGCGAGGAAGTTCAGATACCCGGGGCGGAAAAAGCGCTCGATGGCATGCGGAATTTCATCGCCGATTTCAGAATAGGGAATGCCGCCACCCTTGCGAAACGCTTCCATGATTTTCGGGAAATTGGCCGTGGACGGCGTAGTGAAATGAAACGCCCCTCCCACGAACATCGGACTGTCCTCATTGGCGAGGACAAAGGCCTGCTCGTCGCTCATCTGGTACATATCCGTGTTCGGGTCGTAATCGATATATTCCGCCGCGACCATGGCGCGGAGCCATTCGCGGACATAGCGTTCGTTCAATTGCGTCCGCGCGGCAAGATTCGGGCTGCGCATGGGTCCCGCGCCGGCCATCGCCTTGAACAGGCCGAGCTGGTCGCCCACGTATCCGAGCGCCATGGTGAACGCGCCGCCCATGTCACCAACGACGCGAAATGCTAACTCCTCCACTCTTTTTTCATTCATCTGCAATCCTCCTCGAATATTGTGAATCCCTAATGGGAACAGTCTTAGCTTTGAATTTGAAACAGAACAGTTCCGACTCGTTCGCGAAACTAAATGTGCGGGGGAGTTTAGGCGGGGAAAAGAAGCGCTGTCAAATTGCGGGAAGTACGATTCGGTTAATCGCGACACCTATTCCTACCCTTCAAATTGCGTCAGGAATTTCATGACTACCTGCCAGGCGACCGCCGCGCCTTTCGGGTTGCGCTCCGCGAGCAAAGTGGACGAACCGTGCACCGCGTATTTTGCCGAGTAATGCACTTTGTGGCTCGAAGCCACCGCGTCGAAAATCTTTGTAGCGTTGGCGACGGCATTCGCGCTGTTCTCTGAAGTGATGAACACGGGCACGCGGACCTTCTTCGCTGCGTCTTCAATCAGCGTCGGATGTTCCGGAAAATATTCGCCCGGCGAAAACGCGAGCACCCCTGCAACTTCGGCGGGATGCTTGGCGGCGATGACGAAAACCAGAGACGCGGAGTAACTGCTGCCCCAGAGAATCACTTTGCGTCGCGGATCTTTTGCGTGCGCCCAGGCCAGAGCGGCTTCGAGATCCGCTTCGAATCCTGCGATGTTGTGCGATTGGGCGGCGGCTTTGCTCATGTGCGCATCGGTTTCATTGTCTTCGCCGAACATTGTGCCGCCGAAACGCTGGTCGGTTGCAAGGCAACTGAACCCCAACGCCTCCAAATGCGGCGCAATGGACGAATACTCGTAGCGATTCGAATGCGCCTGATGAAACAGCAGAATCATCGGCTGCGACGACGCCTTTGCCGGATAGTAGTTCGCGTAAATCGTCACGCCGTCCGTGGTTTTGAATTGCACCGGCTCCTGCGCGCGCGCCGGCCTTGCGGCCACCGCAAAGATTAGAGCCGCGAGCGCCATCAGCCGGAGCAATTTTGTTTTCGCCATCGAGAACCTCCATGGAATCGAGTCTGCAAGATACAACGGCGCTTGCGCGCGAGAATCAGAAGCCTTCTGAGGCAGCCTGAGGCGTGGCGTACATGACGATGACTTTGTGCACCTGAGTCATCTTGAAGACGCCATCGAGCATTCCCGTAACGCCCGCGAGCCGTAATTCACCGCCGGATTTTTTCAGCCGGGCGAACGATTTCACAATCTGTCCCACGCCCGCGCTGTCGATCTGGGATACACCCGAGACGTCGAAAATCACGCGCGTCTCGTTCGCCGCAATCAACTCATCGATTTCCTTGTCGATGATTTTGCAATCCGGGCCCATCAGGATGCGGCCGCGCATCTCGAGCAAGGCGACGCCGGGCTTGATCTGTTTTCTCTTGAGCTCCATCGAATCTCCTCAGTCGCGCCGTTCGCCCTCGTAAGGGAACTGGCGAATCATGCGCATGCAGTCCGCGAGCGCTTTCAGCACGGTATCTCCCCAACCGGACGGGACAATCGGCGCCGTCTTCTGATTCACGGGCTTGTCCGCTTCGGCGAAGAAACGCA
This sequence comes from Candidatus Acidiferrales bacterium, assembly GCA_035933995.1. GTDB lineage: Bacteria > Acidobacteriota > Terriglobia > Acidiferrales > UBA7541 > DAHUXN01. The sequence continues at coordinate 16,470 of DASYYI010000311.1, read as the reverse complement.
CGTATTGGCCCGGCGGCGCAGTCGCGAATTCTTTCACCGTGATTCGGAAATAAACGTCGCCATCCGGCTGCCGCTTTTTCATCGTGAAAAAGCGAAGCTCCATCAATTCCTCCGCTCGATCTTCCTGTGCGTAATGCCATTCGCTCACTGCGTTCCCCCGCGACAATCAGATGTGTAGCACAGGCCTCCCTGCCGCAGGCAGGGTTCAGCCTGTGTGAGAACCTCAGTTCTGCGTCAGGACACGGTTTTTTACACTGACGCAGGAAGTGCAACCGTGCCGTAACCGGCGTGGTATCGCCGCGTCTTCAGCCGCTGAGGTGGCGATTTTGCAGTTTTCGCACAAACTCTTCAGCCTGTGGCCCTGTGTGTGTCACCACGGCTCCACAGAACACTCAGCGTCGATTTTCCAGCGGCATCTTAGGCCGCGCAACGCCTCAAGTCAACGAGCCGCCGGGAATCGCATCGTTGGCTTCGCCGGGGAAGCACAGGAGGAATCCCGCGTACCTAAAAGTGTATAAAAAGGCACGCCGGGTGGCCTGCGGGAATCTATAATAGCGGCGTGAGCAGAGCAACGTTCCTGGTGGAATTGTTCACGAAGGAGATCCCGGCATGGCTCACCACACTTGGGGACAGGACTTGTGGTTTTCCGCGGCCATTGCAGTCCTGGGGCTGCACCTGCTGTTCAATCTTTGGTACGTCTTCGGCGCGCTGGTAACAAAAGGGCGTCCGCGGCTGGAAATTTTCCACATCGTTTCGCTGGTATACGGCGTGATTGCGGAGAATGCAACTTTTCAGTGTCCGTTGACGCTGCTCGAGAAATGGTGCCAGTCCCATGCGGGATTCGTGCCGTATAGTGGCGCGTTTGAATTGCACTATCTTCGCGCGATTGTCGACCCTAGGTTCCCGCTGTGGCTGCTCGAATACGGCGCGATGGGCGTCTTTCTCGTCAACATCGCGATTTACGCCCGCCGCTTCGCCCTTCGCCACGCCGCCAGCCACCGCCACGCGCACTAGCCCCGCTGAAGTTGTGGCACAGGCTTCAGCCAGTGTGCCTTTTACGTGTCGCGAGAATCGCGCTAGTGCGGGGCGGCGAGGAAAACCTGCGGTGTGGCGGACGTAGCCGTCGAAAACGCGGCGTAGCCTCCGCCGCCTGCCGAGCCAAAATCGCCGCCGAGTGGATTGCTCTGCGCATCCACTGAAATCAGCGTCGTGCTCGCCGAGCACGGCGCCAGCGGCGGAATGCACGCATTCGCCGCATATACTTGCTGGCCCGCGGCGCCTGGCACAAGCGTTGCGAGCGACGTGAACACGGCGCGCGTCCCGGCAATTGCCGGATTTGAGCTGTCGCCCTGGCCGGGCAATCCCGTTTGATCCACGGAGAGCATTAAATTCCCCGAAGGCGTGCAGGACACTGTTGACGGAATACCGATACAAATATTTGTGCCGAGGATTTGCTGGCCCGTCGCGTTCGCCGGCAGCAAATTCGCCGCGCGCGTCGCGTAAACCACAAACGAGCCATTGCTGACCGCGGGTGTAACACTGTCGGCCGCGCCGGGCTTGTTTCCCGCGTCGGCGGAGACCAGCACGGTTTGCTGCTGGCAGCCCGTTTGCAAAAATGGCTCGCTCGACAGGCATGTGTTGCGGAGATAAATCTGCTGCGCGCCATTCGACGCAATGCCGGCGACGATATTGTCAGCGACAGATTGAAACGCCACGGTAAGTCCAGCAGGATCGACCGAAGGCCGAACGGAATTGTTGTCGCCGGGATTGTTATTGGCGTCAGTCGAAAAAAGCTGCAAGTCCGGCTTGCAGCCGCTCACGGCGCCGCCCACCGCGTTGCAACTTGCGAAGAGATAAATCTGCTGCGTGCCGGCAGGGACAGTCGTCGAAGTTAAATTCGTCGCGGACGACTGAAAGGCGATGTACAGGCCGAACCCGCTGATGGACGGATTCGTGCTGGGCGCATTTCCTTCGGCGCTGCCCGCGCCCTGGCTGACAAGCGTTGTCTTTGGCGTGCAATTCGACACGGCGCCGAAAATCGTGCTGCAAGTATCGTACAGATAGATTTGTTCAACAGCTTGTGTGGCGCCCGAAACCAGATTCGTATCGTCGCTCTCAAACACGACGAAACGGCCGTCGGCGGAAATGGCCGGACGATCGCTGCCGATCACTCCTCCTGCGCCAGGGCCGCCAGAGCCGGAAGAAATCAGAGTCACCTTTGCAGTGCAATTGCCGCCCGAGGCAAGACAGTTTTGCGCAAGATAGACTTGCGAAAGCCCGTTCGTTGCGCCGCTGACTAAATTGGTCGCCTTGGAATCGAAGGCCACAAAAATCCCACCGTCGGAAACCGAGGAATGCAAGCTCGCGGCGTTCCCGGGCGTGCCGCCGCTCGCGGATTCGTCGATGGGGAACTGGCCCGTGCCTGTGACCAGCAAGCTGGTTGTCGCGGTCCCGCCTTTCGCGGCCTTCGGGTTCGCAATGGTCAACGTGACGGTTCCCGCCGTGGCAATCGCAGCCTTGGGCACCACAACCTGGACGGCGCACGCCGTTGCGGGATTGCAGGATACGGGCCCTGTCGGCACCAGCGGAGTCGTGGCGCCAAAATTTATTTGCACGTTCGGTGCGGCGTTGAGCACGGTCACGGTTAAGGGAAAGCCTGCCCCGCCCGCCGCTGCGGCCATCGGCGAAATGGTCAGAATCTGCGGCGAAGCAACCGTGAAATTCACGTTGGTCGAATTTTGCGAAGCGGTCGTCACGGAGACTTGCACGCTTCCTGCGTTGACCACGTCGACCGGCGGCACGCTGACTTCGAGCGTCGTGACGCAATTCATGCCCGTGGGGCAGGGGGGATTCAGTACCTGCAAGGGCGTCAGGTTGTCCGTGCCAAAATGCACCACGGAGGAACCGTTCATGTTCGTGCCGGAGACGGAAAGAATGAATTGCCCTTCACCCGCGGGAATCGTGGATGGCGATATGGACGAAATCACAGGAGTGGTGGACGAGTTTGACTTCGAAGCGCAACCGCCGGAAAGAATGAGGCAAACCGCCAGAAGTGTTCCCAGTAGCGCGAACCTTTGCCGCATTCCTTGAGCCTCCGAGTATCGTTGTGCGCGAGCTACGCGCCGCGGCCAGCGATGCGCGACGGCCATGGCAGCGGCAAAAATTCTAACCGATTCGCGAAGGATTGTCCCTGCAATTGTCCCCGCAACGGTCCGGCAGTGGCGGCGCTGCACGTAAAATATTCATTCCAGCGTGCCCGGAAAACTTTTGGGCGCTGCCGACACGAATCCCCGCTCCGCTGCGATGCCCGCGCACGCCGCTGGGGTTGCACGTCCGCGCAGGCGCGGCACGGTCCACCAACTAGCAGATTTTTTGAAGGCTGGAGGCGCGGACCAGAAGCTAGCCGCACACGACGAACTGACGAGAGCGCAAGTCAGCGATTAGGCTAAGCAAGCACGGGCTGCTCGGCTGATTCTTCGTTGGCGAGGAGGGCTTTCAGCATCACATGCAATCGGCGTCGCTCCAGAAAATTCAGGCCCATGAATTCCACTCCCATACCACGGCCCATATGCATGCTGCGAACAATGGCGCGCGTTCGCACTTCGCCCTGCGGCGTATCGAAAAGTAAATCCAGGATGTCACCCACATCCGCGGGATTTCGGGTGTCGATGTAAATTCCGCCGAGGCACACATTACGCGCGCGGCTGGCGCCGCGGCGCCCGCCGCCCTGCCAGGCCACCAGAAAAACTTTGCGCATCCTGGTTCGCGGGTGACGCCGTTTACGTTTCTTCTCTTGCAGCAGACTTGAAAGTGTCACGGATGCCATCCTTTCAAAGCATTTCCGACGCCTTGAAGCTGCCCAGTCCTATGCCGCGTCCACCGGCGCAAGCATGCGCACCAGATTGGCGACGCGTTCAAGATCGTAGGGTTTCGCGACGCACACCGTGGCGCCGAGCGCGTGCGCGGTGGCGAAGTCCGAGGGCATTCCTGTGCGCGTGGTCAAGATCACCGGCATCTGCGAATATTTTGGATTGCGCCGCACGATGACGCACAGATCGTAGCCGGACATTTCGCCATTGGGCACTGACCCGGGAAACGCCTCGGCTTCGCAAATCAACGTGACAGGCGAACGATGCCGCAGCAGGGTCACGGCCACCGTTGGATCCGCGACCGCCTCAACCGTGTAGCCGTCGGCTTCGAGCTGCGTGCGGAGGAGCAAACGCACTCGCGGATCCTCATCCACAACCAGAATCAACGGGCGTTGATTGCGCGTGCGTGGCGGTTTCTCAACTTCCGGAGGCTGTCCGAACGGACGGCCCTGGGCGTCAACGATCTCATAGTGGGGAGCGCCTTCCAGAAATGCGACGGCGATGCTGAATCGTTTCTCGCTCGATCGCGCGACGCGCACCACCTGCCCGCGCTGCTCCTTGACGGGCTCCCAAGATGCCGGAGCGTACGGGAATACAATGGCCACTTCCTGGCCCGCGGCGTAGTATTGACGCGAAGACTCAAACAGGACGCCCTCACGGGAGACATCGATGGTCATCGTAAGGTCGAATTCGTTGACCTGAAACATTCCCGTGTGGCGAATGCGTACCGGAGCGGAAATCTTCACGCGGCGGCGGTGGCGGCGGTCTTGCCTGGCGGCCAAGCCCGCAATCGTGGCTTTCCCGCTCTGGCCCGAATGGTCGCTGTGCTCCGTTTTTTCGATTTTGGCCATAATGGCGGCTACTTCGGCCCTTGCTTTATCGGTGGCCGGTTCCGTCATCGCGCTGGCACTCTCTGGTTTGGAGCGCGCGGGCTTCTGGTTCTTTTCGAAGTCGAATAATCGCGTCATGGTGTTCATTTCATTCCGTCAGGTACAGGATTGAGCCTTCCACGCTGCCTGGCAGGCATGAAACATACCTAGCTGGGGCGCAGACTCAACAGCTAAAGGATAGTATTTTGCGCTTGGGCGACGCACTGGCCTGGCAGACTCATTCGGATAGTACGGAGGTACTGCCGGAAGCAAGGTAGGATGACAGGCGGTACGCAAATCTTTGCGTACCATGAGTTTTTGCGGCTTTTTGAGGGTGCCATTGCCCGCGGGCGGAGTAGAATATCGGCGCGATGCGGCCTTTCCTGTTGATTTTGATTGCTCCGGCACTAACCATGGCGAGCAGTCCGAGACCTGCTGTGCCACCCTGGTCTACAGGCGGCTGTATTGCGTCCGCCAGCCACCGTCCCACCACGCAATACGCCCACGCGTTGGCTCGAAACTCGCGGCTGTCAGAAGCTCCTAAGGCTGCTCCCGCCACCTTGCCTTTTCGCGTGCAGCCCGACGACGCTCTAACGCGGCGAGGGTTCGAGAAGTTTTACAACATGGATTATGACGGAGCGATCGAGTTGTTTCGTGAAGAGCGGAGCGTGCGGCCCGACGATCCCTTCGTGGTAAACCACCTGCTCGCCGCCGTGCTTGCCAAGGAACTGAATCGCGAGGGCGCGCTCGACGCCACGCTCTACATGGGTAATCGCTTCCTGCAGCTCAAGGTGCCGCCTGTGGATCCCAACGTGAAGGCGGAAATCGGCCAACTCTCGCAGCGCGCGCTCCAACTCGCTAACCGGTCCCTGGCGAAGAATCCCAACGACGTTGATGCGCTATTTGCCCGCAGCGTCGCGCGCGGCCTGGCGACGGTCTATTCCGCGGTGATCGAAAAGAAATGGATGGGGGCCCTCAAGCAGGCGCTTGGCGCCTATCACGACGACGTGCACATTCTCAAACTCAATCCGAACTACTCCGACGCAAAGCTCGTCGTCGGGACATATCAATACATTGTCGGAAGCCTTTCGTGGTGGGAAAAGACGATTGTTTTTGTCGCGGACATTCACGGCACCAAGAAAAAGGGGCTGCAATTGCTTCGCCAGGCGGCCGATGGCGGCGGGGAAGAGAGCGTTGACGCCGGCACGATTCTGGCGCTTTTCTTGGCGCGCGAAAAACGTTACCCCGAAGCGATCCACATCATCAGCGAGTCGTACGCGAACTTTCCCCACAATTTCATTTTCGGCCTCGCGCGCGCGGATTTGCTGAACGCCTCCGGGCAAAAAGACGAAGCCATCGCGGCGTATCGCAAGCTCGTTGATCTGGGGCGGGAGGGATTTTTCCCGGACGCACGCGTGGAGCGCGCCGCGTATTCCCTGGGCCACGCGTTGCAGAACGAAAAAGATTACGCCGCCGCGGCCACCGCATATGAGGACGCCGTGAATTTTCCCCATGCGAACCCAGCAATCACCGCGCCCGCTGCGCTCAATGCCGGAGAAATGTACGACCTGCTCGGCGAAGGCGGGAAAGCTGCCGCTTGCTACCACCGCGCCATGCAAATCGCGCCCAACTCTGACTCCGCGCGCGCCGCCGCCCGTCGGCTCAAGGCTCCGGCCACGAGCGCGAAGACCAATTGAAGAACGCTGGCGCATTCACAGCATGAGGGGGAAGGGAAACGACTTGCTTGTTCGCTTCGGCTACATGATGCGGGCAGGCGATGCGCCACCGGCAAGCGGATGGCCCTTGATTTTTTGCGGAGCTTGCGCGATCCGTGCATCCAATTGCACAGCCTGCCTGCGAAGAAGCAGGTTCGCATCCGCATTCGTCCACAATTTGAGCAAAGCGCCAAGTTCGGTGTTTGCTTTTTCGCGGTTGCCTTCAGCTAAGTAATCCTCCGCGAGAAAGTAACGCGCATCGATGTAGCGTTGTTGCGGTTCCCAGCTAATCCACCCCGGATTCGCGGCGAGAAGTGTTTCGTACCACCGAATAGCCGCAGCAGTGTTGCCAGCCCGCTGATTCGCATATGCCATGAATTCAGTCAAAAGCTCGCTTACCGAAGTGTCATCCGAGGACGTCGGAGGATTAATAAGTTCCAGCGCCTTCCGCGAATTTCCCTTGGCCAACGCGATTTCTCCCTGCAAGAGGTGAAGATATTTTGTTTGCAGATCGTTCCTTACGTCCACCAGCGGAGTGATGGCCGTCAGAATCTTTTCCGCTTTTGCCACAGCGCCGGCGCGCGCGTATGCCTGGCCAATGAGCGCTCCGTAAACGACTTTAGGGCCTATATACTTGAACTTCGGCATTACCGCGTCGAGTTCCGCGATCTGTTTTTCCTTGTTTCCTTCGCCACCGGCGATTTCCGCAAGCATGTAGCGCACCCTCGCTGCACTGAATGCCTGGCGCTTGCCCTCGTCGATGGCCAGGGCGTCTTCGAACTGGCGCTGCGCACGCGCGTAACGCCCGTAGTAAAGGTCAAGCAAAGCCAGCGAGCGCAGGCCATTTTCGCGCGTTTCCGGTTTCGCCAGAAGCGCCGAGAAAACCTGTTCCGCTTTCTCAGGTTGGCCGGCATCCACAAGAGCGGCGCCATATTCCCGGTTGGTATCGCCCGCCGTCAGAAGCTCGGGCTCCAGCCGGAAGGCTTGTGAATAGGCTTGCAGTGCGTTCGGGAGGTCGTGAAGTTCGGAATAAGCCGTGGCCATTTCCAGGTACGTGCTGGCGTCGTCGGGCGCGACGCGCAGGACTTCCTTGTACTGCGCGATGGCCTCCTGTGCATGGCCATGCATGCGCAGCAGGTGGGCATAGTTCTTGAGCATGTTCCAGTCGTCTGGATATTGCTTTAAGTAGACTCCGTAGAGGTTGACCGCGTCGTCTACGTAGTTCATATCGTCCGCGAAGTTCGCGTTGATGATCATGCGTTCGCGAGTTGTCACGCGATCGGACAATGCAAGGGATTTTTGGTACTCCTGCTTTCCGAGCGATTGTTCGTTGTAAATATAACTGCAATAGGCGTTCCCAAGCGCGGCGTGGGCCATGGCGAAGCCAGGATCTGCTTCAACAGCTGCGCGCAAGAGAGGCGCCGCCTCATGGAACTTCTCCTGCTGCCACAACGCAATGCCGTCCGCGTAGTCCTTGAGGGCCGCGAGCGAATTTGTCGTTACCTCAGGCAGCGGCCGGTCGGCAGCGTGAATCTGATACAGAGACTCGCCCAAATCCACGCGAATTTTTTGCGACAGGGAGTCGAGAGCGTTAAGAACGGTGCCTTCACCATTGGCTTTTTCCGTGTAGGAACGCAACGTCGCGCCATTCTGCGGATCAATCAGCTCGGCCGTCAGCGCATATTCCTGGCCGGTCCGCGTGATGCTGCACGCAATCAGGCCGCGAATGTTTTCGCGCTGGCAGATCTCGCGGCCCAACGCGGGAGTGATCCTGTCGTTCGCGGGACGTCCCATCATCCGCAGCACATTCGGCAGGCGCAGACGCGAAAAGACATTCGCATTTCGCGATTGCTCCAGACTGACGGTGAACGCGGTCTGCAGCGCTTGATCGAAACGAGGATCGCCCGTTTCGTTTTCAAAATCGGCCACCAGCACCGAATCCCGTGAATTGAAAGAAAGAACCGGGCCTTGGCGGAGCAGCCAGATGGTCACAACAGCAAATAACGCGACTCCGATTCCCGCAAGCGACAGCCAAAATCCCCACGAACCCATTCCGAGGAGCCGCTTTGACGGGCCGTCTTCCGGCGCGCCTGCGACGGCGGATAAGGGATAACCAGACGCGTCCTTCGAGAGCGATTCCCGTTCGAGCGCGCCATTGCGATTCCCTTGGACCTTAACTTCAGCGATGAAACGGTACCCTCGGCGAGGAAGAGTCTCGATAAATCGGGGATTCTCAGAGTCGTCCTCGATCGCCACCCGAATCTTGTTGACCGCTGTGTTCAGGCCGTCGTCGAAGTCTCCGTATGTATGCTCTGCCCACAGCAGATCTCTCAATTCCTGCCGTGTTACAACCTCGCCGGGGTGCTCCAGCAGAATTGTCAAAAGACGGAACGGCTGGCCGGACAATTTCACCTTTATGCCGTTTTTGTGCAATTCTCCTGCATATAGGTCGCACTGGAAGACGCCGAAGGAAATAACGCGCCGGGGTGGGGTGGGCTCGTTCATTTGTATTGCCAAGGAAAATTCGGTGAGTCAGTTTAACATACCCGTCAAGATAATCTTTGTGGTGAATTAGCTGCCTCTCCAACCGTTCCGCTCAACGACATTTCTGCGTTTAGAAAAAAGTTAGGTAAAAATCAGCCGCCATTCATTGACTGATTCTAACGCGCGCAGCAGTATGCCCTCGATTATCGTGAGGTAAGCGCAATACAAACAGTCACTTTGGAAGCTTTCGTGCCAGTAACTCTCTGGCGGTGCAAGGAGCTCGTGTTCCGGTTTGCGTGGTTGCGCCGCTCCCGAAGGCGCGTAGCGAGCGCGTTGGTTCCAGATGTTTCGAGGTCGCGACTCTAGGAGGGTCTAAACATGAAACGGCAAATTTTCCCAGCACTCGTTGTACTGGCAATGCTCTTTGCGTATCTTCCGACCGCCCATGCAAGCGGCCTGAGCGGCTACTCTCTCGGCCCGAGTACTGGCGGCGTGCTCGTTCAGCCAGACTTTAATGGCCTCACGGGAAGTCTGGGCGTGAATTTCGAGAACGGCTGCACGGCCTCGCTGTCGGCCGGGTGCACGTTCTCCGATATCACTGGCAGCGTGCTTTCTGGCGGAAGTCCAGTGGCGTCGTATACATTGGATTTCAACTCCACGCCATTTCTCGCGAGCATCAACGGGCCCGGTAGCTGGCTTTTTTCGGCCGGAGATACCAGCGGCTACAGTCTGGCGAATCTCTTCGGGGGAGTGAACGGCACGATCACCTGGCTAACTTTGGACGAGTCTCTGGCGGGCGTGGACAGCATGACCGGAAGCGCCACGTTTACAGGAACGGGGCTATTCGCCGGGCTTGGAAGCGGCACTGCGTCCATAACGTTAAACCTAAACACTCTCTCCTGCGCCAACCTATCTGCCGGCACGGCGTGCAGCCTGACGGGCGTCTCTCTGGATCCGCCCAATCCTGCCGGTTTTGCGACTTTCGGAGGCACTTTCGGCAGCGGCGGCTCGACGGGTGGGCAAACGCCGGAGCCAAGCACACTGCTGCTCCTCGGTTCGGGTCTGACAGGGATTGGCTTCCTTCGCCGCAAACTTTGGGCTTGAGGATTCATGGATAGAACAGCTCCAATCACCTCGCCGATCAAATCTGAAGAGGAGTTCGCGCAGTGGTTGCTCGCCGTTCTCGCAGGCGAACGGAAACGCTTGCGGGGAAGCGCACCGCGAAAGGGGCGTTGCGTGGTTCGCCAGACTCGTGACGCTTCTTTCGCGGCGAATCCGGAGGAGTGCAGTTTTGGGAACGATGGCGAGTCGACGCCTTCCGAAAAAAAGCCTCGCGGTTCGCTCAAAATCGAGCAATCGCGAGGCTTCGCTTCTTCTGACGATCGATTGTCCGGGGCTTAGTTCTTCGCGGACTTGGCGGTTGCCGTCTTTGTGGACTTGCGGCGGCGCTTCGGGCGCGTCGGGCGGCCCGCAATCTCGCCAACCACTTCCGCCGACCAAATACTGGTTACGAACTTCTTCATTCCGTGATCATCGAACTCGACCGTCGTGCGATCATTGTCTGACTCGGTGACGGTGCCAACTCCGTACTGCGTATGACGAACAGTTTGTCCTGCATCCAATACTTGCACGGAAAAACCTCCTTAGTAAGGGCGCTAGTCCTGCCAGTAGATCGGCGGCAGGCTGATCATGAAAGCACATGAAGCAGGGCGAAAATGCCCCTCTTATTTAGATGCCGAAGATTCACCCACGAATCGCCGAATTATTCGGGGAAACGATTAATCGCCTGAAACTTCGAGCGTAAAATCAGGCGGAACGGGTCGCCCACAGCGATCGTTCCGCCCGTATGTGTGGAATTAGAGGCCGACGACGGCTTCCGCCTGCAAGCCTTTGGGCCCTTTCTTCACTTCGAATTCGACAGCCTGGCCTTCGTTGAGGGTTTTGTACCCCTCGGACTGAATTGCACTGTAGTGCACGAAGACATCTTCGCCACTCTGCCGCTGAATGAACCCGTAGCCCTTGCTGGCGTTAAACCACTTTACTGTTCCTTGTTCTCTACTCAACTTCTTACTCCTCTAAAAGGAAAGCTATTTGCGCTCGTCGTCGCCTCCCGAGTACAAAAAAAGGCCGCAGGGGTCGATAACCCCGGCAGCCTCGTCGATGTCTCAAAAAGCAGTCACAAGAGCAACAAACGCAGCTCCATTATAGCACGAATTCTGGTCGGCGCTAGTACTTTTTAGACGCTGTTGCAGAGCGCTCGCCCAAGCCTTCGAATCGACAAGGGTTTACGTGCTTTCCCTCTCTTCTGCACCGAATTGGAACAGTAGCGCACTTTTTTTCAGCTATTCTCAAAGCACAACATCTAACCCCTTTCTTTGTAATGTAATCTATGGCGCAGGAATTGCCTCAGTCCAACTGGGGCATTGCGGCTGTTTCGTCCGCGGACGAAAGAGTCCCTATTCTCGGCCGGGTACTTTAGGCGATTGCAAGGGGGTTCCCTAGATGCGAATTATACGAAATACAGCACTAGTTGCTGCCATGTGCCTGGCGGCCCTAATGGTCGCGCCGACCGCGTTTGCCGGATCGGTTGACTTGACGCCGAGTGGAGCGAACACAACCATCACAATCAGCGGCACGTATGCATCCACCGTTCCGACTTTTGGCGGTATCGCCGCGCCGAGCGGCACTTATACGATTACGTTCACGTTGCCCACGATGGCGTCCAGTGCTACCGGATTTGTCTCGTTTGCTCCGCCCCAGGGCGGCTTTGACGCTGATGCAAACCTCATATTCGATCTGAACGGCTCTGCCACAACCACGACGTTTAGCAATGTCACGTTGGAATTCTTTGACACTCTCAGCGGCGACATGGGCGGCATCTTGTTCTGTCTCGACCCCTCGTGCAATACGGAGTGGAATCTGTTTGGCGGCGCGCTGTTCAACAACAACGACACGAATCCGATGCTGCTTAGTGGTTCCATTCCGATCAATCAGACGCCCAGCGCGTATTTTGTGGGTGGTGCAGGACCCTTCCCGTTCAGTGTTGCCACAGCGACCACTCCCGAGCCGTCTTCGCTGCTTCTGCTCGGCACGGGCTTGGCGGGACTGATTGGCTGGGGACGAAGGAAGTTCTTAGCGTAAGAAATCGAATAAGCTGCGTTTTTGCGAAAGCCGGACCGCTGATGTCCGGCTTTTTTCATTGGGATTCGAAGTCCAGCCTTTCCTTCAATTCTGCTCACATCTCCGACTACAATAGTCATCAATAATGATGGTACTAGAGATGCAATGCGCTCGTCTAATTGTGAAACGAATTGTCCAATCGCCGTTTTCGTTCAGCGGGATAACTAGACGACAGCGAGAATTTGTGTACGGTCTAGGTATAAGAATCTAAGGTGCCTAGTCTTCCGCTCGGGTAGTGGTTCCGAAGGTATGCACGAATGGCCACTCTCTTGCACGAACGGCTACGGTCGGGTTCGTTCGAAATCTCTGAAAGATTTGAGTGGGAGGCGAAATGAGCTTTGCAAGCAAGAGGGTAGTGTGGGGAATCTTGTGCGCGATGGTGCTATGCCTGGTGGCTGCCTCTAGCGCCCAGGCAGGTCCCGTAACGCTTTCAGGTTACGTATTTCACAACAACTCAAACGTCGGAAACGCTGTTCTCGGGAGCGTGCCCAGTTTGGGCACTGCGGACGTCACTTTTAGCGTGACAACTTCGACGGGCATTGATTTCGACAGTCGCTCGGGCGGAAACAATGCCGCCAATTACACGCTGGCTCAGTTCCTGGCCACAGGCGGCGCGACGGGCATTTCAGGTTCAGCCACCGCGCTGGCGGATATGCTGTCCGGTCCGGGCAATGTCGGTGACTTGTTCTTCTTGACTGGGATAACCAATATCGTAAACGGCGAGACCTTCACTGTGACACAGGATGACGGCATGAGCATGTACATCAACGGGATCGCATTTTTCAGCAACCCCGGCCCGACGGCTCCTGTCACGCACACGTTTACGTATTCGGGGTCCACGCTCACCGGCGCGACGCTCGACATCGTGTATGGCGAGTGCTGCGGTGCACCAGCCGTGTTGCAGACCAACGTTCCGACGGGCGGCAACCAGACTCCCGAGCCAGGAACGCTTCTACTCTTGGGAACAGGGCTCATCGGCCTCGGCGGCGCCGTCCGGCGTCGACTCGCGCTTTAAGAATCAGCCCTTAACATCCTGAAGGGGGAGCCAGACTCCCCCTTTTGGAATCCCACCGCGCGCTGAATTCCCCCACTTTGAGACAAGACACGTAACAGTTTGAAGTTTGTAGTGTCAGAGACTACTGCAACTCTTTTCGAGGCAGGTCTTGCGGTGTGGTCGTGCGACGGTCGCGCCACATCAGCGCGGCTCCAATAATAATCGAACCGAGAGCAGCCGCCTGCGCGTTGGTCATGCCGAAAAACGACCGCGGATTGATGCGAATGAATTCGACGAGAAACCGCGCGGCGCCGGTCAAAATTAAATATTGCGCAAACACTTCGCCGCGCGGAATAGGCGCCCCATTCAGAAGGGCTCGTCTCACCGGACCCGGAAGCGCATTCCCCGGCGATGCCCATAAGAAGTGGCCTAAAGACCGCGCCTCCATGTCCGAGCCATCGTCGAGATCCTTTTGTGGCTGCCGCTTCGGTTTCGTCGTTCTGAGTCGAATCTGTCCTTGGCCTAAGCGCCACAGCCACCAAAAAATGAAAATCGCGACGATCAATTCATAGATCGGCGTGGGGTGCACGCGTTGCGTTGTCGGCACCAGCCCGTGCGGGAAGCTCATGCCCCAGGGCAGGGAAGTCGGAATGCCGTAATCACCGTCGCCGGAAATCAGACATCCGATGCGCCCGATGCCGTAACCGAGCGCTGCCGCGGGAGAGGCCGCATCGAAAATCTCGAGCAGCGGAATGCGGTAATGCCGGGCCAGGAGCACAAATGCGATGAAGCCTCCCAAAAATCCGCCAAACCACGCGAAACCGTACTGGCTGATCAGAATTTTAGGGTCGGCGAAAAGTTCGCGCGGCGTTTCGAGCACGTGGTACAACTTCGCGCCCACCAGCCCCGCGATGCAGGGCACGGCCACCAGCATATCCGCGGGGGCATGAATCGCACGCCGCTGCATGTCTTTCGCCAGCACAAAATACGAGACGAGCATCGCGATGCCGACGCATAGCCCGTAGCTTGCCAGCGTGACCGGCCCGATATGTATGAACGGCATCATGGTGAAATTTTTCCGCGTCTTACTTTTTCCGCGCAGGACACGCCGCGCTGGATTTGCGGCCGGTTACGGCGCAACCGAAATACTCCCGTAAAGCAGTTTGAGCAGAATTAGTCCGCCGATCATGGCCACGCACAGACTGAGCAGCGTCCCAATCAGAAAGTATTCCGCGAAACGCACGTGCTTGAATTCCGGGTAACGCGCGATGGCTTTGGCGGTCAGCACCAGTCCCGCTGTGGCGGGCGAGCGCAGCAACAGCGCCGTCAAGATCAGAAACCTTTCCAGCCATCCGATGTACATTCCCGCATTGCGCAACTGCGCCGTGGTTTCAGCGGCGGGCCGGACGTCTCCGTTTACCAGGGGCCGCGTGAGCGCGCGAATCAGATAGCCGCCGGCGAAAATCACAACCGCGTACACGGCTGCCGTGATTCCCAGGCGCGGCAAAAAGTGAACCGGAGGGGCATAAGCGGCGATTGCGGCAAGGTTCCCAGTCATTTAGATTTGTATCGTCATGTGCAAATATTGTGATTTGCACGAAATCGTGCAAATGTTGTAGCATGCTCCAAAGCTAAAATCGTGCCCCAATCAGCTTTTCGACTCCCGCAGCGGCCGCAATCAATTGCCCATAATAGCCGCGTTTTAGATTCCGCGATACGGTGGAGATATTGAGGCCCATGGCGCGGGCCGTGTCCTCGATTCGCCGATGCTCGAAGCGCGCGGCGACCGTCTTCCATTGCTGTTGCGTCATCCGCTGTACGAGCGTGTCTTGCAGCCCGTAGATCAAATTGACAATCGAATCAAACTCCGGGTTGTGCGTGCGAAACGCCGTCAACGCCGGCTGTTTGCGCCCGCTTCGCTTGCCCAGACTTTCCAGCGCCTCGCGAGCCATGCGGAAAGCAGCGCCATCCAGTTCATTCACGGGCGCAGTGATGCGTCCCGCGACTTCAGCGATGCCGATGCCGACGCGCAGCGACAACGGCTGCAGGCGCCGCCGCAAGTCGAGCAGCAGCCACGGAATCGTTTTGAGCCGCGCGGTGATGGTTTGAAATTCGTCGCCCGCGGTGACGGCATACGGCAACAACGTGAGTTTGCGTGCGCGATGCGCGCGGGTCGCCTGCCGCAGCCGCTCATGCAGCAGGGCAGGCAAGCGCGACCGCGAGCCAGAGGAGACAACGTCGGCGATCAGCACGCCGTAGAGTTTTTGTGCCATTGCACGATTCCATGCAAATATACACTTTTGCATTAAAACATGCAAGTGCAATATTGAAGCCGAAGCGGCGTCTGAGGAATTGATTACCCAACGGCAAGTGGGGGGTCGTCAGCGCAAAAGCCAACAGTCGGAACAGCGTGAATTCGCTCGGTCTGCCCGGTTGCAAATTCAATTCGTTGTGTCGAGGGCGGGAGCGGCGTACGATGCATACGTCAGAGATCGAAATCGGAAACCACGGATACAGCATGAAGAAGCTATTTCTCCTGGCGAGTCTTATGGTGTTGATTGCCGCTTCAAGCGGCAGAAAAGCCAATCAATCAAACAATCAGAAACCCGGTCCGGCGCCTACGCCAAGCACTAAGACCTATTCCAACGCGAAGTATGGGTTTTCATTTGAGTACCCAATTTCCATGCGATTGGTCACACCGACTTATGGCAATTTGGAAGATCAAGTTGTCCAGGTACAAATCCCGAAAGACGCCTATCCCCGCACGAATTTTGGCGACGCCGCGATAAGTGTCAGCGCCCAACACGCCAAAGCGCTGAACGACTGCCTAGCCCTGAGTCCACCGGAAGAAAGCGACGGGTTCAAAACCAAAAGAACTATTAATGGCGTGGATTTTTATATGACAAATTCCAGCGGCGCCGGAGCCGGGAATTTTTACGATTCCAAGGTCTACAGAACGTTCAAAAGTACGGGCGGGGCCTGTATCGAAATCAGCGAGACAATTCACACTCTCAACATCGACAATTACACTCCTGGCACGGTCACTCAGGTCAGCCAGTCTGATGTTCAAGCCAAGCTGGATCCAATCATCCAAAGCTTCAAATTCAAGCGATGAACAGGGAATAAAAACCGGGTTATACCACGGAGCGCACGCCCATCAGCTCCAGATACACTTCTCCGATGCCGCCCGTGACGTGCACCTCCACCGTGATTTTCGATTTTCCGTAGGCGTCGTTCACGTACTCGTCGCCGTTTTTCTTGAAATCCGGCGCGTCCACCGAGCCCAGACCGCCGTCCACAGTTACGCGCACGCCAACGTCGCGCGGCAGTTTGATATGCGCTTCGCCCACGCCGCCCTG
>DASYYI010000300.1:0-2968 GCA_035933995.1 Candidatus Acidiferrales bacterium | reverse complement strand
ATTGCCGGTGGGCCGGCGCATCCGTCCGATGAATCGACCGTAACAAACGCTCCAGAGAGCGTCAAGGCAATGTCCCATTGCGCTTTACACATTGGGTAACGCATCCTATGTTGCTCCTGACCTGTACCAAGGGACAGCATGGCGACCGAAACGTTGTTTGGCGAGGACCGAATCTGTGGAGTGATCGCGGCTACGACTGCGCGCGAAATGTGGCAGCAACTTAGCGAGGCGGTGCGCCATACGCGGACCGTCGAACTGCGGCTGGACTGGCTGCGCAACGATCGGGAATTGCGAGTCTTTCTGATTCGGCTGGGGCGCGCAAGATTCGGTCGGAGAGTAACGTTGATCGCCACCTGCCGTCGCATAGAGGCGGGAGGGAATTTTTCGAAGAGTGCAACGAGGCAGCTTGCCGTGTTGCGCCGTGCGATTGGAGCGGGCTGCCGGTGGATTGACCTGGAACTTGAAAGCGTGGAGGGAAGTGGAGGGTTCACGCGCGGTCTTTGCACCTTCGGGGCGCGGCGAATTCTTTCGTTTCACGATTTCGAAAGAACGCCGAAGAAATCAGAATTAGGCCGATTGTCGCGCGAGCTTGAGCGGACTGCGCGAGCGGTTGGTTTCGAAGCGGTGAAAATTGCAACGCAGTGTAATTCGATCGGTGAAAGCCTGCACGTCCTTAGGCTGGCGCGGGGTAAACGGAATGTGATTGCCGTGCCGATGGGCGAAATGGCAACTCCCGCCCGAATTCTAGCGTTGCGCGAAGGCAGCGCGCTTGCTTACGCGCCGGTGGAAGTGGCGACTGCGCCGGGCCAGGCGCCGCTTGCCGAAATGACGGAACTATATCGAGCGGGCAAGCTCGACCGTCAAACACGTGTCTATGGAGTGATCGGAGATCCCATTGAGCACTCGCTTTCGCCGGTTCTGCATAACACGGCATTCGCCGCGCGGCGAGTGAATGCGGTTTATCTTCCGTTTCTCGTGCGCGACCTAGACGATTTTGTTGCGGCGATCGAGCCGCTTGGTCTTCAGGGTTTCAGCATTACACTTCCGCACAAGCAGCGCATCCTTCGTCATCTGGATGATTCTGATCCATTGGCGGCAGAAATTGGCGCCGTGAACACGGTGGTGTTGCGTGGGCGCGGAAAACTCTTCGGCTACAATACGGACTACGTCGGAGTGCTGCGGGCGCTCGAGCGGCGAATGCCGATTGCGGGCAGCCGCGCGCTGATTGTTGGGGCAGGCGGAGTGGCGCGAGCGGTGGCGTTTGCGCTGGCGCGCGGAGGCGCAGTAGTTGCGATCTGTGCGCGGCGAATCGAGCGGGCGCAAAAGCTGGCTCGCGCGATTCACGGGGAAGCTATCCCGCGCCAGGCTCTGCGGCGCGAATTTTTCGATGCCATCGTGAATGCAACGCCGGTGGGAATGCATCCGCATACGGGCGATTCTCCGCTGGAAGGCCGCGAACTGAATTGCCGCCTGGTGTTTGACACAATCTACCGGCCGCAACGGACCAAACTGTTGCAACTTGCCGCGGGCCGAGGCATCGAAACAGTTTCGGGACTAGATATGTTTTTGGCGCAGGGAATTGCGCAGTGGGAAATCTGGATGGGCGAGCGTGCTCCGGAAAAGACGATGCGGGAGGCAGTGGTTGCAGCGCTGAGGCGCGAGGAAAAAGGACGCGGCGAGAAATGACCCAGCCCGACTACAAGACGTTTCGCAAACTGGCGCGGAAAGGGAATTTCGTTCCGGTGTACGAGACAATCACTGCGGATTTGCTGACGCCAGTGGCCGCGTATCTGAAGCTGGCGCGCGATGCGAAATATTCGTGTTTACTCGAAAGCGTTGAGGGAGGCGAGAATATTGCACGGTACACGTTTCTCGGCGTGGATCCGACGGAAGTGTTCCGGTCGCGGGGGCGTTCGTGCAGGGTCGAGATTGGCAATCGCGTGGAAAGAATCGACGCGAATCCCATCGAACTGCT
This sequence comes from Candidatus Acidiferrales bacterium, assembly GCA_035933995.1. GTDB lineage: Bacteria > Acidobacteriota > Terriglobia > Acidiferrales > UBA7541 > DAHUXN01. Next base: position 993 of record DASYYI010000300.1, on the reverse strand, counting down.
GCGCAGCCGTGTGAGCCGGTACCGTCCGGTGAAGGTCAGCGGATTGCCGCCGCTCGTGGGTGGAGCGATTGGATATTTCGCATACGACATGGTCCGGCTGATCGAACGAATTCCGGCGACGGGCGAAGATGAGCTGAAGCTCGATGATGCAGTGTTGATGTTTTTTCATGGGCTAGTGGTGTTTGACCACGTGCAGCATCGGGTATGGATTGTGCGCAATGTGTTCACCGAAGGGCAGGGAAGCTTGCGCGCGAAATATGACGCTGCGGTGCGCGAAATCGCGCGCACGCGCCGCAAGCTCGAACAGCCGTTGCCGAGAGTGCCCAAGGCGAAAGGCCGGTCGGCATTGCGCGTGTCTTCGAACTTCACAAAGTCGCGTTACCTGGCCGCGGTTCGCAGAGCCAAGGAATACATCCGAGCCGGGGACATTTTCCAAGTTGTCCCCAGCCAGCGATTTTCCGCGCGCACGACGGCCGATCCATTTGAGATTTATCGCGCGCTGCGCGTGGTGAACCCGTCACCCTATCTTTATTTTTTACGCCTGGGCGAGCTGGCGGTGGTGGGAAGTTCGCCCGAGATGCTGGTAAAGGTGCAAGGACGCGACGTGTACTACCGGCCTATCGCGGGAACGCTGCCGCGCGGCCGCGACGAACGCGAAGACAAACTGCTTGAAAAAAGATTGCTTGCCGATCCGAAGGAACGCGCCGAGCACATTATGTTGGTGGACCTGGGACGCAACGACTTGGGACGCGTCTGCGAGTACGGCTCGGTGAAGGTGGAGAAGTTGATGTTCGTCGAGCGGTATTCGCATGTGATGCACTTGGTGTCGAGTTTGCGCGGGCGCTTGCGCAAGGACATTGATTGCCTGGATGCTTTGATGGCGTGCTTTCCCGCGGGAACGCTGAGCGGCGCGCCGAAAGTGCGCGCGATGGAAATTATCGACGAGCTCGAGCCGACGCGGCGCGGGATCTATGCAGGCGCGATTTTGTATCT
>DASYYI010000298.1:0-7347 GCA_035933995.1 Candidatus Acidiferrales bacterium | reverse complement strand
GCGCCCCGTACGTGACACTTCCACGCAGACTGCGCGTAGAACGGCAATTCCCATCGCTGCAGCATCGCGGGCGACAAAAGGCTCGTTGATTTCATGGGTCGCGGTGGGGCTGGCGATTTATTTTGCGGTGACGGTGCTATTTTTTGCGCGGCTTGTTGTGGGGATGTTTTTCAGTTGGCGGTTGGAACGCGCATCGGAGGAGATTCATGAGCGCGAAGCGATTCGACTGGTGCGCATGCGCGCGTGCATGGGCGGATTGGAAAGCACTCCGCGACTGGCTGAGACGAAAATGCTTTCCGTGCCGGCGACGATGGGAGTGCTGCATCCGGTGATTTTGCTTCCGACGGACTGGCGCGAATGGGATGAAGCGAAGTTGGACGCGATACTGGCGCACGAAGTTTCGCACGTGGCGCGTCGCGATGCGCTGACGCAGAGATTGTCGCTGATTCACCGGGCGATTTTCTGGTTCAGTCCGCTGTCGTGGTGGATTGACAGGCAAATTACGGAACTGGCCGAAGAGGCGAGCGACGAAGCGGCGTTGGCAGGCGGCGCGGATCAGGCGCGTTACGCGGAGACGCTGCTGGGATTTTTCGCGGAGTTGGAGGCTGCGCCGGGAAGGATTCATTGGGAAGGCATTTCGATGGCGAATGGATGCCGTGCGGAGAGGCGCGTGGAAAGAATTCTGTCGTGGAAGGGGAGTCATGCGATGAAGAAATGGCTGGCCGTGATGATCGTTGCGGTTGCGGCGCCGCTGGTTTTCGTGGCTGGTTCGGCGCATCCATTGCTGGCGCAGCAAGACAACGCGCCCAAGAAGGCCGGAAATGTAGTGAAGGCAGGAGGGCCGATGGCGCCTGCGCTGCCAGCGGCTCCGAACGCATCGGGCGTGGTTGCGCCGGCGGCGATCACACCGGCTCCGACGACACCGGGCGTTGTCGCGCCTGCGTTGCCAGCGGCTCCGACAGAACCGGGTCCGGGCGCGGGAGAACTTACTCCGGGTCCGACGCCGCAAGCGCCGTCGGCGACACCTGTGCCCGCGAGCGCTCCCGTGATCGCGCCGGCTCCCGGTGCGCCTGAAAATGCGCCGATTATTCCTGGACCAATCGCAAACGGTCCTGTGGCACCGGCGGCATTGGCCGGGCCCGTTGTGCGAGTAGCGTCACCAGCGCCAGTCACCCTTATGAGCTCGATGACCCAGGTCGCGCCGCAAGCGATGATCGCGGTGGGCGATTCGGTTTCTGATCAGGACGCAGAAGCGCAATTGCGCATGGCGCTGAAGGAGCTTCAAGACGCGGACGCGCAATCGGGGTCCGCTTCCGCTCAAATCCGCGCGGCGCAGGAAGCGCTAATGAAAGCTCAACAGGCGTCGGGGGAAGCTGACTCGGCGCAAGTCCGCGCGGCGCGGCAAGCGCTCGAAAGGGCGCAAAGAATGATGGAAGAAAAGGATGCTTCGCAGATGCGTGGCGCAAATGAGGCGCTCGCAGAAGCTAGGCGCGATCTCGAAGAAGCCGCGCAGGCGCAGCGACGGTCCTATTCGTATGGTTACGGATATTCGAATGACGGGCCACGTTACGTGATGATGACGGGCGATTCGAACAGCGTGACGATGTCAGGGTCGGAAGAGGATGTGGAGCATGCGCAGAGACTTCGCAAAAAAATGGGCGGAGGAGACCTGATTTGGTTCGAGCGCGACGAAAAATCCTACGTTATCACCGACCCGGCCTTCATCGCCAAGGCGAAGGCGCTGTTCGCTCCCGAAGAAGGGCTTGGGAAACAACAGGAGGAGCTTGGACGTCAGCAGGAAGCGTTGGGGAAACAGCAAGAAGCGCTGGGCAACCAGATGGAAGATGTGAAAGTGAAAATACACGACGTCACGCCGCAACTCGAAGAAGTGCGCGCGCGACTGAAGGAACTGCAGGCTACGGGCGCGACACAAAGAGAACTGGGGCAATTGCAGGGGGAGCTGGGCCGGTTGCAGGGCGAAGTGGGACGGTTCCAAGCGGAAGCAGGCGTTGGGCAGCGGGACATTGGGCGGCAACAGGGAGAACTGGGACGCAAGCAGGGCGAGCTTGGGCGGCGGCAAGGGGAATTGGGACGGCAACAAGGCGAGTTGGCGCGACAGGCGTCACGCGAGTTGCGGGGGATGTTTGACGACGCGATCGCGAAGGGAATTGCGAAGCCAGAGTGAAAAGCAGTGGCTAGAAAAGTCTGGGCATACGGAAGCGGTGGATGAATGATGAGCGGACAACGCCGTTGAGTTGACAGTTGATAGTCGCGAGTTCGGAGTGAGCAAACGTCCAAGAGCAAAGGACCCTTGGCAAAATTTGCTCAGGCGAACGAGTGATGAGTGGAGCGATGATCACAAAACCCCCACCCTTCGCGAAAAACGCTCAGGATGGGGCACCCGCAAAGGCGAGAAAGCTGTGGCGGGTGAGTGACGAGCAGGGAATTTGGAGGAACGAGACATGAAGAAAATGCTTTCGACGAAGAGTGTGGCGAGAAATGTGAAATGGTTCGCGATTGCCGCGGCGACAGCGCTGGTGGCGGCGAGCGTTGCACCATTTTTGGCGCACGCGCAAACGAAGTACGCGAATGATACGTTCACGCTAATCAGCCGCAGCGACGGCGGGAGCGTGGACATGCACGTGGAAGGAAGGGGGGATCATTGCTGGGCCACGACGTCGGATGATCGCGGCATTGGAATCAGCATGGGGGACAGCAGGTGCACAGTGTCGGACGAAGGCGCGGACGACGAAGCGTCACTGCGGGCGAGAATTGAGCCAACAAAAATTACATTTCACCTCAACGGGAAGGCATACGAGGTCAGCGACGCCGCCACGGTGAAGAGTGCGCGCGGCCTATTCGGTCCTCTTGTGAGTATCGAGGAACAGCAATCCGAGCTTGGCGCAAAGCAGCGCGCGCTCGGGGAGAAACAGCGCGACTTTGGGCGTCAGCAGCGTGAAGTGAAAGTGCCGGTGCCGGACATGAGCGCGGACTTTCAGAAGGTGGAGGCGAACGCGAAGCGATTGAGCGCGCAGGGCGGAACGCAATCGGAGCTTGGCGATTTGCAGTCGGAGATCGGAGACTTGCAGAGCCGACTGGGGGAACTCCAATCGCAGGCGGGCGACGTGCAGTCGAAACTGGGCGATCAGCAGTCGGCGCTCGGAGACCAGCAATCCGCGCTCGGGGATAAGCAGTCCGCTCTGGGTGACGAGTCGGAGAAAATTGGGACGGATGTGGCGGCAAAGTTGCGCGCGATGCTGACGCAGGCGATTCAGAGCGGAACGGCCAAGGCGGAGTGAGGCAGTGGGGAGCGGTTAACCTCCGAAAGCGCGAAAGGCGAGAAGCGAAGAGCTTAGAACGAAAAACCCCACCCTTCGCAAACGGCGCTCAGGATGGGGCACCCGCAAAGGCAAAGCAGATCCCTCACCGCCGTTCGCCAGAACAAGGCGACCCTTCCTGCGTTAGGGCAGGCAGGGCTCCGTTCGTGCCTCAGGGCAGGCGGGATGACAGTACGAGTCACGAGTGGGCGGAGACAAATTAAATAAAGCGCGAAAAGTTTAGAACGAAAAAGCCCCACCCTTCGCAAGGAGCGCGAAGGATGGGGCACCCGAAAAATCGAAGGCCAACGCGCCATTGTTAGGGCGAGCGCTCCTCCTTCGTCAGGGTAAACAGGATGGGGCACGCGTAAAAGCAAAGCGGCATCGAGGTGCCGCACCCGACAAAAGGCGCGCACGCGCCGGGAAATTTTGTAGGCTGTTGCTTTCCAAGAGGGCGGGCGCACGTCTGGATATAGGTGGGGGCCGAACTTGCGCCCTTCGCGGTGCGTATTCCCGAATGTGAGGGTGCGATGGGAACATTGCTGCAGGACGTGCGATACGGACTGCGGATGCTGGGGAAGTCGCCGGGATTTGCAGCGGTGGCGATACTGACGCTGGCGCTGGGAATTGGCGCGAACGCGGCGATTTTTCAATTGATTGATGCGGTGCGGTTGCGCACGCTGCCAGTCAAAGATCCCACTACTCTTGCTATCGTGCATATCAACAAGAATCATTGGGGCTCGGGAAACTTTAACGGGCCGTATGCCGAATTCTCTTTTCCCCTCTGGCAGCAGGTTGAGCAGCGCCAGCAAGCGTTCTCTACAATTGCTGCGTGGGGCAGCAACCGGCACAACCTCGCTACTGGCGGGGAAGTAGACATGGCTCAGGTGCTTTACGCCAGCGGAGATTTCTTCAGTACGTTGGGCGTGCCGCCGTTCCTTGGACAGCTGATTTCGTCGAGCGACGACCAGACGGGGTGCGCGGGCGTAGTGAACCTCAGTTACTCGTTCTGGCAGCGACGGTACGGCGGAAGCGCCTCGGTGATTGGGAAAACACTTACATTGGACGGCCATCGGTTTGCGATTCTGGGCGTGACGCCGCCGAGTTTTTACGGAGTTTCCGTCGGCGACCGCTTCGACATCGCCATCCCCATCTGCGCGGAGCCGATTATCCGCGGGCAGTTCAGCGCCATCACCGGCGACAGGCCCCGCGAGAGCTGGTGGCTCTCGGTTTTCGGACGTCTCAAGCCCGACTGGACGCTGCAGCGCGCCACCGCGCAGCTGAGCACCATCATGCCGGCGGCGCTGCACGAAACGATTCCGCCGCAGTATGACGCGGAGGGCGTAAAGCACTATCTTGCTTACAAACTCGAAGCTCGCACCGCGGCGAATGGCTTTTCGCAGATGCGCGACGACGCTTCTGATCCCCTTTGGCTTTTGCTCGGCCTTTCCGGCCTGGTGCTGCTGATCGCGTGCGCGAATCTGGCAAATTTGATGCTCGCGCGCGCGAGCTCCCGCGAACGCGAAATCGCCGTGCGACTGGCTCTCGGCGCTTCACGCGCACGCTTGATTGGCCAGTTGCTTTCCGAAAGCGCGCTGCTCGCCGTTGCGGGCGCGGTTTGTGGAGGATTTCTGGCCGCGGCGCTCAGCAAGTCGCTGGTCGCCTTCATCAGCACACCCGATAATCCCGTTTTTCTCGATATGCCGACGGACTGGCGCGTGCTCGGCTTTGCCGGAGGTTTGGCAATTCTTACCACGGTACTCTTCGGACTGGCTCCCGCTCTGCGCTCCGGCAACATACCTCCCGGCGCGGTTCTTAAAACAGGAGGCCGCGGCATGACCGCCGGGCGCGAGCGCTTTCGCCTGCAGCGCATGTTGGTGGCTTCGCAGGTGGCACTATCGCTGGTGCTTCTCGCAGGCGCACTGCTGTTCGCGCGCAGCCTGCGCAACTTGATGACCCGTAATCCAGGTTTCCAGGAGAACGGCATCCTGGTTGCGAACGTAGATTTTACGCGGCTGAAGGTGGCCACACCGCAGCAAGAACCATTTATGCACGACCTGCTGCAACGCGTCCGCGCGATTCCTGGAGTCGCCGCAGCTGCAACGTCGAATCGCTCGCCGGTCAGCGGCAGCAGTAGCAATGATTGGGTCCTCGACGACAAAGGGGGCCATCCGCACGGCGCCTCGTGGGAAGACTATGTGAGCGCGGGATATTTCGAGACCATCGAAAACACGATGCTGGCGGGCCGTGATTTCAATACTGATGACACGGCTAACTCGCCCCGCGTCGCCATCGTGAATCAGACCTTCGTGAAACAGTTTCTGAACGGCGCGAAGAGTCCTATCGGCATGCGGTTTCGCGTGTGGAACAATCCGGGCAAACCGCCGCGGTATTACAACGTCGTCGGTGAAGTAAATGATTCAGTTTACAACGACATGCATGAGCCGATGGTGCCAGTCATGTACTTCCCACGCACGCAGCTCGCAGCGCCGTTCATTTATCCCGGTGCGACGTTTCTGATACGCTCACGCGGTGGAATGGCCGGTTTGCTCAACTCCGTGAAGGCCACGTTTACTGGCGTGAACCCCGAAATTGACATTCAATTCAAGCTGCTAAGCACGCAGATTCGCGAATCACTGGTGCAGGATGAACTGATGGCCACACTGTGCGGATTTTTCGGCGGCTTGGCCATTCTGCTGGCGGCCATCGGAATCTATGGCGTGATCTCCTACACCGTGACGCAGCGCACCAACGAAATTGGCATACGCATGGCGCTGGGAGCGCAGCAGTCCAGCGTGCTGCGGCTGATTCTGGGCGAAGTGGGCATTCTGATCGGCATCGGCGTCATAGTTGGCGCGGGATTGACGCTGGCGGGGAGCAAGGCGGCGAGTTCGCTGCTGTTTGGGTTGAAGGCGCGGGATCCGATTACGTTGGCGCTGGCGGTGGTGATTCTGGCAGCGATTGGATTTGCGTCGAGCTTTTTGCCGGCGCGACGGGCGTCACGGCTGGACCCCATGGCGGCGCTGCGCTATGAATAGTTGATAGTCAAGGGCTTGGACCAGAAAGACGGGACTCGAAATTCGAAACTCGAAAAGCGAAATTCGAAAAAGGGTGAAGCGGATGCCGAAGAGACATCCGGAACGCAAGAAGCGCGTCGCGTGGCTCCTCGGGATGACAGGACGAGTCGCGAGCGTGCGGGGATAAGCTAAAGACGAAAGACCCCACCCTTCGCGCCATTGTTAGGGCGGGCGCTCCCTTCCTTCGTCCTTTCCTGCGTCAGGGCAGGCAGGGTAAAACAGGATGGGGCATCCGAAAAAGCGAGGCAGTGCCACTATGAGGACGCGCCATGAATAGACTGCTGCAAGACATTCGGTATGGGTTTCGGATGCTGGCAAAGTCGCCGGGATTTGCGGCGGTGGCGATACTGACGCTGGCGTTGGGGATTGGCGCGAACACGGCGATCTTCAGCATGATTGACGCGATCCTGATGCGTTCGCTGCCGGTGCAGGATGCGCAGAGCCTAGTGCTGCTGAAGTGGAGCACGCGTGGGAGGCCCGACATTCACAGCAGCAGCAGTTACGGCGATTGCAACCAGCACCGCGAACGCAACGGACCAAATTCCAGTTGCTCGTTTTCGGAGCCGTTTTTTCACGACGTCGCTGCGCAGGCGAAGGCGTTCTCGAGCGTCGCGGCGTTTGCGAGCGCGGGCCAGCTTGACTTGGGCGGGAACGGCACAGCAAGTGTCCTTGGCGCGGAAGGAGTTTCCGGCGATTTTTTCCCGACGCTGGGGATTCGCGCGGCGGCAGGGCGACTGATTGCGCCGAACGATGATTCTGTTTCCGCGCCGCCGGTGGTGGTGCTGAACTACGGGTATTGGAAAACACAGTTCGGTGGCTCGCAATCGGCGATTGGCAAAACCATTCGGTTGAACACTGTTCCGTTCACGATTATCGGCGTCACCGATGCGCGATTTGACAGCCTAAGTCCCGGAGCTATCTATGACGTGTGGGTACCGCTTTCCGCTCTCCCC
>DASYYI010000290.1:0-3277 GCA_035933995.1 Candidatus Acidiferrales bacterium | reverse complement strand
GCCCCAGTACGCCATCGCGCAGGTCGGATCCTGCTGCGCCACTTGCGTGAAAGTCTGTTCCGCCTCCTGATATTGAAACGAATGCAGCAGCGCCACGCCCTGATTGAATGTGGACTGCACCGCCGGCGCGCACGAAATCGGGAAACTTACGCTTCCCAACCCGCTGCTTTGCGCTCTTGCACGCCGCCCATCAAAACGAGCGGGGCCATTCGCCGCGCGCACGAACGAAGTCGCACCAAGAATCAAAAGAATTGCCGGAAGCAGCCGAATGATTCGCATCGCCATATCCCCTCGACCTGATTCTACCTCTCTTGCGCGCGCCCCACGTAACCCGGTCCATAAAGAACTTTGCCCGGCAACGCATTTGTCATTTTTCCATCCGCAATCACAGGCACGCCATTCACGAGCACGTAATCCATCCCGACGGCAAGTTGATTCGGGTTTTCGTACGTCCCGACGTCATGCACTGTCGCGGGATCGAACACGACGACATCCGCCCACATCCCTTTCTTGAGCACTCCGCGATCCGTCAGATGCTCGCGCTGCGCGGGCAGCGCGGCAAACTTTCGAATTGCCTCGGGCAGAGTCAGCAAATGTTTCTCGCGCACAAACTTCCGAAGAATTCGCGGAAACGTCCCATACGCGCGCGGATGCGCGTGTTCTTTTCCAAGCAGTCCGGTAGGGGACATTCCGCCGTAATCGTTGTCAATCGACACCCACGGCTGCTTCAGCGCCAGTTCCACATCGGACTCCGTCATCCCAAACACAGAAACATTCGTGAAGGCATTGTCTTTGATGAGCAAATCACACAGAGCGTCGATCGCATCTTCATGCCACATCTTCGCAATGTCGGCGAGCGTTTTCCCCTGCAATGAAAGCAGTTCAGGATCTTGTACCGAGCTGATCAGAACGCCCTCCGGCCCTGCAATCTCCTGCCATTCGTTGTCCCAGGAAGTCGAGCGCGTTTCCATTTCCTTGCGGATGCGCGCACGAGTGGCCGGATCCTTCAGCCGCGCAATCATCTTCGCATCGCCGCCGTCGTGCGCCCACGGCGGAATAAACGCGGCGAGATCGTTGTTCCATGCGGTGTACGCGTACGTATCGGCTTCGATGTCGAGTCCCTCGCTCCTCTGCTTGTCTATGAACGCGACCACCTGCGGCATTTTTCCCCAGTTCGGCTTGCCCGCGGTCTTCAGATGGAAAATCTCCACCGGAATGCGCGCCTCTCTCGCGATTCGCGCCGTCTCCTCGAGCGCCGCCATTTCGCCATCACCTTCATTGCGCATGTGCGTCGCGTAAATCCCGCCATATTGCGAGGCCACCGACGCAAGCGCAATCAGCTCATCGGTCGACGCGTACGGCGCGGGCGGATATTGCAGCGCCGTCGATAATCCCATCGCACCTTCGCGCATCGCCTCCGCCACTAGCGCCTTCATCTTTTCAAGTTGCTCAGGCGTCGCCTTCTGGTCCGCGTCACCAATCACATAGCGGCGGAGCTGCGTCGCGCCCACATATGTTCCCAGGTTGATTCCCATTCCCTGTTTCTGCAGCCGCGCAAAATATTGCGCGAACGTTCGCCAGTCCGGCGTAATTCCGTAATGTTGGTATTCGGCATGAAAATCCTTCAAGGTGGCATCGGTCTGCGGAGCGACCGAATCGCCCTCGCCCGTAATTTCTGTCGTGATTCCCTGAAATATCTTCGACGGCACGTGCGGATCGACCAGCATCGTCACTTCCGACTGGCCCAGCATGTCGATGAATCCTGGCGCGACCACGCGTCCCGCCGCGTCAATCTCCTGCTTTGCGTGCGCGTGCGATAAATTCCCAATCGCCGCAATGTGGCCGCCGCGAATCCCAACGTCGCCCGAATACCACGGCGAGCCGGTACCGTCGATGATGTGCCCGTTGCGTATCACAACATCGAACTCGCGATCTTGCGCGCCGCCTTGTGCCAGCGCGGGCCGCATCTGATGCGCCGCGAAAGCGAATGCCAGTCCGCTTACCACGAACATCACCGCCGCGACCGCGATCCATCTGCGCATTTTTCTCCCCCACGCTGAAACGTCCATCGCCAGCAATTAAGGCGCCCGAAGTATACTCCGAGATTTGCGTTTGGCCGCCGTCTGCCGCTTTGCGCCAATCGTTTCGCCTCGAAATACCATGTCGCGACAAGCGCTATTTTGTACCGATTAGAATGTACGGTCGTCTTTTGTTTTGTGTTAGTTAACAGAAATTCTAATAATCTGTTGTACCGATTAGAAATGTCGAAAACGAGCCGCGAAATTATCGTGTGACCCGGAGTTTCTTTGACAAATCTCCCGCGAATTTCCTTCGCATCGCTCTTGCACGCGATGAATCACGTTAGCATAAGCGGAGAGCTTTGTTGGAACCGCCGTCCGTAGAAAACTCCGCAAGGGAAGCGATTTTTGTTTCGGTGGGTAGATTAAGTCCGCGAGCGACGCGTGACGCCGCTTGCACCTCGCTGCGCTTTTCAGTACCGTTGGCAGCCGTGAGAAAAGTCCACGCCGCGCCGAAACCGAAAGACACCCTCATCACCGGCTGCACCGAACTTATCACTCTGCGCGGCGCTGCACCACGCCGTGGCCGCGCGCTCGGCGATCTCGACATCATTCGCGATGGCGCGCTTTTGATTCGCGACGGACGCATCGCCGCCGTCGGCCCGCGTCGCCGCGTCGAACGCCTGCCTGAATTCCGCCGCGTGCGCAAAATCGATCTCGGTGGCCGCGTTGTCCTCCCCGGCTTCGTTGATGCGCATACGCACCTTGTTTTTCCTGCCTCGCGCGCGGCCGAATACGAACAGCGCATCTCCGGCGCTACTTACGAAGAAATCGCCCGCGCTGGCGGCGGAATTCATAACAGTGCGCAAAAACTTCGCAGGGCATCATCCGGAGATTTGAAACGACGCGCGCTCGCGCATCTGGCGCAATTCGCCGCGCATGGAACCACCACGCTCGAAGCAAAATCCGGCTACGGCCTCACGTGGGAAAGCGAGCGCAAGATTCTCCTGGTCCTGCGCGAACTGGAACGCGAGCAGCCGCTCGACATTGTGCGCACGTTTCTTGGCGCGCACGTGGTCCCGCACGAATATCGCAATCGGGCAGGCAAGACGCCGGACGCCTATGTCGAGTTGATCTGCCGCCAATGGCTGCCGCAAGTTGCGACCGAAAATCTTGCGGAGTTCTGCGATGTGTTTTGCGACCGCGGCGCGTTCACCGTGGCGCAGTCGCGTAAGATTCTTACCGCAGCGCGAGCCTGC
>DASYYI010000213.1:0-44663 GCA_035933995.1 Candidatus Acidiferrales bacterium | reverse complement strand
AACAAATTCGAGCGCTACGCGGCGCGCTTCGCCGCAAAGGAGGCCACGATGAAGGCGCTAGGTACCGGCTGGAGACGCGGTGTGCGCTGGCGCGACATTGAAGTGAAGAACGAGCCGGGTGGCAAGCCCGTCTTGTATCTGCACGGTAAGGCCGGGGAGCACGCTACGCGCCTCGGTGCAAACCGCTTCGCACTTTCCGTCACTCATGCAGGAAATCTTGCCTTCGCCCAGGTGATTCTGGAAAGCTAAGCCTCAACATGCTGCGGCATTAGCGGCGCGTCTGATTCATCGAAAATTATATGCATCCAACGATTGCGAGACCACAGGCCAGCCAGGCGTACTTTCAGGAAATTCCCGCTGATGGCGGGAGTCGAATCGCCGTTCTTTCGCTCAAGCGTAAGAACTCGCAACGTTCTTCCCTTCTGAGAAGCGCGAAACGCCTTCGCTTTTGCCTCTCCGAGCGCCCGCAGTTCGCGAGCACGGCGATGGATCACGCTGTCATTGACTGTTTCAACCAATTTGCCGGCCTCAGTGCCTTCGCGCGCTGAAAAGGCGAATACATGCAGGTATGCAAGCGGCAGGCCCTCGATGAAGTCCATCGTCACGCGGTGCTCTTCTTCCGTTTCGCCCGGAAATCCGGCGATGACATCCGCACCAATCGCAGCGTGCGGCAATCGCTCGTGGATGATTTCGACTCGCCTGGCATAATGCGCGGTGCGGTACCATCGGTGCATAGAACGCAGAATGCGGCCCGACCCCGATTGCAGCGGCATGTGAAAGTGCGGAGCGATTCTGTCGCTAGAAGCAACTAAGTCCACGAAGTCCTGCGTCACGTCCATCGGCTCAATCGAACTCAGCCGCAATCTTTCGATTGCAGATTCATCCAAAATTCGCGGAATCAAATCGTAGAGCGTCGTGCGCGGGCTCAATTCACGACCATAGCTTCCCAAGTCGATTCCACTCAGAACAATTTCTTGCGCTCCAAAATCAACCAATCGTCGAATCTCAAAAAGCACACGATCTGGCGAAAGGCTGCGGCTGCGCCCGCGCACGAACGGAATCACACAGTAGGCACAGCGATGGTTGCAGCCATCCTGAATTTTCAATGTTGGACGCGTGCGCTCTCCAAGAATGCCTTCGGGCGGAACTACCTCCAAATCTCTCGCGCCGCGCATCTCTTCCCTAACAATTTGCGCCGGCAGAGAACCATGTTGCGCCAGACCTGCGATGGAGACCAAGCTTTCACTCTCAACGAGCGACGGTATCTCCGTCTGATGCGAATTGCCTATCACCCATGCAACGCCGTCGATCGCCGCTAATTCTTCGGGAGCACGCTGCGCGTAACATCCGGTCACAACGATTCGCGCGGCCGGATTTTGGCGGTGAATCCGGCGGATTGCGTCACGTGCCTCCGCATCCGCAGCAGCCGTCACTGTGCACGTGTTCAGGAGAACAAGATTCGCAACGGAATCCGTCTCCGCCAGCGAATATCCTTGCGCGAGAAAGCTTTGCCGGATCGAGGCAGCGTCAGCTTGCGTGGCCCTGCAGCCGAAATTGCGAATCGTGAATGTTGACATTGTCGCGAAGATTTACTTTCTTGCGTAGGCTGCCGAATACCAATCCCATGTTTGGCGCAATCCTTCTTCGAAATTCACCAGCGGCTCGTAGTGCAGAACCTGCCGGCTGCGCGTGATGTCCGCTTGAGAGTGAAGAATATCGCCAGGACGCGGAGGATCGTACCGCGCGCGAATCGCGCGCCCACAGATTTTACCGAGCAATTTCAGCACTTCGTTGAGCGTGATGCGAAGACCCGTTCCTCCGTTAAATACCTTTCCGGAAGCGCCGGGAGCTTCACAGGCGCGCAGCGAGGCATCCACAACATTGTCGACAAATGTGAAATCGCGCGATTGCTCGCCGTCGCCATATACGACCGGAGAAGTTCCTTCCAACATGGCCAGCATAAAGCGCGACAGCACACCGGAGTATTGCGACGTCGGATCCTGCCGCGGGCCGAACACGTTGAAGTAGCGCATCGACACATTTTCGAGTCCATACACGCGCCCGAAAACCTGCGCATACAGTTCGCCGGCCAACTTCGTCACGCCGTAGGGTGAAATAGGTTCCGCTGGCATCGTTTCCACCTTCGGCTGAGTGATTGTTTCGCCATAAGCCGACGATGACGCCGCAAACACGATGCGCCGGACTTTCGCGTCGCGCGCCGCGACCAGAACGTTCAGCGTTCCTCCCACGTTGATGTGATTCGTTTCAATCGGGTCCTTGACGGAACGCGGAACAGATGTTCTCGCGGCCAAATGCAATACGTAGTCGGCGCCATTACACGCTTCACGCGCGGCTTCAAAATCACAGATGCTTCCTCGGATCAGGCGAATCTTGCCGTGGACGCTGGAGAGGTTGGCTTCCTTGCCCGACGAAAAATCGTCAAGCACGGTTACCTCGTGGCCGCGCCGCACGAGTTCGTCGACCATATTCGAGCCAATGAAGCCCGCACCACCTGTCACAAGGTAGCGCATTGTATTGCCCTCCTTGGATGGCTGAACAACAGAAACAATGGTCGTCAGCAGTGAGCGATTTTATCGCGATGCTTGGTCACGCTGCGCGTCGCGTTGCGCGTGTCAACCACCAGTTGCGCCGCCTCCACAATGGCGGGGTAATCATAAGCCGAATGATCCGTGGCAATCAGCACGCAATCGTATGAAGCCAGCGCAGCCGCACTCAAATTCACCGAGCGCATGGCGGAATAATCGTAGTGCCGCATTTTATGCAGCGCTGGAAAATAGGGATCGTTGTAATCGAGATGCGCGCCGCGTTCCATCAGCAGTTGCATCAATTTTAACGAAGGCGATTCGCGCAAGTCGTCCACGTCTTTTTTGTAAGCCACGCCGAGCAGCAATACCCGCGAGCCTTTCAGGCTTTTCTGCCGCTCGTTCAGCGCTTCCGCGACGGCATTGACCACGTGGTACGGCATGGCGGAATTGATCTCGCCAGCCAGCTCGATGAAGCGCGTCGAGAAATCGTATTCCTTGGCCTTCCACGACAGGTAAAACGGGTCGACGGGAATGCAATGTCCTCCGAGCCCGGGCCCCGGATAAAACGGCATGAAGCCGAACGGCTTGGTGGCGGCGCTGTCAATCACCTCCCAAACGTCCATGCCCATGCGCTGGCAGAGGAGCTTGAGCTCGTTGACGAGCGCGATGTTCACGCAGCGGAAAATATTTTCGAGCAGCTTGGACATCTCCGCCGCACGTGTCGAGCTAACGCGAACCACGCGCGCGACAATCTGAGCGTAGAGATTCGCGGCCGCCTCGCCGCTCGCTGCGTTGATCCCTCCAACCACTTTCGGAATCTGTGCAAGACCATAATTCTTGTTGCCTGGGTCTTCGCGCTCCGGAGAAAACGCCAAGTAAAAATCGGTACGCCCTGTATCGCGGTTCGTCGCGCCCTGAATGGGACACCACAAGCCGCCCTTCTCCAGAATGGGCAAGACGAGATCTTCGGTGGTACCCGGATACGTGGTGCTCTCAAGAACAATTAATTGGTCGCGCTGCAAGTGAGGCGCGATGGACCGCGCCGTGTTTTCGACATAGGAAAGATCCGGATCCCGGCGGTCGTCAAGCGGCGTCGGCACGCAAACCAATACGGCGTCCATGTCGCGCAATTGAGCGAAGTCGGTGGTGGCGGAAAAGTGACGCGATTTTGCGTGTTTCGCGATTTGTTCGGATTGAATGTGTTTGATATATGATTCGCCACGATTCAGCTTTTCCACTTTCCCCGGATCGGTATCAAGACCCAATACGAAATGGCCTGTTTCGGCAAAACGTAATGCCAGTGGCAGTCCGACGTAGCCACAGCCAATAATCCCGATCTTCAATTCCTTGCCGGAAAAATACTGCGGAGTACGTCCAGACATGGATCTTCAATCTCCCTTTCTGCTGCGCGTGATATTGTACTTGTATTGGAAGAAATAGTATTGCAAATTGGGTTCATCCGGAAACGTCTCGATCACACCCTAAGCGGCGAACCTCACATTTCTGGATCGTAGTTCAGATTTGGCGCCAACCAACGCTCCACTTCGTGCACGTCCATGCCCTTGCGCCGGTGATAATCCTCAACTTGGTCGCGATCAATCTTTCCCACCGCAAAATATCTCGCCTTGGGATGCGAAAAATAAAGGCCACAAACCGAGGCGGCCGGATACATCGCGAAACTCTCGGTCAGCTGAATGCCGGTATTTTTTTGTGCCTCCAAGAGCTCGAATAATTGCTGTTTTTCCGTATGATCAGGCGAAGCGGGATATCCCGGCGCGGGTCGTATCCCGCGATAGCGTTCTCGCAGCAAATCTTCATGCGCCAGCGTTTCTTTTTTGCCAAAGCCCCATTCATCGCGCGCTCGTTTGTGCGTAAGTTCGGCGAGCGCCTCCGCCAAACGATCTGCAAGAGCTTTGGTCATCAAGGCGTTGTAATCGTCATTTGCCTTCTCGAATCGCGCCACAATCGCCTCGATGTTTATCCCCGCTGTCACAGCAAACGCGCCCAAGTAGTCCGGTAGTCCGATTTCTTTCGGCGCGATAAAATCCGCCAACGCATATTCCGATTCCCCGGCCGGTTTCTCCATCTGTTGACGCAGCGTGTGAAATGTCGTCAGGATTCTGGAACGCGATTCATCCGTATAAATCTCGATATCTTCGACCACGCTATTGGCGGGGAAAAATCCCATCACGGCACAAGCAACGAGAAGTTTTTCTTCCATAATTCGGCGAAGCAGATTCTGCGCATCATCGAAGAGCTCCTTCGCCTTGGGTCCCACGCCGTCCTGTTCGAAAATCCGCGGATAGATTCCGCGCAACTCCCATGCGTGAAAAAATGGCGTCCAATCAATATACGGAACGATTTCCGCCAGAGAAACGCATTTGTAGCAGCGGACTCCCGTAAACGAAGGCCGCGGAGGCTGATAACCGGACCAATCGAAAACGGGCTTCCTCTGACGCGCCTCGGCAAAGGACAGAAGATTTTGCGTCTTCGGTCCACGGTGCTTCTCGCGCGTCTTTTCCTGCTCCGCGCCGTTTTCCGCCACGAACCCGCCCTTCAGGTCCGTGCTGAGCAGGCTCGCTACCACTCCCACGGCCCGCGACGCGTCCTGGACATGCACTACCGGCTGTCTATACATGGGCGCAATTTTCACCGCCGTGTGCACGCGGCTCGTTGTCGCTCCGCCTATGAGAAGAGGAAGCATGAATCCCTCTCGCTGCAGTTCCTTGGCTACGTGCGACATCTCTTCAAGCGATGGCGTGATCAGCCCGCTCAATCCGACCATGTCCGCGTTTGTTTCGCGAGCCGCCGTCAAAATCTTTTCGCTCGGGACCATCACTCCCAGGTCGATCACTTCATAATTGTTGCAGCCAAGTACCACGCCAACGATATTTTTCCCGATGTCGTGCACGTCGCCTTTCACCGTCGCCAGCAGCACTTTTCCTTTGGCTTTCGCGATGCCGCTCGATAGTTTCTCCGCTTCCATGAACGGTTGCAGATACGCGACCGACTTCTTCATCACGCGCGCGCTCTTCACTACTTGCGGCAGAAACATTCTCCCTGAGCCAAAAAGATCTCCGACCACGTTCATGGCATCCATCAACGGCCCTTCAATCACCGCGATCGGCTTACCGTATTTCTTGCGTGCCTCTTCCGTATCGGCTTCGATGTAATCCACAATACCTTTGAGCAGCGCATGCTTCAGCCGTTCTTCCACTGCCCCTTGCCGCCACGCGCTTTCCTCCACCGGCGCCTTGCCTTTTTGCTTTACGGAATCAGCAAACGCCAGCAAACGTTCGGTCGCGTCCGGCCGGCGATTCAACAGCACGTCTTCCACTAGTTCCAACAAGTCTTTCGGAATCTCCGCGTAAATGCCGAGCTGACCGGCGTTCACGATGCCCATATCCATGCCCGCGCGAATTGCATGATAAAGAAACGCCGAATGCATGGCTTCGCGCACCGTGTTGTTGCCGCGGAACGAAAAGGAAATATTACTTACGCCGCCACTGACCTTCACATAGGGAAGCGTCGCTTTGATTTGTCGCGTGGCCTCGATGAAGTCGACGGCATAGTTGTTGTGCTCTTCCATTCCTGTTGCGACGGTCAGAATATTGGGATCGAAAATGATGTCTTCCGGCGGCACGCCGACCTCGGTGGCAATTTTGTATGAGCGCGTGCAGATTTCCAGTTTGCGCGCCACGGTATCGGCTTGACCTCTCTCGTCAAACGCCATGATTACCATGCCCGCGCCATAGCGGCGAATCAGCCGAATGCGCTGCTTGAACGCCTCTTCGCCTTCCTTCAGGCTCACGGAATTAACGATTCCCTTTCCCTGAATGCACTTCAGCCCGGCTTCGATCACGCTCCATTTCGAACTGTCGATCATGATCGGAACGCGGGAAATCTCCGGCTCCGATGAGATGTAGTGAAGAAACGTCGTCATGGCCTGCTCGGAGTCAAGCATCGCCTCGTCCATATTGATGTCGATGATCTGCGCGCCCCCTTCGACCTGCTGGCGAGCGATGGCGAGGGCTTCTTCGAGTTTCCCATTCAGAATTAATTTGGAAAACTTCGGCGAGCCAGTGACGTTTGTACGCTCGCCAATGTTGACGAAATTCGTATCTGGCCGAATCACCAGCGGCTCGAGCCCACTGAAGCGCGTATAGCGTTCCGGTCTGGCCAGCGCATGCGGTTCCAGATCCTTCACGGCCGCGGCAATCGCGCGGATGTGCGCCGGAGTCGTCCCACAGCAGCCGCCGACAATATTGAGCCATCCATTGGCTGCGAAATCCCGCAGGTCCGTTGCCATGGACTCCGGCGTTTCGTCGAATCCGCCGAACGCATTTGGCAAACCCGCGTTCGGGTAGCAGCTGATGTAAATAGGCGCGACACGCGAAAGTTCCTCGATGTACGGCCGCATTTGTTTTGCACCGAGCGCGCAGTTAATTCCCACGCTCAACAGATTCATGTGCGAGACGGAAATCCAGAAGGCCTCGACGGTCTGCCCAGAAAGCGTGCGTCCGCTCTGATCCGTGATCGTCACGGAAGCCATCACGGGAACGCGCCGGCCCGAGTCTTCGAAATACTGATCGATGGCAAAGAGCGCAGCTTTTCCATTCAGCGTGTCGAATATGGTTTCCACGAGCAACAAGTCCACTCCGCCGTCAATGAGCCCGCGCGCTTGCTCATAATAGGCAGTGCGCAATTGATCGAAGGTTGCTGCTCGTGAAGCGGGGCTGTTTACGTCTTGCGACATCGACGCGGTGCGACTCGTTGGTCCGAGGGAACCTGCGACGAATCGGGCGCTTGCGGGATTTCCCTTCATGAAATGCCCGACTGCGCGCCGCGCGGCCTGAGCCCCAGTCTTATTCAGGTCGTAGATTCGGTCTTGCAGGCCATATTCCGCCATGGAGATGGCGTTTGAATTGAACGTATTTGTCTCGATGATGTCCGCGCCCGCTTCGAGGTATTGCCGGTGGATGGACTCGATAATCTGGGGCTGCGCGATGTTCAAAACATCATTGTTCAGCCGCAAATCCTTTGGATGATCACGAAATTCCTCGCCGCGATAGTCTTCCTCAACTAGCCCCAGAGCCTGAATCATGGTGCCCATGGCGCCATCAAGTATGACGATCCGTTTGTTCAGAATTTCCCGTATGTCCATGAGGTTGCTTTCTTTGCGACCCAAGGCAAGTTCTTCCTGCTTCAAAAGAATAGCATGTTAGATTCGTTAATTTATCGTTAGGATGCTGAGTGGGTGTAGCCCAGCATTGAAGGGGCTTTTGGCATCATTTAACGGCAGTTCGGTGGACTGCCATCTGGATTCGCTCGCGCAATCTCGAAGTTCATCGCCCGTGCGAGAAAATGCCCGGCTGGATCGAATAAGCGCACGCGCACAATGTGAAAACACTGCTGGCGGCCGCCGCCTCCCAGATGGATGGTCTGCGTAAATGCACCCTCGGGCGCGCCCGGAAAAATCTTCCCGCCTTGGTGATACCGGTGGTTCGTAAAAACATCCACCGACACGTAGTCGCCTGCCTGGATGCCCTTCACTGTGCCGGTAAGCGTTGCCGAATCTCCATCCGTGCGCACCAGCGCTCCGTTGGCGGGCGCCGTGACAAAAACTTGAGGCCCGCTTTCAGCCGGGGCCATCGCGGCAGGATTCGTCCGTTCATAGATTTCAATCTCATGACCCGTGACCGGATCCGGTGTGCTGACGCGAAGATTGTAGTGGCCGGCGAGGTTAGGTCGTATGGCGGTCTGCATCTCTTGCGCGTCCTCGCCAATGCCCCCATCAAGGACGATGTAGTCGAACGAACCATCGCGCACAGCAGCGGCATAAGCCGGAAATCCTGTCTCGGTTCCATAACGAAAGTAAAATGGGTCGATCATTTGCCACTGGCGCAGCGGCGGCGAGAAGTAATATCGAAACACGGTGTCATCGATCAGAATGCGATCGTCGGACACTAAATGGCCGTCGAAATAGGCGACCGCCGCTTCCACGTTCGGCCAGAAGACGAAGCGATTGATCTTCCACGCGTTTCCCATCCAACCAAGTCCAGCCGCCAAACAGCCAACCATCACCGTTGCCGGAATCGAATAGGACACTGGCGCGATGCGCCGCAGGATGAGAATCAATCCGTGCATCGCCAGAGGAACCAAAAAGAGAAGCGAATAATTCAAGTGCTTCCAGTAGTCGTAATCCGCGCGCGAAACAATCTGAAAAATCGGCATGATTGCGCTGCCGCCGAAAAGCAACGCCACCTTTCGCCATGAAGCTTTGCCATCCGGTACCCACGCCAGCAGCGCAAGCCCAAACAAAATCCACAAATCCAGCCGATCGGTAAAATAAATGTGCCAGGCGATGGCAGCAGGCGCTTTCAGCGACCCGTATGAGCGTCCATATTGCACGAGCGCGATAAGCGATTCTCTGAAATAGACGGCATAAGCGCAGCACAGAATCGTGAGCGATAGTCCAAAAGCCAAAATCGCGCGACGGCCCTTCCACAAACTGAGGATCACCAGAAAGGGAAAATAGATTGCGATTAGATATTTACATAAGAACGCCGCGAACAGGCTGAGCGCTGCCGCCAGCCACGTTGGCCAGTCCTGTTCCTGCCAAGCCCTCGCGAATAACCACAAACCAACGGCCAGAAAGAAAATCGAGCCAACGTCTCGTGTGGCGATGCGCGAAGCAATAACCGCAGGGCCGAGCAACGCTAAGACCAGCGCGGCCGCCATGCCCACGGCTCGCGAAAAGACACGGTTCGAAAAACCGTATACAGCCCACACCGTTAGTGCGCCCATCGCCGCGCCCAATTCCCGCACGCCGGCCAGTCCGCGAATCCTATCGGCCCATGCCGCGAGAATCGGCCACAGATACCATCCGAAACTGGAATCCAGCGGATTATTCAGGGGGGCCTCGAAATGCCGCGTAAGGAACATCCGTCCAAAGAGGACATAAATCGATTCGTCCATGTACGCGCTCGCATAGTGCGGGTTGCGTGCGCGCAGATACCAGCCGAGTCCGACGATCGCCACAAGCGGCAACCGAAAGTTGAGTAGAAAATTTTGCACCGATGCGAGGCGCGAATTGGAGACTGCCGGAACGGTCATGCTTGGCGCTGAAGTCGCACCCTTGGGATTATCTTGGGGAAAAATGCTGGGTGTCGGCACGTTAGAAATAGTGCCGCCAGCTCACGACGAAAAGATGCCGGTGAAACGCGTTAAACGTGTTCAGGTAATCGTATCCCAGACGAAGATCGTTGTTTTCGCTCATGTTCCAGGTCAAGTGCGTAGCAAATGTCGACGCAAATTGCGTGTTCGAAAATGCCGTGAAGGTTGTTTCCGCATTCTGCGCGCCAGCCAACCCTCCCATGTCCCATTTGGCGTGCCGTCCAAGATTCGTCGAAAGAAAAATCTGCCCGTAATTTAACAAAAAACGCGTGGGACTGTAATAGCCTCCTGTAACACGCGCGGGTTCTCCGCTGCCTGGCGTGAAATCCGCATCGTGATCAAACTGCAGATAGCTGACACCATATGCAATGCGAATGTACGGATGATTGCCGCGAATTGATTTGCCAAAATTTCCGTCCAAGCCCCACCGGCGGTTCGGCGCCAGATTCTCGCCCGTGTAAGCACCGTCCGTGTAAGTGACTGAAAGATCGTAATTGCGCCGCGAATTTGAATAGCTCCCGCCAATGTGGCCGAGGTTTGTTTCCACCTGGCCCACGAAGATTCCGCTGGTGTCCGCGCCCAGCGTGGACACGAGTGATTCCTGATCCGATTCTCGCTCAACTCCTGTGTAGAGTTTGAACGACGGCCGGACCGTGAACGTTGCGTCAAACGCGCCTTCGATTTGCGAGGAAACACCGGGATAGGTTCGCGCGGCGATTTGCGCGTGGGTCACGACGTTTTCATCGGGCTGCGAATCAAGCATCAGTGCATAATAATTTGAATTGAAATTCCGGGCTTGGGTCCTGAAAAGAAATGGCTGGTAAAGCGCGCTCAGGCGGTTGGAACCACCGAGCGGCGTGGAAACGAGCGCCTCAGCCGAATCGTAATCCAGAACTTTCCCGTCTCGCCGCAGTCCATATCCCAACTCCACGTACGTGCCAAGCGCATGATTCACGTTGCGTTGGAGATCCCTGAATTCAGGCGTGTCAATATCTTTCACTTCCGCCAGGTCCGCGCGGGCTCGCGTGTATTCGCCCGATTCGTATTCAGTCTGCGCCAAGCCCAACATGGTGGCCGAATCGTTCGGTGCCAGGCCGTGCGCCTGTTCATAAAGATTCATCGCTGCGGCGTGCTGCCCGCGCCAGTCGAGGATTTCGGCTTTGCCACGCAGCGCTGCCACATTGTTGGGATCCTGCTGCAGAACTTTCTCGTAGAGCTCCATCGCTTCAGAGGAACGCCCGCTCCACGCAAGAAGTTGCGCCTCGCCCGTAAGAGCCGCCGCACTGTTTGGGTCAAAGACAAGCGCTTTCTTGTAAAGCTCAAGCGCCTGCGAGCGTCCGGATTTGCTCCAACTCAGAACTTCTGCGTACGTATCCGCATATTGAACATCAGACGGCTTCAGTTCTGTTGCGCGCTTCAACAGTTGCAACGCCTCTGCGCGATGGCCCGGCTGCCAGCTATCCATTTGACCGAGCTGAAAAACGCGCTCAGCATTATTGGGTTGAAGCTGCACCAGATGCTGCAGCGCGGGCAAGCAGTCATGCCAATGTCCCGTGGCCACGAGCGAATCAACCAATCCGCCGAGCGCGTCAATGTTATTGGGATCGGTGCTGAGAGTTCGACCAAAAAGCCGGCCTGCTTCCTCGTAGTGTCCTTGAGCAGCTTCTGCCCGCGCTTGGTCCAGCGTCGAACCTTGCGGCACACCTTTCGCAGTTGGCACAACGAGCAGACCGGCTAAACCAAAAAGACATGCCGCCAGAGCAACCGCGCGAATCATGTGTTTGCGCTCCGCGTTTGGGCCTGCGGTTGACTTCGTGTCTGGCTCTTGCGTGTGAGCCTCAGAATGCTTCCGTGACGCGGCGCGATCTCCCAGAAGAGGTACTTCGAAATAGCGTCCTGGTCAGCGGGATCAATCTGCTCGAAAATCACGCCGCTCGAAACGCGTTTATTCTCACCGCGAAAAAATTCCTGGTTGCGAACCACGCGACCGTGGGCACGAACCGTTCCCGTTGGCAAACCGATTTCCAATGCGACAATCGTCCCCGGAGCAATCGGCAATTTCTGCGTCAGCGAAAAGCCGCTGCGATTCAGGTTGCGAGCAAACCCTCGCCCCACCACGTGGCTCCCGCCATCAGAGTTATAGCCAAACAATACCGGAACGTCGAGCCTGTTGGGAAAACGGTACGTAGCACGCAGCTCTTTGTGTTGCACTGCTCGTGCAATCACCGGAATCAGCAAAATCAGATAGAACGCAGCCCACACTATATTCACAACAAGGGCCCAGAAAAAATAGCCTCCCGGAGCCGTGCGAGCGAGTTTCCAAGCACCCACTGCGAGTGCAATGATCACGCCAATCGAAAGCAAACTTTGAAGCCATACTTCCGTCCAACGAGCAGACGTGTCCCGGGCCTTCGGCGTCACTTTGAACGCTGTTTCCCCCTTGAATAATCCAGCAATCGTCGCCATCAGCACCGGCATCTTGATCAAATTGAATTCTTCGCTAAGCCAGAAGCCTCTCAGTCCCCCTTGCAGCGATGCCGTCGCGATGATGTTCAACAGGAAATAAGGGATGAAGTAGATCGCGAACGTCTTTGGAGTCGCAATCAGGGGGTAAATCCCGCTCAGCAGGCAAAAGATCGGCGTGGCGATATAGATCAGCTTTTGAAAGCTCATCCAGTAAAAATAAAATGACGCAAAATAGTTTACCCGCTGCCCAAAGCTGAGCCCGCGCCCAAAAATCGGATTTTCCTTGCGCAACACTTGCATGGCCCCCTGGCCCCAGCGATGCCATTGCATGGCAAAGCCCCGGTAGGTTTGCGGCGCCAATCCTCGCGCGACGGTTTGGTTGTAGTAAGCGACTTTCCATCCTTTTTTCTGCAGCCGCAGACCCGTATGCATATCTTCGGTGATGCTCTCGGTGGCAAATCCACCGATTTCCTCAAGCGCCTTTCGTCGCAGGATGGCCGGGCTGCCGCAATAAAAAGCTGCGTTGTAGCCGTCCTTGCCGGGCTGGATCACACTAAAAAAGAGTTCTTGTTGCTGCCACGCGCGTTGCTTCTCAATATGAGTGCTGTGTTGAAATGAATCGAGATTGTAGAAATCTTGCGTGCTTTGCACCACTCCCACGGCAGAGTCCGCGAAAAATCCGATCAACTGCTCAATCATGTCCGGCATGGGGACATGATCCGCATCGAGAGTCACGATGAATTCCCCATCCGTTTGTTTCAGCGCATTGTTTAAATTGCCGGCTTTGGCACCTGTGCGATCTTTGCGCGAAATGTAGGAACAATTTAGCTCAAGCGCCAGCTCGGCCACTTCTGGGCGATC
This sequence comes from Candidatus Acidiferrales bacterium, assembly GCA_035933995.1. Lineage (GTDB taxonomy): Bacteria > Acidobacteriota > Terriglobia > Acidiferrales > UBA7541 > DAHUXN01. The sequence goes on along the minus strand of DASYYI010000213.1, from coordinate 31,614 downwards.
TCCATCATCGAGTAGGTAGGTTTTGTGCGGGTAGGTCAGGCTGACGGCACAAAGCGCTGTCTCACGCAACAGGCTCACGGGCTCGTTGTACGTTGTGATGAAGACATCGACGCTGCGGCCCGTCACGGCCGGCTGCGGATGGCGGTTGGACGGTTTCCACGTCGTGAAATAAAAAAGAGCCGCCTCGATAAAGTTCAACATCTCCGCGACCAAAAACAAATAGAAAAACCACTTCGCCGCGGGGTTCATGGTTGCATCAACGCGCCAATAAAAATAGCGTACGGTAAAAATTAATGCGATGACAATGACCACGCGTATCGCCCAAAGGCGAGGTCCTGGCTTCAACTGCCGCTTCGGCGCTGGGGAACCGGTCGTTTGCGTCAATGAATTCATAGGCTTATTCTGTAAGGCCGACTTGCATTTCTAGCAATCTTGGCTGTTCGTAGGCAATGCCCCAAACGATGTAGGGGAAGAGACCAAAAGTACCGGTACCAATACGCTCTGCGGGACTTTGCTTGCAAGACTCCCAGCTGCTGCCCACCGACACGGAACTCTTTGCTGCGCCAACAGGTGACATATGGATACCGCGACTGTCAGCAAGCAGAAATACCGCTCGTGACGGGCTGGAAGAAAGGCCGCCTAAAATCTAAGCTAAAGATGCAGTGTTGGCAAGCGGAAGTCAGACGGAGAGCTGGCCTTCCTGGAAGCGCATAACGATCAGGTCAGCACGCCGTCGAACGCCGTGTTTTGCCAGCAGATTGGACACGTGGAACTTCACTGTCCGCTCGGAAATATTCAGCTGGCTTGCAATTTCCTTATTGGACAGGTTCTGTAGAAGAGGGTCGAGAACTTCTTTTTCCCTCCGGCTCAAAGTTCCGGGAGTTTTCGTGCGTGCGGCCCCGGTCTTTCGGCTTGCGACTATCGATTCCACAAATCGAGACAGCACCGCTCGGGGCACCCAATAACCGCCGGCCGCAACCATGGGCAGGGCATCTTGCCACTGCTTCTCGGGCTGGCCATATGTGAGCAATCCTTTCACGCCCATCCGCAAAAGTTCGAAAGTTTCCGCGTCCGTATGCTTTGACGCAAGCACGACCACTCGCGCGCTAGGATAGAGTTCCAAGAGGTGTTCAATCAAAGAATGGACCGTGGCCGAAGATGCCTGCGCATCAATCACATAAACGGCGGCCCGGGGAAACGGCAATTCCCTAAGATCGGCTGACGAAACCGCATTCAGTGCCTTGAAGGAAATCTGAAAAGACTTCACCGGGAGAACACGTTCGAATTCCGCTCGAACGAGGGGATGCGGCGATAGAAGACACACTTTCAGGCGATGGGCGCGTGAATGCTGCGGCATGGTAATTGAGGCTAACCAATTTCCCGCCAATGGGCAACAAGCAGCTTCATGGCATGTGGAGGAAGCGTTAACTCCGTCATCACCCCGGGCAGAGAACTTTTTTGAACACAACTGGGGCGCATCAAGCGGATGCGTAACCTCTTGGAAACTTCATTTTCCATGCCCACGCTGTTTGAATTATCGATTTCAGATCGGAAAAGCGGGGATTCCAACCCAACTCCTTGCGAATTCTTTCAGAGCTGGCCACCAGAACGGCGGGATCACCGGCGCGCCGCGCAGCCATGCTAAGCGGAATCTCGCGGCCCGTCACGCTGCGAACCGTGTCGATAACTTCTCGGACGGAAAAACCGCGGCTATTGCCCACGTTATATACGCGTCCCGCGATTTCCGATATGCGCTCCACGGCGAGCGCGTGCGCCTCTGCAATATCTACCACATGCACGTAATCGCGGACGCACGTTCCGTCCGCGGTCGGGTAGTTCGTCCCGTAAATCTGAAAAGCGGCACGTTGGCCGAGAGCCGCCTCGAACAGAATCGGCAAAATGTGAGTCTCTGGATGATGATCCTCTCCTCGCTCCGCGGTTGCTCCGGCCGCATTGAAATATCGCATGACCACATATTCAAGGCCCGAGTTCTCCCGGAACTCCTGCAAGATGCGCTCAAAAAGGAGCTTCGACGCTCCATAAGGATTAATTGGGTTTGTGACGTGCTCCTCCGGAATGGGAATTTCCTCCGGTTCGCCGTATGTGGCGGCCGTCGATGAAAAGATAAACTTCTTGACTCCGTGGCGCAGCATTGCGTCCAGCAAGCTGATTCCCGCAGCCACGTTCGCGCGGTAATATTCGCCCGGCTTCTTCACGGACTCTTCTACCAAGCACAAAGCCGCAAAATGCATCACAGCGTCAATCTTGTTGGCCTTAAAAATCTCGCCCACCGCTTTCAGGTCATGCAGATTGGCCTGGCAGAACTGCGCTCGCGGGTCCACTGCTTCGCGGTGTCCTTCTGAGAGATCATCCAGCGCGACCACCGAGTGTCCGCGACTCAGCAAGACCTCGCTGCATACACTCCCAATATATCCTGCGGCTCCTGTCACCAAGATTTTCATTGAGCGTCCCGGAGAGTGGTTTGACGGATTATTCTACCACGGCGCAAATCTTAGACTTAAGCGAGAGATGATGCGGCGAAAACATGGGCCCCAAAATAAAGTCGGGCACTTCCGCCGACTTCCCTCGCACAAGGAAAGTGGCGAAAGCGCCCAAACTCTAGAGGAGGCAAATCACTCCGGCAGTTCAGTGGATACCGAACGGCCCAGAGCCTGACTCCGAAAACTAATTCAACCAGCGACGGCGAGCCACGCCACCAAGACCGAGCAAGCCGGTGCCAAGAAGCAGCAGGCTGGCTGGTTCAGGTGCTTGAGTCACCGGAATGTCAACGCTGTTGGTGCTGAAGCAAGTGCCGCCGCCAGTCGCGCACGGACCGCTACCGGCGAGAACCAAACTAACAAAGCCAGGATTGGTCACATATCCACCCGGCGGTGTTGTCCAACTCACGTTCAAAAAGAGAGCATTCCCAATCTTGCTCCAAGAGGTGATGTTCCCGACAAGCATTGGACTCGGATCATCCGAATCCGAGATTGAGATCGTATTCGCACTCGTGTCGAACGCGACGCTGAAGGTCGTTTCAAGAGCTTCGTCGCCGTCGCCCACCGGGAGCGTAAACGGTGATCCCGCCGCCAGAGTGATGCTGGTTGTTGAATAGTTGCCGCCGCTCTGAACGACTGTGCCGACGCACGTGCTCGACGAGCACGAAAAATCGGCGCTGCCAGCCTTCGCTTGTGGCGTGAACACCGCTAGCGCCAGCAAGCACAGGCCAGCGATTGCAATTTTACTGATGGTTCTTACCATTTTGTCTCCTCCTCGAATTATCCCCGAACTACATTCCCCTGTGTGCTCAATGCAACCCACCTGCCAAAGTCCAAGGTTTCACTCTCATATCAAGCCGGCTTCAAACTGCTAATAATGCTATCTTTAGGCCAGAGGCAAGACGCACCCTTTATCGCGATGGGTAACAGTACCGAAAACCCTCTGAACGCCAGTGGATTTTATCTGCAATTGCTTGCATATAGCTTTTCACTGCGCCCGCCCCAGCGCTTGGCGCGCTTGCTGTGCATCGGCACTGTCGAGCTTCATTTGCAGCGCCGCCTGCAGCTCGACTTTGCCTTTCTCTTTTTGACCATTCGCGACCAACGCCATCCCGAGGTGGTAGCGGTATTGGGCCGAACTGGGGTCCTTCTTCACGCAATCTTGAAGCAGCGGCACCGCTCCTGAGTAATCCCCTTTTTTGTACATCACCCAAGCCAGCGTGTCGGAAAACGGCAAAGCATCGGGGTTCAGGGATTTTGCTTTTTGCGCAAGCCCTAGTGCGACATCGAGATTCTTCCCCTGTTCGGCATAGACCCACGCTAGGTTGTTCGCAGCAATGGCCATCGTTGAATCAAGGGCCAGCGCCTGCTGGAATTTCTCGCCGGCTTTATCGAGATTACCTTCAGCCAGGTAGATGTTCCCGATCGTCGCCGCCACTGGGGCCGAGCGGGGCTGCAATGCCAAGCCCTTCTCGTAAGCGGCAGCCGCGTCGTTCTCATCTCCCTGATCGCGAAACAACTGTCCGAGCTGCAAATACGCCCCGAATAGTTTAGGATCCAGCTGAATCGCTCGTTCCGTCTCCGAGCGCGCCCCAGCATAATCCTTCGCGGCAAGCTGGATCGAACCCAGAAGCAAATGCCCTCCGGGATCGCTTGGATTCGCGGTAACGAACTGTTGAGCCGTGGAAAGAGCCTTCGGCTGCTGATGATTGGCGATCAGAAAATTCGCGTACTGACCCACGAATGTGCTGTTGTGCGGCGCCTGTGTCATTGCCGTTTCGAATTCCTTCTCGGCTTCGGGAGCTTTCTTTTCCGCCCCGTAGAGCTGGCCGAGCGCTACGTGAATCGAGGGATTTGTCGGAGCCAGTTCCATCGCGGCAGCCAATTCCGACTCTGCTTTCTTCGCTTGTCCTTGCCGCAACAGAATGTCCCCGAGCAAAAGATGGTAACTCGGATCTTTTTGGTACTTGTCCACAAGCTCTTGCGCGTAGATTTGAGCAACCGCGAAGTTGCCTTGGGCCACGTTCAGCTGCGCCAGGGACCGTAGCGCTAAAGGAAGTCCCGGCGAAATTCGAAGAGTGCTTTGAAACTCGGTGCCAGCCTGACCAGGCTCATTGTGCTGCCAGTACGCCATGCCCAGATAATAATGGGCCTGCGGGGAATCCGCTGCGTCGCTGACTACACCCTGGAGCTCGTTCACCGCCTCCTGCGACTTCCCTTGCGCCATCAAAACCCGCCCGTGTCCGATGCGTCCCGTGATGTCCTTCGGAACTTCCTTTGTCAGGTCCTGATCGACCGCCGCCGCCTGGTCGGTTTGTCCCGTGCTCAAGTACAAATCCTCAATGCGCTCTTGAAGCACTACGCGCTGTTGCAAAGGCGCTTTGGAAGCAAGATCCAGCCCCCGCTTGTATTCTGCGAGCGCCTGGTCCGTCATCTTTCTCTCAAAGTAAAAGTCTCCAATGCTGCGTGCCGCGTCCACCGACTGGGGCATGTGGTTGCGTAGTTGTCCCAAAACGCTATTCGCGTCAGGTTGTTTGCCCGTGCCAGACAACATCGCAGCCCAGGTAAGATAAACGGGGATGGCATTTGGATTCCATTTGACTCCCTGTTGCAGGACCTGCTCCGCTTCGGGAACCTTGTTTTGGGCTCTATAAAAATTGGCGAGGTCTATGTACGACTGAACCGAAGCTGGATCCACCTGAATAGCCTTTTTAAAATTCTCTTCCGCTTCGGGAAGTCGCTGCAGGGCTATGTTTGCCAGCGCGACGTCCAGATATGGACTCGCCTTGGTGGGCTCCAGTTCCACCGCCTTAGAAAAATCCTGCATGGCCTGCTCGTATTTTTTTTCCGCCGCAAGTGCTGATCCGCGGATTCGATACGCTTCGCCATTATTTGGGTCCAATTTGATAACGAAAGTCGCATCCTCTTCTGCTTTGGGAAATAGGCGGACGGCGAGGAAAAGTTTAGCGCGCTCGAATCGAGAATCTAGGCGATTCGGATCAATTTCGACAGCCTTTTCAAGCGCTGCATAGGCCGAATTCCCATCGCCCAGCGCCTCATCTGCCTGTGCTAACTTGATGTATGCGTCCACGTAGGTTGGGTCAATCTTCAAGGCGTTCTTGTACTCGATCACCGCGCTCGAATACTGGCCTTTTTTCATATAGGCAACGCCCTTTTGCACGTAGTTCGCTTTCGCTTTCTGCGGGTCTCTCGCACAAGACGCCAAAAACAACGAGGCCGTGATCGCCACGGCCAAACTCAATGTCACTCGCCGAAATGCGGTTGTCATGAACTCCTCCATGGCCGAATCTTTTAGTTCGGAATAAGTTCGTTGAGATAAGGAAATATCCCTTGCGTAAATTTCACCAACCGGGTATGCGCTTCGGAAAAATCGTCCGATTGAGTAATCGGAGTGATCAAACGCACCAGCGCGCCGTCGGTTCTGTTGCGCGTAATGGCATCAGAGATCATCCAGAACTTTCCCCAATACTCGTTCGCGACCACGCGTCCTCGGCCTTGGTACCAGTAGAACACGAGTTGTTTGTTCAAGCCTTGAGCAATCACGTATTCGTTGACGACGATTTGCCGCCCGTCGTTGAGTCTGATCGTCGCGTAGTCGGAACGAATCGGATCCCAGCCCGCGCCGGGCAGACAATTTTTGGGCGAGTGTATTGTGTCGCCAGTCCGCTGGCTTGAATAATAACCAACGTAGAGCTGAACAGCCGCGCCTCCCGAATTAAGGTAGAGACGATTCGTATAATCGCTCACGCTCACCGCTTCCACAATGCGCTGCTCCAGCGGCTCCTCCTGGCCTTTCCAAGCACCTATTGTGTACGGCAAATCGTGGAGGGGTTGGCGGGCCACGACAACCTCACCGTGGCTCATGGCATGCAACACCGTCACTCCACCCACAAGGACGAGTGCGACGATACAAAGACGGATTGTCATGCCACGGTTAGTCATGAGTGTGCTCCTTCTTAGCCCCTGGAATTTTGCGCAATAACCAATGACACCCAAACATAAGAATCAGCGCGGCTACAAAGATCACCCAACCCGAGAATTCGTGAAAAAAGCCTTCGGCCATCTCGGGTCCGAAATGATATGTCAGCAAGCCCGCACCCATAATTCGGATCGCGTTGCTGACGATCGCGATGGGAATCATCAGGAGCGCGAGAACCCACCGCAGCCAGCGCCGGTCCTGCATCAGGTAGCCGTAAGCCACCGCCAATGTGATCAGAGTCATGAGCGATCGGATCCCACTGCACGCCTCGACAACCTCCAGTGTATAATTCGGCAGGATAATCAAATTCCCTTCGCGCAGTACTGGCACGTTCACCAACTGCAACCAAAACGTAGCGAATCGAGATGCAAGCAGTTGCAGTGGAAACGTGATTTGATTGTAGATGAGCACCGGAATCGGGATCATCAGAATAAGAAAACCAAGTGGGAATGAAACCGCCCGCAGCATCCGCCATCCTACCAAGAACAGAATCCCGCCCGCGATGAGTACCAATAGGGAAAATCGGCTGGTAAAAAGCTCTGCGCCCAACGAGCCTAACAGCAACAAACAGATGGCTCCGATCATTACCACCAGACCGAAGTTCGACGGCTTCCATGCGATTCGGGCCAATCGGTCCCGCTCTTTCCACAGGACAAATCCGGCAAAGACAGGCACCAAAAATCCGTGCCCGTAGTTCGGATCTGTCCACCAGGCCAGCACGAGGACCTTCAGAATCGGACCGTAGAGCACGAGCGCCAAAACGGACAGGACGCTTACCCAAATGGCCCAAGGGATGCGCTTTTCTACGCTCTCCTGAGTGAGATCCACTCCTGTTACCGACGGGTGCGCCAAGACGCTATCCTCCCAACTCTTCCAATCCAAAGGCTACCGGAAACAAGGCTCCGTCCGCACGATATCTCATGAAAGCTGTGTGCAAGATCGTTGCCTAATCCCCCGCCCAATAACTTTCGACACAAAAATAAAGGTCTTATAATCTGTGGTTTAACACCGACTGTAGAGCACGCTTATGCGAATAGTGCGTCTCGGCAACAACTGTGCAATCTTTTGCACAGTTGACGGGATTGTTTTCCTGAGTCGTTAGGACCTCAATTCATAGACACCAAATCGAATCGGCCTCGCAATCCAAGTGTACACAATCCGGCGACCAGCGCTCGAACGCGCATCAGTTCGCCTCTTCCTAATGATCTTCGACTAGCCCGCTGCCTGCAAGGCCACCTGCAGAGCAGGTTTCGTACCTGAACCTTTTCGCGACCTGCGAGCAGGTGTTTGTAAGTCCAGCCCTCAGTAACCTTTCACCTGTCAGACAACAACACCAGAAGTACTGGGGAGACGACCGAATGAGACAAGTGACTCAGGGAACCGGATGCAATCCCGTGCGCCCCGCAGTAATAGCAGTTGCCCTGCTAACGCTGCTCCTTGTCGGGTCTCTAACTGGCTGCGGTCTCACCACGAATTCCGGTGCAAAACAGGTTCCCGGATCTGTAGCGCAGTTGAAAATCGCTACTCCAACGTTACCAGCGGCACAGACTCAGGGTTCTTACCAGGCTTCATTGGCCGCGTCGGGCGGAAAAGCTCCTTATACATGGAACGTGACTTCGGGTGCACTGCCCGCTGGCCTCGCCTTGACGAGCGCCACCGGAACCATTTCAGGCACACCGTCGCAGACGGGAGCTTTTTCCTTTGGCGTTCAAGTGCAAGATTCTTCGTCTCCGCTCCAGACAGCCAACGCCTCTTTGACGCTCAATGTGTCCAGCGCGACTTCTTCACTGAAAATCGTGAACACAAGTTTGCCCGCCGGGCAGGTTGGGGTCGCATATCAAACGTCGAATACTGCAAGCGGAGGGACATCGCCATACACTTGGAGCATCACGTCTGGCGCGCTTCCCGTGGGACTCGCGCTATCGGCGTCTTCCGGAGCGATTTCTGGAAAGCCATCGGTGGCCGGTTCGTCGTCCTTCATGATCAAGGTGTCGGATGCAGCAGGCAATTGGGCACAGCAGTCTCTGAGCATTCAAATCGGTTCCACAACGCCGCCTTCGTCTACGCTGAAAATTACCACTACCTCCCTCCTCGCGGGCGCGGTCGGCCAGGGTTATTCAACCACTATCCAAGCCACCGGTGGAACTCCAGGGTATAGCTGGAGCATTGCCTCGGGAAATTTCCCGCCGGGATTGCAATTTGACAGCACGAGCGGGGCGATCGGCGGTGTTCCGACGGTGGCAGGCCAGTATACTTTCGTGGCGCAGGTCAGCGATTCAAGCAATCCAGCGCAGACGGCGTCACAATCGATTAGCATCGCCATTGCGACCGCATCGAAAACCAACGTTGGACTCGGATCAACAATCGCAGGCGGCCTCATGGCATTGCCGCCGAACCGTCAACTCGGAACGAACGTGCTGCCGAATGGCGGCTTGGAATCGGGAATAACCGGCTGGTATATTCCCGCATGCTGGGCCGTTGACAGCACAGTCGCGCACTCGGGCACAAACTCCCTTCGCTTCACCGCCGGAGGCACCTGCACGCCGGCGTATGCCCCGGCGTTCGCGTTCCAGGCAAATACGTCATACACAATAGGCGCTTGGGTGAAAGCCTCAGCTGGCAGCAACCTGCTGGCGCAAATAGATATGGCAGATGACACGGACAGCGGTTTGTCCGCGGGCGGCAATAAAGCCGTGGCGGTTGGCACGAACTGGACGTTCATCTCCGTTCCGGATTTTGATCTCCTCGCACTCCACAATGGCGACCAGATCCGCACCCGGTTGGTCGTCTCTGCGCCCACTGGGCAGATCCCGACGGGCAAACTATGGTTTGATGACGTCACGTCGCAACCCGAAACACCATTGCCGGTCTCGTCATTCTTGCTTTATCCCAACTTCCGCGGATATCTCTGGCAGTCAGGACCTCAGCAGATTCGCCTTCACGTCGACGTTGCTAATCCGTCCGGCGCATCCGTACAGATCGCCCTACAACTGGAAGGCGGCGCCACAGTCAATACCGTCCAACAAGCCGCTCAGGCCTCGCAGGAAATTGATATCGACGGCTCGCAGCTCGCTCTCGGTTCGTACCTTCTTCACACCGCCGTGGTCGACAGCAACGGCCAAACGACAACCTATCCCGACTATCGCATCACCAAAGTCAGCGATATTTTCAAGGGCAGTCTTGTGAACTACGTCGACACCGACAATTTCCTGGTGCACAACGGCCAGAAAGAATTCGTTTGGGGTGTCTACGACCGCACCAGCAGCATTCGCTGCAGCGGATGTATGTACACGACCGCCGCGCAATATGAAAGCAACATCGCCGGCTTCAATGGTATGGGCACGCTGGCGAATTATCAGGACACCGAATTAAACGCCATGACGAACTTTGCGCCCTGGTCAGCCATGTCGCCCGGACCGCCAGCCGTCTATGATCAGCTCGATCCGGCGATGCAGGCTCTTCAGGCCCGCGGCGTCGGCTACATACAGACCGTCAATAATTGGATTTCAGGCAATCAATACCGTCCGAATTGGGCGACGTCACTTACGGATCCACAGTTGTGGCAGCTCGCGGCAACGATGATGGCGGGGAAATCCGGCGGCCTCGGCTATTACACTTACGATGAGCCGCCACTCAATTTGCTCCCTGGCGTGTTTGCTCAGAATCAGACGTTGCGCGAAGGTAATCCGGGCTCCGTAACTTGGGGCGCACTGATTACCGCGGATCAAATTTACCGTTGGCGCGACGCCGGCGATGTTATCGGAGCCGACCCTTATCCGGTCGGCATTCCCGTCGGAATCGATGAATATGCCGTGGGAAGCCCCGAGGTCGCTGCGTCTTCAACTTCCTATATCGCGCCAACTGTGCGCATCACCGAGTGGACCCAGGGGACTGAGCAGCAGGTTTATAACAGCCGCCCCGTCTGGATGGTGCTTCAACTGTGGCGCCAGTGGGGACAGTTCCCGATTTATGAGCAAATGAAGGAGTCGGCGTACAAGGCCATCATCGGCGGTGCAAATGGCATCATGTGGTGGGGATTCGTCAGCGCCGTTGGCATGGAAGAAGAAGTGGATACCAGAGGCAATCTTGCAGCCTATACGGACTTCAAGCGCATATCGACGGAAGTACAGGCGCTGCAGCCGTACCTCATTGCGACGCCCCAGCCGCAGATGCTCTCCTCCGTGTCCAACCCAAAGATCGAGACTCTGGTGAAAGCGGACTCGAAGCAGGTCGTCATCTTCGCCACCAGCGATTCCGCTTCCTCCGTCAGTAACGTTACATTCAACCTTTCTTCGCTCGTCCAGTCCTCGGCCACTTCCGTGACCGTGTACAGCGAAGGCCGCAAATTATCGTTCAGCGGCAATACTTTCACGGATTCTTTCGCACCTTACGAAGCGCACGTTTACATCATCACCCTGCCTTAGCCATACCGTTGCACGAGAGCTGCTTTGCCCTTCGGCAAAGCGGTCTTTCTCATCGCTTACGTTCGCCCAAAGTAAAGAATGCGGCCAGGGTCGAGCGCTCGGCGTTGAAGCTGAATCGGACTTATCCCTGATACGGCGGAAGTACTCGGCCGGATGCCCACCCATTCTTTTCGGTAAACACCTTTTGGGCCTCCGCTTGATAAGTGTTCTCGCAGGTACGCTCTCAGGCGCAAAACCGGCAGCAGCCAAGTTTTCCAATTCCGCGGTGTCAGAGTAAACGCAATCGTCCCTCCTGGTTTAGTGACACGGTGCATCTCTGACAGATAGGACTTCAGCGCGGTGAGGGACGGCAGGTGCTGGAAAACACAGTAGCCCAGAGAGAGATTGACCGATCTATCTGGAATGCCAGGAAGAGCAAAGCCCTGTGCTACGCGGAAATCGACATTCGGCAGATTGGCTTGCCGGGCGATTGCCAGCATTTTCTCTGAAATGTCCAGAGCCATCACACGTCCAACTTCGGGCGCGATCACACGGGTCAGTCTACCGACGCCGCACCCAATCTCAACTACCGTGTCGCTCGATTCTGGCGTGTAGCCAATGACCCGTTTTATGTCACTCCAGATCGTGCGGCCGCTGGCCCAGAACTCGTCTAGGTTACGATCAGCATCGTAACGGCCATAGGATGAAACATACCAGTGCGGATTCTCCTCGGCCGCTCGGTTCCAGAATGACCTAATCGTGGTTTCCGTAGGCATGCCCGGTATATGTACTCCCTACACATACTAAAAGCAAATAACACATAAGGTTTGGAATCGCCCGATAAAGTTTTCACGGATCATACCCGCTCTTCCTGCGATTTATTCAGCCCCTGAGGTATCATTGGATTGAGGAAAATGGCGAATGAGCGCCTCTCATAAGGTGGAGCTTTGTCGGGTATTTGATATCGGTTGCGCGCTCCTATTGATCGCATGTCTATTCGTCCCAGGCTCTGTCGATGCCAAGCAGCATAATAAGCTCGGGCTGGGATCTACAGTTCCCGGAGGACTCTTGGCGTTGCCGCCTGAACCAGAACTTGGCCCTAGTGTGTTAAGCGGAAGTTTCGAAGCGGGAGCCACGGGCTGGTATATCCCCAGATGTTGGAGCATTGACTCTTCCGTTGCTCATTCCGGCACCAAATCCTTGCGCTTCGATGCCGGCCTCCTTTGCGTTACGTCCGTATATGCACCCACGTTCAGTTACACGGCGAATGTTTCTTACACGCTCAGTGCGTGGGTGAAGGCGAGCAGTGGCAGCAATCTCCAAGCGAGGCTGTATGTATTCGACGACACCGCCGGAACGCTGCCCATCGCCAGCTCGGATCCAACCGCGATCGGTTCCGATTGGACCCACATCATTCTTCCCCACGTTGACCTCCTGCCTTTGCACAAGGGCGATGCGCTTCGCACGCGCCTTGTGGTTTCCGCGCCCACTGGCCAAACCCCGACCGGCACCCTCTGGTTCGACGACGTCACAGCACAACCTGAGCTTCCCTTGCCGATTTCATCTTTTTTGCTGTACCCAAACTTTCGCGGCTACCTCTGGCAGGACGGCCCGCAACAGATTCGTTTGCATATGTCCACGCCGAACGCCCCGACGGGAGCTCAAGCGCAGATTGTTGTTCAGCAAGAAGGAGGGCCGATCGTTACCACGGTAACGAAGCCGGCGGCAGCCGGAGAGCAGGAAATCGCAATCGACGGTTCGAAACTGGCGCTCGGTTCGTATCTGTTGCACGAAAATCTGCTGGACCCCAGCGGGAAAATTCTTGCAACCTATCCGGACTATCGCATCACGAAGGTCGGGGCCGCATTCAAAAGCGGCCTCGTCAACTATATCGACGCCGACAATTTTCTCGTCCACAACGGAAGGAAGGAATTCGTCTGGGGCGCATACGATCGTCAGAGCGTGGCTCGCTGCTACGGCTGCATGTATCGCACGGCTCAGGAATACCAGAAAGCAATCAAGGGTTTTGACGGCAAGAGCACGCTGGAAAACTATCAGGACACGCATCTAAATGCCCTGATCAACTTTTCGCCGTGGTCCGCCATCGCGCCCGGACCACCCGCGCTCTACGATCAACTCGACCCAGCGCTCGAAGCGCTGCAAGCGCGCGGCGTCGGCTATCTACAAACCGTCAACAATTGGGTGAAGAAGAATCGCTATCGTCCGTTCTGGGCGACGCCGCTGAACGATCAGAAGCTCTGGGAGACCGCCGCGAAAATGCTGCGCGGCAAACGGGGAGCACTGGGTTATTACACATTCGACGAGCCGAAACTCGATGAACTTTCGGTGGTGTTCGACCAGTATAAAGTCCTGCGTGACGGCAATCCGGGATCTGTCGCCTATGGAGCGCTCATCAATTCGGTTCAGATTTTTCGCTGGCGCGATGCGGCAGACGTCATCGGGTGTGACCCCTACCCCGTGGGCGTCCCCATTACTGCCGATGAGTATTCGCTGGGATTGAAACTTAGGATGCCCGCGCTGCCGTTCTACGAACCGCCGTTGCTTCGCGTGCCGCTGTGGACCCGGGAAACGGAACGGCAAGTGGACCACAGCCGTCCGGTCTGGATGGTTCTGCAACTCTTCCGCCAATGGGGAAAGTTTCCGACATACGACCAGATGAAATCTGCCGCCTACAGTGCCATCGTTAACGGAGCGAACGGAGTTCTATGGTGGGGATTTGTGAGCGCACAGGGCCTGGAGGGAGAATGGTACACGGACCACAATCAACAGCCGTACTACGATTTCAAGCGTCTCTCCGACGAAGTGACGCCTCTGGAACCTTATCTCATCGCGCCGCCTCAGCCGCACTTTCTTAAATCCGTCTCCGATTCAAAGATCGAGACGCTGGTGAAGGCGGATTCCTCGCAAGTCGTTATTTTTTCCGACAGCCTCTCTCCCGATGCGGCCAAGAGTGTCCACTTTGTGCTTTCTGGGGCTGCCGCGGGACAGCATTCAGTGGAAGTCTATTCCGAGAAACGAACCCTGCAGATGGATGCGAACGGAAGCTTCACCGATTCTTTCAACCCCTACGAAGCGCATGTTTATGTTGTGAAACTGAAATAATGCCAGAAAATGGGTATCTCTAAAAAGGGCTTATACTAGACTGACATGTCAGTTTAGTTGTCCTAATAGTTAACAGATGTTTGGATTCCATGCGAAATGGCCAGCAGCAATTGAGGAGAGGAATCGTCAGAGGCGAAAGGCGCGCGCAATGGCGTCAGGCCAGCTTTCGGTCTGTCCCGTTTCGGTGACGTATCGCGGACCGAAGATCGGCGGGCGTCTGAGTTCGGTGACCTTTGAAAATCCGATGGATTGAAACGCTTTCTGGGAAGCTTCATTGCGGAAATGAATCACCGCATAGATGCGGCGATAACCTTCTCGTCCCAGAGATTCGCAAGCCGTCGCGATGACGGTCTTCGCCAATCCGCGTCCGCGAAACTCGGCAAGCGAATAAACGCTTCGAATCTCCGTGTCGCCGGGACTCATGCGCAGGAAATGCGCCCGTTTCGTATGGTCGTACGACCAGGCGATCGCCGCTGGCCGGTCGCCAAGGCACGCAAGAAAGCAGCTTTGTATGTTGTCGATTTCGTCGCGATAAAACTCGACGGGCAAGGCTGTCGCATAAGTGCGAAGTTTCTTCAAAACACTCGTTGCCTCTGCACCGCACAGGAGCTTTACACCATCCCTGGCGGGAGCCTCACCCGGTACCTTTTCAATAGTGAGCGACCAAACCTGGAACGTTGAAGGCAGAAGGGTACCCGCAGCGTCTCTGGTTGCCCGCCAGAACCCTCCACGCTTAATTCTGATTCTTAGACTTCGCATGATCGCGAAGCTCTTGCTCTTTCCATCCGACGTATTCCGCGAGGCATTCGGCGCGCTTGAAAGCCGTCGCATCGCAGAACGCACTCCTCGCGCGGCATTAACCCACCCGGTGTGGCGCTCAACAAATCGCAGCGCCGAATAACGAACGGGTTTGCTGACCAAGTCAAAATAGCCAGCCGAGTAAATTAAATCCGCGCCAAGGCCTTTTTTGAAGTTGTACAAGCCATAGCCGGGATTGCCCTCTGCAGGGGGATAGAACGTGCCTGCTCCGAGCATGTCGTAGCTAACACACCCTAAATTTCGAGCCCATCGGATTGCGTCCCAGTGCAAGGCTTCATTCGCATGAACTTGGCGAGTCTGCCAGTCGAAACCCCCGTACAAGAAGTGGCAGGTGGAACCAAAGCGCGCGCAGAGAATTCCCGCCACAGCGTGTTCCTCCATTAGCGCCAGAAAAAGCGAACCACGGCTGGCAGTTAGAAGCTGTTCGCGAATCTGCAGGAAATAGTCAAAATCGCGTACGGCGAATCCCTGTCGTTCGCTGCTTTTGAGAAGCAGGCCATAAAACACCCGAAGCTCATCAATTCCGTCGGTCGCGGTGATTTTAAGACCGCTTCTGGGAGCCCTCTTGATGTGCTCCTGGTGCTTTTTGCGCATTTTCTTGAGCAATTGTTCTTCCGGCCCGCTGATGTCGATGACCATGTTTGCGCGGGGCGGATTCCACAAAGACCACTGATCCTCGAGCGGTCGGAATCCGGCGGAGCAAAGCAGCGACTTTCGCGCCGCGTCGCGCTCGTCGAATCGCGTCTGGATCCGCAGTAGAATTGCGCTTCGCTTGGCCGCAAAGCTCCGCATCCATCCAGCCAGAGTACTCACGATCTCAGGATCCGAATCGTTTCCCGCAACGCCGCACGCGGCGTAAAGCAGGGAAGAATCAAGGAGCGGTACTCGGCGCTCGAATATCTGTGCCGCCGCGCACGGAGTGTGACCCTCCTGAAGCATCACTCGCCATGGATGCCAGCCCACGTGCGCGCGAGTCTCTCCCCATTCCCATGAGTGATACAATGTGCCGCCCAACGACAAAACGGCGTCGTTCCACTCGTTCTTGTTTTCAATCAAGCCAATCTTCATTGAAGCTTGCCCTTCACTCTGCCTCGCCGAACGTTAGAACTGGACCAAGGAATCGTGCTTAAGCTGGAAGCGCAACCTGGCCCAGAGCGAAAACTCACATTCAATTTTGAGTCGCAAACTCTGACGCTGAAAGAAATATGGAATCCAGTTCCCTGGCGCGCGCTTCCAAATCGCAAAATGGCTCCGCTGTCTGGGGGCCGGCACTGCCGAGGCGCGATCCGAGTCCGGGATCGCGAACCAGTTCCAAAATCGCGGTGGCCAACTTTCCGGCGTCTCGCGGAGGCACCAAAAGTCCACTCACACGGTCCTGAATAACTTCCGGAATCCCGCCAACAACCGTTGCTACGGCGGGCTTGCGCAATTGCATGGCCTCAAGCAGAGCCAGCGGCAAGCCCTCCCACAACGACGAGACGGCAAAAATGTCCAGCGCGGCCAGAAAATCGGCAAAGTCGGTGCGGAAACCGATGAGACGGAAATTTTCTTGCAAGCCCAAGGAGTCTATCAGCTCCTGGAGTTGTTTTCTCTGCGAGCCCTCACCAGCAATCGCGAACCGGACATTCGGTACTTCCGTGACGACGCGCGCCGCCGCCTCAATCAGAAATTCGAAACCCTTCTGTGGGTCGAGCCTGCCCAAAGAACCGACAAGGATGTCCCCGTCGTTCACCAGTGAGTGACGCAACGCTTCGACCGATTCTGCACGCGGGAAAATGCTTTCGACCCCATCGTGGCACGTGATGACGCGCAGTGAGCCATCCATCTTCCGAAGATTTTCCGAATGCACTTCGGCCACGGAGACCAGACAATTTGCTCGCCGAGCGAAAAAGCGCACGCCTGGGCCCTCCAGCACTGGATTGCGAACGTGAGCGACGACCGGAACACCGGCAAATCTTGCTGCAACGAGCGTGGGAACCTGATACGTAAATGTGTTGTTGACGTGAACGACGTCATAGTTGCCACGGCGAATGACTCGCGCCAAGCGAACCGCCGTCGGCAGCTGCTTGATCACGGATGCCCAGCCTCGCAGTGCGCTTACACCGCGAAGGCGCGCGAGGCGCCCCTGCCTGCGTTCCCCATCATGCTCAGATCTCGAACCTTCGCTGAGCCATGCGGGAATTGCTGAATACAATGTCGAAAGCTTCCCAACGTGCGGCGACAGTTTTTCCGCGTTCGGCGTCGGATAGTAAAACAGCAAATCGTGAACCAACTCCTTCCGGTTGCTGTGCGCCAAGTAAACTTCGAGTGCGCCAAGCGAACCACCGTAACTGCCACCGACTTCTACGTGCAAAATCCTCATCCCAAACCCAAATCCCGCTCCGCCCCGGCGCTCATGCTTTTCTCGAGCGCAGCGCCGGGAAGTTGCGTAGATCCGGCAGAATGAAGTGCGACAACCCGCGAATTTCACCAGTCGAGCGATGCGCCGGTAACCATGGCGGTACAAGCAGTTCATTCATAGCGGTACTCCTGGATACGAAACACGAACCAAAGCGGCCCACAGACGCCATAAAATAGAAGTAACCACTCAGTTTTCTTAAGAATGACCGCGACGAATACCAATGCATAGACTCCGGGCGACTCGACGAGGATGTCGACAAACCCCAGTAGTCGTCTGAAGAGCGATACGCGTGGTCGCTGAGTCGGGTCCTGGGAATTCGATTTCTTCCAGGCCGAAACGCCTGCATAACTCGCAAATGTGTACAACGAACTTATATTCGAAACGCTTACGCAGGCAAGAAAAGCCAGAATCAGATACTCAAGCGACCCTGTCGAAAAGACAACCTGATACCCTATGCCGAGAAAAACGCCAGTTTTAATCAGGCTGTGTCCGCTAAGGTCGAGGAAGAGTCCCCTCTTCGACGTCCGCCGCTGGAGCCGCGCTACCTCACCATCCACATAATCCAAGATATATGAAAGTTGAAATGTTGCCGCAGCCACTACGCGAATCCAATATTGGGAGAATCCAACGCCGACATCTGCCGCCAATCCCAAGAAAATCCACGCTAAGGTGATTTGGTTGGGTGTGACGCTCAGCTTCGCCAGTGGAACACTCAGGTAAATGGACATCTTACGATACGGAATGTCCGTATTACTCGGACTGGATCCGGGAGGTTGAGCGATCTGACGAGCTTCCTTCAGTCCCCGAATGACGTCCGCGTTCGGCTTAAACCCGTTTTCGTGTCGATCTCCGCCCATCTTTCTCCCTAAACAGATGGCGTTCAAACAAAGTGGTTATCGATCGGAATTTTTGCGCATGGATGATCTCAATGCGTATTTCAAATAATCATTCTGTTCTCGATTCTTAACACCGATTCGCATATGAAATCGTTCTTCGGCATACTTACTCGTCGTATCTGCCACGAAGATCCCATAATCCCGATAAAGAGGCCTCACTAAGTCCAAGTCAGTTGTCACCGCAATGAATCCCGTGGTCGCAGCGAGATCGTCAGGAGAGAACATACCCTCTAGTTCGTCTTGCAATCGAAGAGACTCATTTTGCCACTGTTCAATGGCGTGTTCATAATCGGAGAGTGAGTCCAGATGCAACTCTAAGAAACCCTCCGCGATAGAATTCACATTCCATATGGGCAATGTTGCTTCGAAATCCTTGAAAACGCGGGCATCCACTGCGACATATCCAAGTCGGATGCCGGGGATCCCAAATAACTTGCTGAGACTTTTCACTACGATGAGGTTGGGATGCTTAAGAATGAGTTCCAAATATGGGCGGTCCTTGTCGGTGCTGAGTGAAAGGTCGAGCAAAACATATTCATATTTGTCGAGCAATTGGATTAACTCGCCCATTTCTACACGTTCCGCGGTTGGATTATTGGGTGAGACTATGATTACGCCCTGGCCCTGTTCCGGGTCGTCCACTAAATCAAATCTCAGGTACTCGCCAAACGTCGGCGAAAATCGCAGGCAAAATTTAGCCTTCTTTTCACGAAAGTAGTTCTCCAGAGTGCGAATCCCTTCCGATGCTCCATTTAAAGCAAATAGAGGAAACTCCGTATCGACGCTGCAAAACGCTTTCAGCATGGCGTTTAGTCGCGTCCGGCCACTGGGATAATTGTCGATTAAGGCGTCGAAGCTGTACTTTAGGCGATCTCGGATAAATGGGGTTGGGTAAAACGGATTGGAGATAAAAAAATGATCTTGAACCGAGCGCCGCCAGAGCCCTCCCCAATTCGATCGAATTGTTTCGTAGTCGAGATTTAGAGAGTCCGCTAAGCAGAATCGGTCGTAAGCGTTGTCGATCTCTCGGCACTCTCCATCGATGATGGCTTTGAGCCTCACCCTGCCGACGAGCTCCCCCATTATAGTTTCATAGTACTGGGATTTGTTCCGCCTGGGTAACTGGCGGCCAAGTTCAAAGAAGTCCGAACGCGTCAATTTATAGAGGTTCGCCAATTTGAATATGCTCGGATCATTCCAGTCCCGGTTATCTCTCAGGATCCTCACGTAGCCTTGATCATCGACAGAAACACAGGAACCTCTTTTGGTATAGGAGGCGGGCAATACCGCTGCACCGGATTCTGCTTCCATGAGTAGTCGCTGGATAATCTTGTCGCCAAGGTAGACGTCACCTTCGATCAACAATAAAGCGTCAAACTCCAAATGCTTGTTTTTAGCGTAGTCAAAACAAAGATTCAGCGTATAGATGTTATTGGTCTTTTCCCATTCGCAATTTTCCACGCGGTGTACAGTCATCCCCTCAAGAGGCGGAAGCGTGACAGAATCTTTCTGGAAGCCGACACCTACGATGAGGTGAGCGACCCCGGCTTCTTGGAGCTTCCTGGCGGCTCGATGTAGCAGGGGAACGCCGTCGGGGGAGGTGACCATGCATTTCGGAATCTTCTCAGTAAGTGGCCTGAGCCGATTGCCTCTACCCGCCGCAAGAATAATCGCCGCGTTTTCCATATCGCGTAAGACCCATCCCTTGAAGCAGCCTTGTTATTCGTTCGCAGTCATCGAAACACCAAGACGCCGTGTCAGTCTGCACAGTTCCGATAAAGGAAACTTCATTCTTGAGACCCCTGTGAAAAATTCATTGACGCCGGTAGAAAGAATCGCGTCAAAACACGAATCTCGCCGATCGTGTAGCCTGCTAGAAAAAAGTAAACCGCAACGATTCCCAGAAAAATGCCACAGCAAACCAGCAGGGGCAACGACTGGACCAGGCGTTCTGTCAGCAACGGCAAACTGACCAGCACCAGTATGGCAGGGAGATAGGTTCGAAGAAACCGAAAGTGAAACGTCGCCGCTCGCTGAGCAAAGTACAAGCCCACGCAATGGTAAAATACTTCACACGTCCCCCAGCTAAGCACTGCGCCTAGCAGTTGGTAACGGTGCCAAAGCGGAAAAAACAAAAGAACGAACAGTCCGATGCGCAGCAGCTTGGAAAGAGTGTCGTAGTCTGGACGTCCGCATGCGCTGAGAACCGTCGCTGTAATGGAATTCACTGCCTGGACAACCGCAAACGGTGCAGCAATCCATAGCAAGTGTTCCAAGCCCTCGTACTTGCTCCCTAGGAGGAGAATTGCGGGATGCGCGAAGAACACCAGTAGCCCGGCCATGCACAACGACGCCGGAACAACAATTCGGATACAAATTTCGACCAATTCACGAGAGGACGCCAGATCGTGCCGCGCCAGTGTGTTCGTCAGCGAAGGAAGAAGGCTATCGAGAAAAAATGAAGTGACCTTGGAGATCGGAAGCAGCAATGCCATCAGTGCGACGTACTTCCCAAGCAGAACCAGGCCGCCAAGATACAAAAGCAAAAGATAGTCGAGACGGCTAGTGAAAAAACCGAGCATGCTATTGCCTTGCAAGCTCAACGTATAACGCCAAAAACCCGCTGGAAGAAGAAAGTGAAAACGAGACCAATTGAATTCAGGATTCAGATGCAGAAAGCGGCGCATCGCGCCGTACGCGACCACCAGAACCAGGCCCAGATACGCTCCCCAAATGACGGCTGTATAGTGTCTTGCCAACACTGGGCGCGCCGCTACAAACAGCAGGACATAAATCACGAATGAGCCAATCGTCACGATTCGGTCCAAAGCTTGCGCCCATTTCAGCTGAAGCATTCCCTTCAAGGCGGCAAGCGATGCCGAATAGACGATGTAGATTGGAGAAAGATACAGGAGGAAAATCCAGAAGGGCCCCGTATGTCCCTCTCCGAAAAGATAGCGCAAGCCTCCAGGCCATAACGTAGCCGCCACCAACCAGGGTATCAGCGCGACACAATTCACCACGAAATAGGACAGGAAGAAAGAAATTCGCCCGGTGGCATCCAGTTCTGGAATGAATTTGATCAAAACCGCATTGCCGCCGATGAAAAAGAAAACGGAAACCGCTGCTATGTATATCTGCAACAGGCCGAATGTTCCAATCGCCTCGGGAGCAACGCGCGCCAGAATTATGCTGGTGCCAAAGCTGAATGGTACCGACAACGCGGAGAGCCAAAACGTCCATCGCATTCCAGAGACGATCGACCGGCGCATCTCGGGAGAGGCGCTGGACAAAAGCTGAGGTTGCGCGATAGTTGGCTCCGCCATAACGGTATTGTGCCCCGTGCGAATGGGTCGGTCTTCCTTCAATCCATCCTCGTGGTTGGCAAACTGAACGGTCCTTTGCTTGTCGCTTTGCGCGACCGTTATCCGGAACCCAAAACAAAGCGAATCTAAACCAGCGGCCGCTCGCGGTGCTTTTTCAGTCTGAGCAAAAGCCCTGGACGCTCCGACGTGATCGTTTTCAATCGCCGCCAGCCGGCGCCAGAGATTCGCGTCCGCTGCAATTTCGAAAGTCCCATCAGCCCGTCCTTGATCCCGCGAAGAAACTTTCCGAAATGGCCGGCACGCAAGCTGAACACCGCCATCATAAGCCAGTGATATCCGAGGTAGGTCCAGCGGCGCCAGCCCGAGTAATCTTTGAACGCGATCCAAAGATAATTTCGCGTATAAAAGTAAAAATTGCGCCCGTCCGAACGCGTCTCATTGGACATGGCGTGCCGGACGCGAACTTCCGGGCAGTAGACAATCTTCATGCCCGCATCAACCATGCGCAGCGCCAAATCCCAGCCTTCGCAACCGATCCACAGCGGTTCGTAGTAGCCGCTCATCTTGTGGAAATCCGTCCGCCGAAATGCCGACGCTCCCTCCGGAATGAAGCAGGTCTCAAATTGAGAGTCCGAAAAATCCCAGTAACTTCGCGGATGACACCAGTCGCGCAAGTGAACTCTACCCGTCTCACCTTCCAGCACTTTGAACACGATACAACTCGCCTCAGGCGAGCTCTGAAAAGCAGCGTGAATCTTCTGCAGCTCGAAGGGCGAGTCGAAACAAACATCATTGTCGATCGTTACGACGATTTCGCCACACGCCGCAGCAACGCCACGATTGCGCCCTGCGCAGCCGATATTTTCCGGCAGGCCTACCAGGCGGACCTTCGGGAATTCCCGCACCAGGAAATCTGCGAGATCGTCCCCCGAGCCATTATCGACGACGATCACTTCGCGCGGCGTGTACGACTGTTCGCGCACCGATTCCAACGCGCGAATCAGGTTTGACCGCCGCCGGTAGTTCAAAATCACGACGCTGATCAAGGCATTGTTCATCTCACGCCCAATGCGTCCTCAGAAAAATATGCCAACTATCGAGCACGTCGCCTCGCAGGCGCCACCACAACCGAGGCTCCGCTTGATTCGCGGCAAACGTGACCGGTAGCAAAGACTGGCTGATTCCAAGCGATTGCTCGTCGACCCTTCCTGAGAGCACCGCAGGCACCTGAAAATAGAGATCGGCGGCGACACCATAAACCAAGTAACGCGGGCTGCCCTTCAGCAGCAGCCTGCTTAGGCGATTCACAAACTTTCTTTCCCTTCGCACATTTGACATCGTCACCAATTTCGCCCAGCCGCGCAGCTTTTCGGTGATGGGCTGTTTTCGGAGGACCGCGAGTTGCAGTTCGTGAGGTGGCGGTTGCAGCCCCTCAGCCTTGCGCGCGAATTCCGCAGCTTCCCAACACCAAATTTTTTCGACCAGAGGCGTTAAATGAATCAGGGCTCGCCGCAGATCATCGCGGAATGCTTCGGTGTCATCGGAATGCATCCGCACTCCCAAGGGAGGCACGGCTCCATTCGGATCGAGCTTGAACGCCGTGCAAGCAGCGACTTCCTTCGCCAAGTCCGGCAGAAATTCGACCGCCGGGCCTGCGGACAGGCCCGAAGCCCAGCGACTGAGAGCGGCGGAGCGGCCCGCGTAGGTATCTTCATATTTCCCTGCAAAAACGAGCAGTGTCGTGCACAGATCGATGTGACACTTCACAAGCTGATAGTACAAACGAAGCAGTTCATCGCGATCGCTGCTGGTGATTCGGTCCACCCAATAAAGCTGCTCCACAATGCGATTGTTGAGCATGCGCCAAGCATCCCATTGCGGAATCGACTCCACCGGGAATCTGGGAGCAGTTGCAAGAACAGAAGAATCACCCCAAACGATACGGCCACGCGACAGAAGCTCATATCCAAAAATTTGAGGTGAAAGTTTATGAAAATATTCCGGAGATATGGCGCGGAACTCCAGATCGCAATACATCCCACGGGAGAACAATTCCGTCCGCAGTTGTGCCGCCTGTTCATCCAGGAATCTCTGCAACGCGCGACGGTCCGCGCCCGGCGAAAAAACAACCATGTACTCCATGTCCCCCAGCACCCGAAGACGCTCTCCAGCCATTAGTACGGAACCCTCGTTCCGCGCGAAGCTGCCGGTAAGCACAATTGCCTCTGGCCGCACCGAAAGCCGGCTCGTCAGCGATTCACAAACCTCTTGAATCATCGATTCAGTTCTTGCCTTTAACATGGTTCCACGTGTGCCTTCCGGACTAGTTGGGAAAGACATCGATATCAGGCTGGAATGGCGACTGGTTCCTCTTGTGTTTTCTCTACTCTCGACCGGGCCCGCGACCGGGCAAGCTGTTCGAGCGGAATCGAAAGAAAAACAACTATCCAAAACAATTTGAGATATTCGGCAGAGAGAAAAAAATCCCCCACCGCACACCCAACGATTCCGCATTGCAGCCCCGCTGCCATGGGATACAGAAAGTGATCGCCTCCGCGTAACGTGAGCTTTTTTGTTTTTCCAAGGCTCCGAAACGTCTCCCATAACAGCCACAGAAACAGAAGTAGAGCGGGTATTCCAAGTTCCGCCGCAAATTCCAGATAGGAATTGTGGGCAATCTGCTGGAAACTTGGGTCGCCGGAGTAAAAGCCCAGCATGGGCTTGAACAGGCCGAGACCAACCCCGGTAAGAGGTTTGGCTTCCACCATCTTCAAGCCCGCCCGCCAAGCCTTTTCCCGTGTTTGGGATCCTATCTCGTCTGCGGAAGTCGGGTTTAGCAATCGCTTCAGCGGGCTCCGGGGGACCAAAACCATGGGTATCGCAAGCAGAACGAACAGCACCGCAAAGTTTCGCATGCGATTGCGGGAATCCCACACAAGATAGCCAACGCCGGCGATGAGACCCACAAGCCCGCCTCGCGAAGAAGCCAACGCCACCGCGGCGGATACCAGAATGAACATGCCAATGACCGAGAGCCGGAAGAATTGTTCGCGCAATCCGCGAAGCCAGAAGTAGGCCACGGGAAGAATCAGTAGTGCCGCCAATGTGTAGTAGTTTGGATCCCCCACCACCGCGCCCGGACGCAGATCTGCATACAATCCGTGGTATTTTTGAAATTCCCGCAGCATATACAACGCGCCAAATGCCACGCCTGCCAGAGCTGCCATCAGCGACCACCAGATTTTCTTTGGTGTGTCAATCACCGTAACGGTGACGAAAAAAAGCACCAAAAACGAGAAGTAACTGAAAGCCGGATCGGAAGCCCAATCCCGCATCGATCCCGCCAGCGCGTACGAAATCAGCGCCCAGATACAAAGCACCAGAAACAGGCGAGCGCGCACGGTGCCCAAGTATCTCGGCGCTTTTTTCTGTGAAAACAAATAGAAAATAGCGTACAGCGCGCACAGTAATCCGATTCCTTTGACCAGAGTAAAGGATCCAAAGCCTCGGTCAAAAAAGGGGTGGTGATAAAACGGCGAAGTGAACATGAGCAGGTAAAACAGAATCATAAGACGGCCGCGGTCCCTTCCGTTTTTTGCGTCTGCTTGTCCTCGAGTAAGCTTTGATAAAGCGCGGCGGTATCCCGAATTTGCTGCTCCAGCGAGAACACTTCGCGCGCTCGTCGTCGCGCCGCCCCGCCCAGCAACCGCTGCCGTTCGGAGTCTCCCAGCAGTCGAATCAAAGCCTCCGCCAGCGGTTTTGCCTGAGCAGGAGGCACAAGCAATCCGGTCTCTCCATCCACGATGACTTCACAGGTCCCGTCAACAGCAGTCGCCACCACCGGCTTCGCCATCGCCGCCGCCTCGATCGGCACCAGAGGCATTCCCTCGTACAAAGAAGGAAGAGCGACGATGTCCGTCAGGTCCATCCAGTTCATCCAATCCCGGCGGTAACCCAGGAAGTGCACGGACGAATCCAATCCCAAAGACCGCACCATCCCTTCCAGTTGGTCGCGCAACGAGCCCTCTCCCACAAATAGCACTTGCACGGCCGGGATGCGCGCAAGAACTTCCGGAAGTGCTTCGAGAAGGTACCGGTGGCCTTTCTGTTCTTCCAGTCGGCCAAAGACACCCACGACAGGATCATCCGGCCCAATCCCCAGTTCGCGACGGAGGCTCTGCCTTCGCGTCAAGTCTGGCGTGAATCCGTTTAAGTGCCGCCCATTCCGAACCACAAAGACCTTCTCCGGATCAAGGTGCTTTTCCTTCAGCAGGAATTCCCGCGTCGATTCCGAAACGGCTATCGTCGCGTCCGACCATTCTGTAATTCTCCGATCAAGCCAGTACCGCCGGCTAAGCCACGCCTGCCGCCATGCCTCGCGCCCGTGGCATGTGTGAATAACAACCGGGACTCCGGCGAGCCGCGCCAAAGGCACGGCAATTGCCGCTGCCCGGATCATGTGCGCGTGCACAACATCGATTTTCTCGCTTCGCAAATGGGTAACGAAGCGGCGCACGGAATCCAATTGCCATGGAGCGTTCAGTTCCAGCGCCAGAGCCGAAGCGTCTCCAACTTTCCAGTCATCACCGAATGCGTTCAGCAAAGGCTGGGGACACACTAGATAATTTCGGAACTGCTGGCGGTCGAGCCCACGGACAAGCTCCAGAGCGACTTCCTCCGCGCCCGAACGCACTTCGGAAACAAGAAACTGCAGAGCCCGAATCCGGTTATCTTTCGGCATGCACTCCATCCCGCAGCGTGTCCGCACATTCGGCCATCACTTGGTGGACATCTACCAACGTCCGAATCTCCCTTTCTGGCTTTGCATTACTCAAAAAAACAGCCGACGAATACGGATCATCCGGATGAAATCCGTGCATTCCCTCGGGCGCGGTTTTGCCGAAGAAACTCGGCTCGATCAGAACACCTGGATTCATCAGGAAAACGGTTTTACCCTGCCGATCATCCGGAAAGTCGATCCCTAAATCCCTTTTTTCCTTTTGACTCAAGATATGCCCGCAATCCAGCTCCGTGAGCCGCGACGTGATTTGCTTTTCCGCCCGTTCGTTGAAGAACCAGAAGCGCGCCATTGTTGAGTCGTAAAGAGCTAGGTAGTCGCGCGGCATTGCCAGATTGAGCTCGCGTATTTTGCCAACCAGATCGTATCCCGAGCGCTTCGGAGTCATGCCGTGATCGGAAAGAACGTAGAACGCCACTTCCTCGTCCGCTTTCCGCGCCGTTTCGTAAACCTCGTTCAGCCATTTCTCGTAGCGGCTCAGCTGGCGCTCCACTCCCTCCGCGTCCTGGCAAGCGTTGTGCAAATAAGCGTCCAGCTCGGAAAGATAGAGGAAGTAAAAATCATATTTGCGCTCGTTCATATCTCGCTGCGCTGTTTGAACGATTTCCTCGTCCGAAAACTGATGGTAGGAATAAGTCCGGTAGCGAACGCCCAGTTCCTCCAGCCGGTCAAACAATGACGAAGGAACGCCGCCGGGGCGGTAGATATCTTTCTTTTCACAGATGTCGAAGTACGGGAGCAGTTCAACCGGAACTCCATAAAGCTGAAAATATCCGCCGAACCGACTCATCCGCTGGGAGATAAATCGAATCCCTCGCCGCACCACCCTATGATTCAAGATCGACGACGGCAAGAAACGAAACCAGCGAACCCATCGAAAAGGCGACCGCTCGGGATCGTAATAGAAAAGATTCCAGTGGCCCGACTCCCTCGGCAGCTTTCCACTCAACAGCGTCGGGATCGCCCCTGAACTGAATCCCAAAACCGTTCTCACTTCCCTGCGATACGTCAAAATATCGGGCAGGAGCGGGCGATCTTTAATGTACGTCCACCCCAGCGCATCAATCAGCGTGAAAACAGCGATCATTTACTTCGCTCCGTTACCGTTAAGCCGTTTTTGAGCAATTCCAAGAACAGCGGCTCCATGCGCAGGTTCGTTGTAGAGGTCCATATAAGCCAGGGTCTTCAGTAAAGGATAAGCACCCGCAAAGACGATCGGATTCGGATGGTTGTCGCCGATGGAGAAGAACAAGTCGAACGACAACGTGCCCCATCGGCCATACGTATATCGGATTTCAATCGGGTCCGCGCCCGCTTCTTCGAACAAAGTCTTCAGGCCATCTGTCGAATACCCGTCTCTTACATGCCCGTATTCCGAACGCTCGAAACCGACGCGCTGTTCCCGCCAGGCAACAGAGCGGAGATGCCGCGGCTGCGGAACGGAAGGAGATGTCACCAACAGATACCCACCTGGCTTCAGTGCCTGCGTCAGATTTAAAAAGGCCGCCTGATCGTCCGGAATGTGCTCCATCACGTCCGAGCAAATCACCACGTCGAATTCGTTCCGAAAGGGCAAATGGCATATGTCCGCACGAAGGTAAGACACATTTTGTGCGTTTACTCGGCGACGGATTGATTCCGCCATTTCGATACGGTCTCCCTCCAATTCCAAACCAACCAAGCTCCATCGGGGATGCCGTTCAGCCAGATAGGTCAATAAGTCACCGCGGCTGCATCCGGCGTCGAGAAGCTTCACGGGTCTGCCGTTCAAGGGCAGATTCCCTATCGAACGCAGGACATGCTGGAGCCGAATCCAGCCGGGAACGTGAGGTTCGCCTAACAGCGTGTAAGCTGCTCGTTTCTTCCAGTCTTTCTCGACATATTTCTTACCTTCACCTAATCGCATGGCTGGGTTTTTCCTTCGGGGGCCACGCCTCGCGGCGAAACGAATTCGCCGCCCGAGCTCGTTGCCTCCTGGCTGGGGGATTTGAAAAGCTGCGACTCCGCCGTAAGTCGGCGGGGGACACCGTGAGAATCCATATACGCGGCAAACGTGCCGCACGAAAATTCCTCCAGGATGCGGCGTACCTTCCTCTCCGTGCTGTCTAAATTCACATACGACTTGAATCGACGATAGGCGTTCATCTGCAATCGCGGATGCCGCGGGTCGATTTCCCGCGGATGAATGTAAAAAATCACCGGGCGTCCGGTCGATTCGATTCGCGCTGCCATCTGCGAAATCATCCAGTACGGAAACAGCCGCAGATATCCCCCGCCCGAAAAGCACATACGCTTGCCGAGAACACTGGCCACGGAAATCGGGAATTCGGCAATCTCCCCCGTATTTGCCACGATCGTGTAGGGTCCCATCGGCGATGCGTCCCAACCTCCGTGTCCCCGTTTCGCGGGGAATATGGACGAGTCGTACGCATAACCGGCGGCAATCAACTCGTCGAAAAACCACGGTGCAGTTTCGGTCGTCGAAAATCCGGCGGCTCGATATCCACGTACAGCCACTCCGCTCAAGTCTTCCAGAAGCTTCCGCGACATCAGCGCATCTTGGCGAAACTCTTCGGGCGTCATTCGAAATACCAAACGGTGCGCAAACCCGTGCGACGCGATTTCGTGTCCTCGGCGAACCGCTTCACGCACGAGTTGCGGATATCGGTCGGCAATCCATCCCAGGAAAAAACAGGTGATCTTCGAGCTACTCTCATCGAAAATATCCAGCAATGTTAGGAAGGTTTTCTCCACGCAACTAGGCAGGCCTTGCCACGCCCCCATGGGTGGCGCGGACGGTACATCGAGGATGTGGTACCAATCCTCCACGTCTACCGTGAAAACATTCTGGACCGGTTGGCTGGGCTTTATTTGCATTTCCGACGTTCCCAAAATCCCTACGGAATCGCTCGAACAATCCTGGGTCCCAAGAAGTTTGCCACGCCCAACGGCAGTCGTTTCCACGCCGCTATCGCTAACCGGAAGCGCGGGTTGTCGGGCCGCAGTTGAGGTGCAGGCTTCCCTTGCTGCGTCCAGTAATTCCACGGCAACGAAATCTCTTCGCAGGGCCACTGCGCTTTGAACCGCTGTGTGCCGCTGCCGGGCGTGCAACGGCCCAGGTCCACGCAACGAAACCCGTTCTGACTCGCCCACTCCAGGGCTTTCCAATAGAGAAGCACGGTGGAATTTTTCCCGCGCGCCTCGGGCGTGGAAGCAATCCACGGCAGCTCCACTTGATCCCGATATGTCGTGATCCATGTCGCCGCGACAGGTTCCCGCCCGTCGCGCACCACCAAAATCTGTGTTGTGCTTCCCGCGCTTTTCAAAAAATTCTCGAACCAGCGCTTCGGATATACGGGTGTGCCCAAATTCCGCATGTTGCAGGAAAAAACGGAATAAAACTCATCGAGAAGCTCTTCCTTTCCCCACACCGGTTGGAGTCCCTGCTTTTCCGCGCCGCGAACCTTGTTGCGAAGACGGGAGCTCAATTTCCCAAACAGCAACTCCGGCGAAGTGGGCAAAGGTACTTTCATGCAGACCTTAGCGGCGCTGCTTTGCCAGCGATTCGTGAGCACGTCGCCTTGGCGAAGTTCAATATAATCCGCGCCGGATTCCTTTGCGATCTCCTCCGCTTTCCGTAACAGCGTCTCCCGCGCGACCGTGTCGCTGGCCAGCACTCCCCCGTAAGAGCAAAAGGGCATCGAGACCAGAAATCGTCCCCACAGCCAGCTTTTCATCTCCACCAAAGGCAGGACGCCCCGGATCTGTCTCTGCTCCCGAGCTTCCAGATAGAAAGTGCTGTGCCCGTAAGTTTCTTCAATCAGCCGTTTCCACAACCAACGGTGGTAGTTCGAGGCTTGCGGGTGCCCTTCGACGTAGGCATCCCATTCAGCAGCGTTCTCACACGGGCCCGCGTTCATGCTTTTTCGACCTCCGCCTGTCGCTCGGGTCCCCGTGACTGAGACGCGACTTCCCAGACCGCGAACCTTCGGCCCAAGCACGCCTGTGCAATGCCAAGCAGCGCGGCCGTGTGCACCAACACAAAATAGTAACAAATAGAAATCAGCTTCCCCGCTCGCAGTCCCAGAGTTTCCAAAACGGCAGCTACGGCTGCGGCCGCATATGCCGCCAGTTGCAAAGCCAGGCACGCGAGGAAAAACTTGTTATGCGCCAGCAGGGCGCTGGCGAGCAATAGTACCGTCAGCGGCACCGGAACCAGCCATCGCAACAGCTTCCGCGAAAGGAATTGCCATGCCCGGATTCCTCTGACCTCTTTCCGCAAACGCCAAAATCCCAAAATGCCTTGTCCTGCTATGCGTTGCTTTCGCGAGAATTCCTCCCGCGGCGAAGCGGTCGACTTCTCGAAAGCCCGGGCGCTGGACTCAAAGAGAAGCGCGTAGCCCGCTCCGCCAATGCGGAACGGCAACTCCATGTCGTTTGCAAGATCGGGCTGCAATGTGCCGAACAGATTGCGGCGAATGCAAAAAATCGCCCCATCACACACCAGCACAGATCCTATGCGGCTCTCCAGCCGTGCTACGGAAGATTCATACCCAAGGTAGGCGTGTGTTCCAGAGACGACGGCTTGCCCTTCGTCGTGAATCGTTTGTTCCACACCGGTGACGCACCCCACCCGCGGATCCGCAAAGTGGCGTACCATTTTTCGCAGGCAATCGGCGCCAATATGCGAATTGGCATCCGTAAAAAAAAGTACATCGCCAACTGCCTGTTGCGCCAATCGATTGAGCGCCTCGTTCTTCCCAACGCGCCGTTCCATGCGCAGCACCGTCAACCGCGAATCGACGATTCTTGCCAGAATCTCATCGGTCCGATCTTCGGAGGCATCGGAAGCAATCAGCAGTTGCAGGGAATTTGCAGGGTAATCCCAAGCCAGCGTCTCTCGCACCTTCCGTTCAATATCTTTCTCTTCGTTTCGCGCAGAAATCAGAACCGAGACCCGCGGCAGAACCCGTTCGCTTTCGCTGAAATGAAATGGGCGCACCCTCCCAAGCATCCAGAGCAATAGGGGATAGCCCGCATAGACGTAGAGTAGCCAGGCAACGCTCGACCAAAACAAGAGTTCCCAAAAACGGCTCATCGCGAACCCCTGCTCAAGAGCAGGATCTTGATGGTCTGGAACATAATCAACAGATCGAGCCCGACGGAAATATTCTTGATGTAAAACAGGTCGTAGGCGAGCTTCTCTTTATTGTCCTCGATCGTCGCGCAGTAACCTCGATTGATTTGCGCCCAGCCAGTGGCGCCCGGCTTCACCGCCCAACGGTGCCGGTAATACGGAATCTTCTCCAGGCACTCCTGCTCTTGATTGGGAACGAACGGCCGCGGCCCC
>DASYYI010000093.1:0-17735 GCA_035933995.1 Candidatus Acidiferrales bacterium | reverse complement strand
ACAGCGAAGCGAATCCCCGCACGTAACGAACTTTCAAATTGAGATCGGCTAGACGCGCTGGATATAGCGGCCTTCGGACGTATCGACTTTCACTTTGTCGCCATTGTTCACGAAAGGGGGCACGTTGATCACCAGACCCGTTTCGAGCGTCGCGGGTTTGCCGACCGCGCTTGCGGTTGCTTTCTGCACGGTTGGCTCAGTTGCCGTCACGGTCAGGTCCACTGTGTCGGGCAGCAAAACTCCCATCGGCTTCCCTTCGTAAAACTCGATCTTCACTTGCAAGTTCGGGATCAGATAGTCCACCACATCGCCCAGGATTTCCTTATCGAGAGAGAGCTGCTCGTAGGTTTGCGAATTCATGAAGTGATAGCCCGACGTGTCGCCATAGAGAAATTCGAATTCCATCTCGTCCATGATGGCGCGCTCGATGAATTCCTCCGCGCGGAACCGGTAATCGACAATCGAGCCGGTGCGCAGGCTGCGCATTTTCGTTTGCATCGAGCCGCGCTTGTTTCCCGGCGTCCTGTGCTCGACGCTGAAAACTGTGTAAAGGTCGCCCTCGTGCTGAATGATCATGCCCGGGCGCAGTTGTGTCGCTTTGACCATCGTTTGCTCCTGATTCCTTTATGGGATTCTTCTGCAGGCGAATCTTCCGGCAGGTCGTCCCGTTGCAGGCCGTTCGTTGAGACTCAATTATAACGGGCCGCGTAGCAAACGGTCAACGCGGGTCTTATGCCTGATCTGTGCGCCGTAACGGGATTGCACGGACACTAGAAGCCGGGGATGCTCGTGGCAGCAGGACGAATCTCACCCGCTTCCGGCACGCGTCCGATTCGAAAGCGCTCCAGCGCTCCTTGTCCGAGCGACATCAGTCCAGTGTACAAGTAGCCCCACACGAAAAGCACCAAGAAGGGAATGGTGACATAGTTTTCGTTTTGGATGGCGTAAACGATGGTCGCCGCAAAATACAATCCAAGGAACACTTCCGCATAGGGCACCCATCCCACGCGATTGCGATATCTACGCTTGAGCGGCACGCCGCGCTCCTGGCCTTCAATGCGGTATTTTGGCGTGCGCACAAATTCCGATTGCTTGCCGACGAGGGCTTCAATAACGGCCACGGCGTTGCGCACCGAAAGCCCGATTCCGATCGCCATCACGAACGGAAGGTAGAAAATCGCGCGCCACCATGTCCTCGGGTAAAGGACGCGCTGCGACGCCAGGTAGAAACTCGAAATCGAGCACGTGGAAGCGAGAAACAACGGCAAATCGATCAGGCACATCTGAAACCATCCCTGATAGAAGCGCACGATCATCGCAGGCAGCAAAATTACGGAGAGCAATACCATTAGCGGATAGCTGATGTTGGCCGTGAGATGAAAACATGCCTCGGCTTTCACGAATCCGGGTTCATCGGACTTCAGAACGCGCGGCAGGATTTTTATCGCTGTCTGCATCAGGCCTTTCGCCCACCGCGCCTGCTGCGATTTGAAGGCGTTCATTTCCACCGGCAGTTCCGATGGGCAATCCACATTGGGCAAATAAAGGAAATGCCAGCCGCGAAGCTGGGCGCGATAGGAAAGATCGGTGTCTTCCGTCAGCGTGTCGTGCTGCCATCCTCCGGCGTCTTCGATGGCCGTGCGGCGCCACACGCCGCCCGTTCCGTTGAAGTTAAAGAAAGAGCCGCGACGGTAGCGCGCGCCATGCTCGATCACGAAATGCCCATCGAGCAGAATCGCCTCCGCCTCCGTGAGCGCCGAATAATTGCGATTGATGTAACTCCAGCGCGTTTGCACCATTCCGAGTTTCGCATCGAAGAAATAAGGAACTGTGCACTTCAAGAAATCCGCGGGCGGCAAAAAGTCCGCGTCGAAAATGGCGACAAATTCGCCCTTCGCCGATTTCAGCCCTTCGTGCAGCGCCCCGGCCTTGTAGCCTTCGCGATTCTCACGGTGGATATACGTGATCGGGATGCCGAGTTGCTGATGGCGTTCGACGCACACGCGCGCTACTTGCCGCGTTTCATCCGTCGAATCGTCCAGCACCTGAATGTCCAGCAACTCGTGCGGATAATCGAACTGCGCAATACAGTCGACGAGACGCTCGATCACGTAGCGTTCGTTGTAGATCGGAAGCTGTATGGTAACCTTGGGCCATTCTTTTACCGGCGGCGGCGGACCTGGGACGTTATGGCGGTAATGATAAAAATTGTAAACGAGGACGTAGCGGTAGATTCCATACGCGGCAAGAACTCCCAGCACGAGGAAGTAGGGAATCATCATCAACAAGTCAAAGGAATTCGGTTGATAGATGCCGCTGAAAGTGCGATTGGTGAGTTTGCGCAGATAATCCGTCACCGGATTCGTCGCCACCGCAGTCATCGTCGCCAACAGGGAATGAAAGTCCACTTCGTCTTTACCCTCGCATGAACATTCGCGCGGAAGCCAAGATGCGCGCGGAAACGCCAACTTCGCGTCGCTCGCAAACCGCCGTCGCCGTGGCGGGATTGATCTTCCTGGAAGTCCTATTCGCCATTCTGTATCACTTCGGCAATCTGGAAGTTCACGTCATCGAAACAATCGCCATCGGCCTGGGCGCCGGCATCGTTTACTTTGTGATTCTCTACGCCCTCGAACATTTGCCCGACCGTCGGGCAACGCTCTGGGTGATTCTCCTCGGCGCTGTGCTCTTCCGCCTCACGCTGCTTCCGCTTGTGCCAAGCCTTTCCAGCGACCCGTATCGGTATCACTGGGACGGCCAAATTCAGCTCGCTGGGTATAACCCGTACCTGGTCAAGCCCGACACTTTGGCGCTTGGCGCTCGCGAGACGCCCCTAGGACATCCGTTGTCAGCTCACGATATGCCCAACATCTATCCGCCGCTCGCTGAACTTGTCTTCCGCGCCGCGGCCCGGTTTTTGCCCGGCAACGTCGCGTTCAAGCTACCATTTTTTCTCGCGGACCTGCTGACCGTTTTTCTTCTGGCCATTTGCCTGCGGTCGAGTCCTAAAAGGAACTTCCGTCTGGCGATTTATGCCTGGAATCCGCTGGTGGTGGTCGAATTCGCGGGCACCGGCCACAGCGATAGCTTGGCCTTAGCCGCGCTGGTAGCGGCACTCCTAATTATACGGTCAAGGTCTATGCTGTCAACGATTCTGCTTGCCGTGGCGGCCCTCCTGAAAGTGTTTCCCGTGCTGCTCTTCCCGGCGTGGCTGCGACGGGCTGGCTGGCCGCGTTCGGGCCGCTCTTGGGCGGCAGCCTTCGCTTCGGCGGTTTTGGCTGGATTGTGCTTTTGGCCTTATCGGTCTGCCTGGGCGCAGATTCCCTCAACCCTGGCCTATTTCAGTGCGCGCTTCCAGAATAACAATGCCAGTCTGTTTTCGGTTCTTCGGGCCTTCAGCGGTTCAGCCGATTGGGCTTCGGGAATCGGCGTGGGAATCGTTGTCGCGCTTGCGCTGTGGGCAGCTGCACGGCGCCTTGAACCCGCGCGCGCCGCCTATCTGATTATTGGCGCCGTCCTGATGCTCTCGCCAAACGCGTACTCGTGGTACTTCACATGGATCATCCCGTTCCTGTGCTTCTTCCCCAATCCGGCATGGTTGCTGCTGACGATTCTGCAATTCCTGTCGTACCACACGCTGATCCGCTATGGCATCCTCGGCGATTGGCGCTGGAGTCCGCTTATGATTTCGCTGACGTACGTTCCATTCTACGCGTGGATTTTGTGGCAGACGGTTCAGTCGCGGGGAACTTCCTTGCGAAAACACACAGAATTTGCGGAGCAGCGTGAGCCAGCAAGATAGACGAGAAGCGACTTGCTCAGACGTTCAAGCTGAGGGTGGTTTCGGGGATGAAATCGGCGGTGCGATTTGCGGCGGCGGGCAAAGGCGTCTTGGAGCGATCAACGGGGTTGTACATCGTGTCGCGCTCAAAGGGAACGCGGCCGGCGGCGCGAATCAGGCGTTCGAGTTCCGCGCGAGTCATGTGTTGAGGAGTAGTGGCGCCCGCGTCGTGATAAATCTTTTCCTCGAGGACTGTGCCGTCGATGTCGTCCGCGCCGAATCGCAGCGCGATCTGCGCGATTTTCGGCGTCAGCATGATCCAATAGGCTTTGATGTGCTCGAAATTGTCGAGCAGCAATCGCGAAATGGCGATCGTTTTCAGGTCATCGAATCCTGTGGGCTTGGGCAAGTGCGCGAGCGCAGTGTTATCCGGGTGAAAGGCCAGCGGGATAAACGTCTGGAAGCCTTTGGTGCGATCCTGCAGCTCACGCAGCAATAGCAAATGTTCGACGCGTTCTTCCGGCGTTTCGATGTGGCCGTAAAGCATCGTGGCGTTGGAGCGCAAGCCAATTTCATGCGCGATGCGCGCAATATCCAGCCACATGCGGCCGCTTGTTTTATGGTCGCAAATGATTTTGCGCACGCGGGGATTGAAAATCTCCGCGCCGCCGCCCGGCAGCGAATCGACTCCGGCATCTTTCATGGCCAGCAAGGTGTCCCGCACGGAAAGCTTTGAGATGCGCGCGTAAAATCCCACTTCGACCATCGTGAACGCTTTCAGATGCACTTGTGGGAAGCGCTGCTTAAGGCCGCGAATCATGTCGAGGTAAAACGAAAATGGCAAATCAGGATGCAGCCCGCCGACAATATGAAATTCCGTCGCGCCTTCGGCAACGCCTTGTCCCGCGCGCTCCCAGATTTCTTCAAGCGAGTAGCTGTACGCGCCTGCTGCATTGTTGTCGCGTCCAAAAGCGCAGAGCCTGCAATGCGCGCCGCAAACATTCGTGGGATTGATGTGCCGGTTGATGTTGTAGTAGCAGAGGTTGCCGTGACGTTTCTCGCGAACATGATTCGCAAGCCAGCCAATGGCCAGCAAATCGCTCGATTCGTAAAGCGTCAGCCCGTCCTCGGCCGAAAGCCGCTCGCCAGCGAACACTCTCGCCGCAATCGGTTGCAGACGCTGGTCGGTGATGTGAAGTTCGGTGTTCATCGAAATGATCGGGCAGCTAAAAGCGTGTGACAACTGTAGCCGCTCCCCAGAACAACAGGAACAACAAACTAATATAGCCATTCACGGCGAAAAACGCAGCATTCATTTTGCTTAAGTCGTTGGGTTTCACAAGGGAATGCTCGTAGCTGAGTAGCGCCGCTACCACGGCGATTCCCGCCCATGCCGGCCACGCGAGCCCGAAGCTCCAGGCCAACCACGTCAGCAGTGCAACCATGGTGACGTGCATTGCGCGAGCGATCATGAGCGCGCGCGCCACGCCAAATGTCTTCGGAATCGAATACAGCCCCGCCTGTTTGTCGAATTCGACGTCCTGGCAAGCGTAGAGCACATCGAATCCACCGACCCATAGCGTCACCGCGGCGCATAGGATCAGCATTCGCCAATCGAGCGAGCCGCGCACGGCGATCCACGCCGCGGCCGGCGACGTTCCCAGGCAGAAGCCAAGAACCAAGTGCGACCACATCGTGAATCGCTTCGTGTAGGAATAGAGAAATAAAATTGCCAGAGCAACAGGGGATAACTCGAGCGCGAGCCGATTCAGTTGCCACGCGGCGATCACAAGCACAGCTGTCGATGCAAGCGTAAATACCCACGCAAAAGAAAGAGACAATTGTCCAGTCGGAAGCGCGCGATTCTGTGTACGCGGATTCGCCTTGTCGTAGCGAATATCGGCGATGCGGTTCATGGTCATCGCCGCGGAGCGCGCGCCGACCATTGCGACCACGATCCAGCACAGTTGCCATACGATAACCCGCGGCGGAGCCCACGCATCGCGCCCGGCGCGTTCCGCTAGCAGCGCGCCAACCAGCGCGAACGGCAAGGCAAAAACGGAATGCTCGAACTTAATCATTTCGAGCACGGTGCGAATTCGGCTCCGAGTCATATTTCTCCGTGAATCATGCTTTCGTCTCGCCGCGCGCGCCGCCTTGCCAACGATATTGCTCCTCGTGCGGCAAGTCCAGTTGCGCCAGCACGCGATAAACAAATTGCTTGACGATATCGTCGATCTGCTTAGGAGCGTAATAAAACGCCGGCGTCGCCGGCATCACCACAGCGCCTGCATCGTGTACGCGCAGCATGTTTTCGAGTTGAATGCGATTCAGTGGCGTCTCGCGCAGGCAAAGCACCAGCGTCCGCCGCTCCTTCAGGCACACATCCGCAGCGCGCGTCAGCAAGTCGTCGCTCGTTCCCGACGCGATCGCCCCCAGAGCGCCCGCCGAACATGGAATCACAACCATTCCATCAACGCGCGAACTTCCCGAAGCGATCGCCGCGCCCACGTCCCGATTGGGCAAATACTCGAACTTTTTCGCGAGCGTGCCGGTCAGGAGCGCCGGCAATTTTTTCGGTTCTTGCGCGACAATACCCAACTCAGTTGCGATCAAACGCAGACCTGCCTCGCTAGCGATCAAATGAACTCGTGCCACGCGCGCATCCGCATCGAGGACACGCAAGATGCTGCGCGCGTAAATGGCTCCGCTCGCGCCGGTCACGCCAATTGTGATGACCTTGCCTTCAGTATGTGCCATTAGAATATGAATCCCGCGATGGGCCGAATTCTTGAGTCTAGGCAGCCGCTTCACGCAAAGTCAAGGCGATCCGGTGAATCGCAATTCGTACGAAGCATTTGTTCGATGGCTCGAGACGTACAAATCCAAAGACACCAATTCAAGTTTTCAAGTAACGGCGGGTGTGACAAACAAAAACGCGTAATGTTGTAGGAAAGTTGGAAACCTGACCGGTTACCCCGTCATCCGCCCGGAATCCTAGGTTTAATTATTTCGTCAGCTCACCTTTTTCATTCTGAGCCTCAACCCCATATCGTATTGCCGCTTCCAGTATATTAGTGTTTATATCCTTTAGAGTTTTGAATTTGATGCAATATCCGGTCACACTCGCCTTGCCTAGTGTTTTTTTATATGTTTGGGCTAAGTATTTCTTATCCTTGATACCAAGGATATAGACAGAGATTCCGGTTTTGTTTGCGCTCATGCCGATTTGAAAAAACTCTCTAGTTCTTCCATTCGCATATTTTATTGTGTGAAATCCATATCCTATGGTCGGGTTAGAAATAGTTTGATTTTTGCTGTTTTTACCATTGAAGAACCAGAGTTTACATTCTGGTAATGCTTGAAGTGCGATCCTGTGCAACTCTTGCATGTCACTACGTTTTGGTTCTGGTTGGCTAGTAATATACTTCTTGATTTGTTCTTGTACGTTCATACGTTCTGCCCCCAGCTCCGCGCGCGAGATTATACGACGTTTAACTCTTCTCTGATCCCTCCCGATCAGCTGAAGCTGCGGCATCCGGTGGTTCTTCCGGATGGGCATATCACTTTCCCTGCGTGCGCGATGGGCCGAATTCTTGAGTCTAGGCAGCCGCTTCCCGCAAAGTCAAGGCGCTGAAATGCTAGAATGCTCGTTCTTTCGGGATGCACTATGAATGAATCTGACATCCGCGAATTTTTGGCCGCGGTGAAAAAGGGACGCATGTCGTTTGAACAGGCAGTGGTGCGTCTGAAAAATCTTCCGTTTGAGGATCTTGGCTTCGCCAAGATTGACCATCATCGCTCGCTGCGCCAGGGCTATCCCGAAGTGATTTTCGCGCGCGGCAAATCTCCCAAGCAGGTTGCGGAGATCGTTCGCGGAATGCTGCGCGCGAAATCCTCGCACAACATTTTGATCACGCGCGCCGATGTGAAAACCTACCGCGCGGTGCGACGCATAGCACACGAAGCAAAATTCCACGAACTGTCTGGCGCGATAACCATTCACCGGAGCAACGCCGTCACTGGCAAGGGACTGATTCTGGTTGTTACCGCGGGCACCAGCGATATTCCGGTGGCCGAAGAAGCCCTTATCACTGCGGAAATGCTGGGGAATCGCGCCGAGGCGCTTTATGATGTCGGCGTCGCCGGTTTGCACCGATTGCTCAAGCATCGCGGCAAGCTTGCCGCCGCGCGCGTGATTATTTGCGCTGCCGGAATGGAAGGAGCGCTGCCGAGCGTCGTGGCGGGGCTCGTCAGCGTGCCGCTGATTGCTGTGCCGACGAGCGTCGGCTACGGCGCAAGCTTTTCAGGGCTAACGGCTCTGCTTGCCATGCTCAACAGTTGCGCCTCCAACATCAGCGTGGTCAATATCGACAACGGATTCGGCGCGGCGTGCGTCGCAAGCTGCATAAATCATCTATAGAGTTTTTGCAACGCGGCAAGAATTCTCGCGTCGGCGCGCGCTAACGCAAAGCCGCAATCACTGCTTCAGCGAGTGGCTCTTCCTCCTCGACGAAAACCGTCCGTAGGTCGATCACCAGCCGATCCTCCTCGATTCGTGCGATCACCGGCGTCCCGGTTGCTGGCCGGCGGAGCCGCTCTTCGAGAGCGGCAGCGGAATACCGACGGCTGGCGATCGCGACCAAGCTCGTTGGCAATTTCTGATCCGGCGTCGAGCCTCCGCCAATCACCGACGAACCTTCGCGAATTTCGAGCGCCGTGTCTTTTGTCAGCGTAACGTTCAATCGCGCCACAAACGCGCGCGCCCGCTGATCGATTTCACTCGCCGCTGTGCGAATCATCCGCAGCGCCGGTATTTCGTCCCACGCGCCTCGCCGATAAGCGCGCAGCGTCATTTCCAGAACGGCAATCGTCAATTTGTCCACGCGTAGGGCGCGAAACAGCGGATTGCGCCGGATTCGCTCCACAACGTCTTTCTTGCCCGCGATGATTCCCGCCTGCGGGCCTCCCAGCAATTTATCGCCGCTGAATGTAACGACATCCACCCCCGCATCGAAGCTCGCGCTCGCAATGGGTTCGTCTATTCCCACACTGGAAAGATTCACCAAACAGCCTGAACCGAGGTCCTCAACCACCGGTATCCCCAAGCGTTTGCCAACCGCGACAAGTTCCTCGAGCTTCGCCCTTTTTGTGAAGCCAACGATGCGGAAATTCGACGGATGCACACGAAGAAGCAGGCGCGTCCGCTCGTTCACGGCGCGCTCGTAATCCGCTATTCGCGTCCGATTCGTGGTACCCACCTCGCGCAGTTCCACGCCGCTCTGCGCCATGATCTCCGGAATGCGAAATCCATCGCCTATTTCAATCAACTCGCCGCGCGAGACAACCACTTCAGCGCCTTTTGCCAGAGTGTTCAAAGTCAGGAACACTGCCGCGGCATTGTTGTTCACAACGATTGCTGATTCCGCGCCCACCAACTCCGCCAGCAGCTTGTTCGTGTGCACGTCGCGCTTCCCGCGCGCTCCTTCAGCGAGGTCATATTCCAGGTTCGAATAGCGCGTGGCTGTCGCGGTAAGGTGCTCGGCAGCCGATTGGCCAATCGGCGCGCGACCGAGGTTCGTGTGCAGCACCACGCCCGTCGCATTGATCACGCTTCGCAGCGACGGCGCCAGTTCTTCTTCAATCCGTTTTGTAATTTGGATTTCGATATCTGCGACGTTCACAGACACTGTTTCGACCGCCGTCTTTTCGCGCACAGCAGCCAGCGCGCGGCGCGTAATTTCAACTGTAATTTCGCGGCCAGCCCGTCGGCTCAATTCAGCGATCTTTGGCCGGTTCAACAGATCGTCTACGGAAGGGATTTGCCGCAGGATGGCGGCTCGCTCTTCCCGTACACCTGAACGTACACCTGAAGAAGATGAGGAGGTCATATTCCTGTCATTTCAACATACGCACCGCTGGGAAGCAACCAGACGCATCTTTATACCCTTCCGACACCGGATTTTAAGCAAGCGTTGACGTTGTCACGATGTTGACTCTAGGATAGCAAGGAGCCTTCCTTTCACTCATATTTTGCGTTTGTCGCAAAGCTATGGCCACCACACCAGAAGAAGATCTCGTTCAACTCGAAAAAGACATCCGCACCCTGAAGATCGAGTACGAACAGTTTTTCGGCGGTGGCCGCAAACGTCCTCCGGCGGATACGCAGTGGCGCGTCGAATCCCTCATCAAGCGCTATAGCGATCGCGGCGCTCAAATGAGCTATTCGCAGCGGTTTCGTTACACCAATATCGCGCAGACGTTCGCGAAATATTGCGAAATTTGGCGCAAGAAGATTAAGGAACGGGAAGAAGGCACGACGCATCGTCATTTCGGCGCCGCAGCCAAAGCGATTGAAGCCCAGCGCGCCACGTCGGCAGGTCACGTAGAGTCGAAGCACCCGGCCAAAGGCGAGCCTGCGTCACCCTTCGCCATGTCATTTTCGGACCCGGAGCACGAAACC
The DNA here is from genome assembly GCA_035933995.1 of Candidatus Acidiferrales bacterium. Lineage (GTDB taxonomy): Bacteria > Acidobacteriota > Terriglobia > Acidiferrales > UBA7541 > DAHUXN01. The sequence goes on along the minus strand of DASYYI010000093.1, from coordinate 7,491 downwards.
AAGAAAATCGAGCAGCTTTACAAAAAACTAGTTGAGGTGCGCACGGCCACGGGCGAAAAAGGCGGTACGCCGAGTTTCGAGGATTTTGAGAAATTTGTCCGGGAGAAAACTCGTGAACTCAAGGGCAAAAAGCGCAGCGCCCAAATCGAATACACAGTCAGCGTCGAGGACGGCCGCGTGAAACTAAAGGCCCGCGTCAGCAGCTGACTTTATTCACCTTCCTCTTTTCCATTCCTGCGCAACCGCATACACTGGTATGTTTTTTTCATCGTGGAGGTAAGTGTGGCAATTGAACGGGCCCTGATTAGCGTGTTTGATAAAACCGGCGTCGTCGAATTTGCACGGCAGCTTTCGCGACTGAAGATCGAAATTGTTTCGACGGGGGGGACGGCGCGTCTTTTGCGCGAAGCGGGAGTCGCAGTGCGTGATGTGTCCGAGCTGACCGGCTGGCCCGAAATGCTTGGCGGGCGCGTGAAGACGCTTCATCCCAAGATTCACGGAGGCATTCTATTCCGGCGCAACAGTGCGGACGACCGTAAACAAACGGCCCAACACGCAATTTCTCCGATTGATATCGTTGTCGTGAATCTCTACCCTTTTTCCGCAACGGCGAGTAAAACCGGCGTCACTGCCGAGGAATTGATCGAAAACATCGACATCGGCGGACCCACGATGATTCGCTCCGCCGCCAAGAATTTCGAGAGCGTCGCCGTCGTCACGGATTCGGCCGACTATCCTCGCGTGCTTGAAGAGCTGGCTTCCGACCTTGAAATCAGCCTCGGAACGCGTCTCGATCTCGCGCGCAAGGCCTTCGCGCTTACGGCGCGCTACGACGGCGAAATCACAACGCAGCTCGAACGCCTGACAACCGATCGCGAACTTCATCTGGCCGCGTCGCCGGAGCGCCTGCCTTTCCGCTTGCACTATGCCTTCGAGCGTCAGCAACCGATGCGCTACGGCGAAAATCCGCATCAGCAAGCAGCGTTGTATGTTCCGGCGGGCCGTTCGCATCACGGATTTGCCGCCGCGCGGCAGCTTCAGGGGAAGGAGCTCTCTTACAACAATTTGGTGGACCTTGACGCCGCGTGGTCGCTTGCGCAGGAATTTTCCTCTCCCGCGGCAATCATCATCAAACACAACAATCCCTGTGGCGTTGCGGAACACGCCAATCTCGTTGAAGCGTACCGGCGAGCGCTTGCATGCGATCCGGTCTCTGCCTTTGGCGGGGTGATCGCGTTCAACCGTTCTCTCGACGAGGAGACAGCCGAAGAAGTCGCAAAGCTCTTTGTCGAATGCCTTGCTGCGCCGGGTTACGATGCGGCGGCGCAGGAGAAGCTTGCCGCGAAGAAAAATCTGCGCCTGCTGGAGATGCCTGTCGAAAAATCGCCCGTTGAGCTCGAACTCAAGCGCATCGACGGCGCTCTGCTGGTGCAGGAGCCCGACAATCGCGCCCTGAACGAATCGGAGCTGAAAATCGTCACCGAACGCGCTCCAAGCGACGCCGAGCACCGCACCATGCGGTTCGCGTGGAAGGTTTGCAAGCATGTAAAGTCCAACGCAATTGTCTTTGCTCGCGACGGCCAAACGCTCGGAGTCGGCGCCGGCCAGATGAGCCGCGTGGACTCCGTCAAGATTGCAGTTATGAAAGCGCAGATACCGCTCGTCGGAAGTGTTGTCGCGTCCGATGCTTTCTTTCCATTTCCTGACGGTGTGGAAGAAGCTGCGAAGGCAGGCGCGATGGCCGTGATTCAGCCGGGCGGTTCCGTTCGCGACCCAGAAGTCATCGCCGCCGCCAATCGTCTTGGGCTCGCCATGGTTTTCACCGGCATCCGGCATTTCCGCCACTGACGTAAAGCTGCTGCCTCGCATCCAATTCAAATAGGTATCGCGCAAATGGCAACAATCCGCGGGGGAAGCCTTTGACCCTCGCGGCGGCCTAGACCATAATGAAGGTGTATCCCGGAGCTCGCATGAAGATGCAACGAATCGGCACAATTCTCGCCATCGCGTTCTGCGCAACAGGCGCAGCCGCACAAACAGTTGCGCCAGCGTCGCAAGCCTCCAAGTCTGCCGACGCCTCTCTATATTCACAAGCGGATCAATCGAAGCGCGCGGAAGCCTATACCGATTTCATGCTGGGGCACCTGGCGGAGCAGCAGTTTGACGAAACCGGCAAATCCGAACTGGCCAGCCAGGCCATCGAGTATTATCAGAAGGCGCACGCGCTCGATTCCGACGCGGCCATCACGGAACGCCTTGCCGAAGTGTATGCCGCCTCTCAGCGCACCGACGAAGCGATTCGCCAGGCGAAGTCCGCTCTTGAGCAGGATCCAGATAATCTGGCGGCGCATCGTCTGCTCGCTCGCATTTATATCCACAACCTGGGCGATATGAATCCTGATAGCGGCCAGAAGGAAATGATTGCACTGGCGGTCGAGCAATTGAAGGCTGTCCAGCGGCTCGATCCCACGGACGTGGAATCGCAGCTCTGGCTTGCCCATCTTTATGGATTCCAGAATAAACCCCAACAAACCGAACAAGTGCTGCGCGGAATCTTGAGCCATTCAGCGGACAATGAAGGCGCGCTGGAGCAACTCAGCCAGCTTTACTTAGACGAAGGGCGCCCGCAGGATGCAATTTCTGTGCTGAAAAATGCCGCCAGCGGTTCGAACAGCGCCGCACTGTACGATCTTCTGGGCACCGCCTATGCCAAGTCGAATAATTTCTCCGGAGCGGAAGAGGCATTTCAGCGCGCGGTCACTCTCGAACCCGATGACGCCAGTCATCGCAAAGGTCTTGCCCAGGCCCTGCTCTCCGATCACAAATACGAGCAAGCGCTCAGCCAGTACGAGCGCTTGACGAAAATTGAGCCCGACAATCCGGAGAACTATCTCCGCATGTCGCAGATCTATCGCCATCTCAATCAGCTCGACAAGTCCGAAAACAATTTGATGCAAGCCAAGAAATACGCGCCCGGAAGTCTGGAAGTGCTGTACAACGAAGCGCTCCTTTATGAAGCGCAAGCGCGCTACAAAGACGCTATACAAGTTCTCTCCGATGCCATCGCTGGGGTGAAGGCGCAGCAGCAAGAGGGCCAGCCGGCTCCGAACGCACTGACGATCCTTTACGAGCAACTGGGCATGGCCTATCGGCAAAGCGGAGATTTCTCTTCCGCCGAGCGTTCCTTTGAAGACATGCAGCAACTCGGACCGGCCTCGCAAAAGCGAGGCGAGCTGTTGTTGATTGATACTTACCGCACCAGCGGTGATATCAAGCGCGCAATCGCCGAAGCCGAAAAGGCCCGTACTGCCGATCCCGCCGATCAGAGTCTGGCAGTAACCCACGCCATGCTCCTCGGTGACAACGGCCAAACGGACGATGCCACGAAAGTTCTTCGCGCGCTGATTCACGGGAATCAGGCGGACCGCGAGACCTATCTCGACCTTGCGCAGATCGAAGAACGCGGCAAACGCTATGCCGATGCCCAAACCGATGCCAACAAGGCCCTGAGCATGTCTCAGGATGATTCCGACAAAGAGACAGTTTGGTTTCTTCTGGGTTCGATCTATGACGGGCAGAAGCAATACGACCAGGCCGAGCAAATGTTCCGTAAGGCCCTGGCGATTAATCCCCACGATGCCATGGTGCTGAACTATTACGGCTACATGCTTGCCGACCGTGGCGTTCGTTTGGACGAAGCAATCACGATGATCCGCAGCGCCGTGGTCGAAGACCCCACCAACGGCGCTTACCTCGACAGCCTTGGGTGGGCCTACTACAAGCAAGGCAACCTCGCTGAAGCCCAGCAATACCTGCAACAGGCCGTTTCTCACAGCGCCAACGATCCTACCGTCCTCGGCCATCTGGGCGAAGTCTACGCAAAGCTCGGTCAAACAGACCGCGCGGAACAAACGTGGGAGAAGGCATTGGTTTACTGGCACAAAGCCCTTCCTGCCGATTATGAAGCGGAAAAAGTCTCCGACCTGGAGATCAAGCTGAAAAATCTGAAGCGCCACCGCGTCGCGGAGAAATCCGTCGGCGGCGACCCCAAACCGTAATATTCTCTGTGAATGAAGCGATCCGTTCGTCTCCCCGCCTTCGCGAAAATCAATTTGTGCCTTCATGTCGTCGGGCAGTTTCCCGACGGCTATCACGAACTGCGCACAATTTTCCAGTCGATTTCTCTTCACGACACTTTGGAACTGGAATTATCTGCTGGAAAAGAAATCAGCCTTGAGATTGATGACCCTTCACTCCCCGCCGATTCCACGAATCTGGTGTGGCGCGCCATTGACGCCTTGCGCCACGAGCTTGGTCTTCGCCAGGGAGTCCACGCGAAGCTTACGAAAGTCATACCCGTCGCTCGCGGCCTCGGCGGTGGCTCCAGTGACGCGGCCGCCGCGCTCACTGGCTTGCTGCGCCTGACGCGGCGTCAGCTTCCGCTTCCGCGGCTCATGGAAATCGCCGCAGGCTTGGGCGCTGACGTGCCATTTTTCCTTTTCGGAGGGCGCGCTCTGGGCGTTAATCGTGGCGACGAAATTTATCCTCTTCCCGACGTGCACCGCAGAACTATCCTCGTCGTTTCTCCGCGCGACATTGGGGTCAGCACGCGCGACGCCTATGCCTGGCTGGATTCCCGTTTAACCAAGCCTCGCCAATTGACAAAACCAGCCGCGACCCATAGAATATGGGGTTTCTGCGCTCTGTGCTGGAGCCGGCAGGATGGCGGCATCTCGAATGACTTCGAGGTGGCCGTTTTTAGCCGTCACGCCCGTTTAGCTAAAATCAAACGGACTTTGCTTCAGGGAGGAGCCGCGGAAGCCGCGCTGGCGGGTAGCGGGTCGGCGGTGTTCGGATTTTTCCGAAACCCAGCGCAGGCGCGCCGAGCCGCTCGGGCGTTTCCGGACGACCAGGTTTTTGTCGCGCGGACTCTCTCACGAAGTTCGTACCAGCGAGCTATGCTCGCGCGGTAAATCGCAAACGAGGATTATTTTGGCGGACGATAAGCTGAGAATTTTCAGCGGAAGTGCGAATCCTGTTCTCTGCGAGGCAATTTGCAAGTATTTGGGAGTGCCTCGCGGAAAGGCGGAACGCGGCCAGTTCAGCGACGGCGAAACGCGTTTTCAGATTCTGGAAAACGTGCGCGGCGCCGATGTCTTTGTGGTGCAGGCGTGCAGCCAGCCCGTCGATTCGCACCTTGTGGAGTTGCTCCTGATGATCGACGCGTTCAAGCGGGCTTCCGCGTGGCGCGTGACAGCGGTGATTCCTTATTACGCCTATGCGCGGCAGGATCGCAAAGACCGACCGCGCGTACCGATTTCCGCAAAGCTCGTGGCCGATTTGCTCGAGACCGCCGGAGCGAGCCGGGCGCTCACTCTGGACTTGCATGCCCCGCAGATTCAAGGCTACTTCAACGTGCCCGTGGATCATTTGTTCGCTGCGCCGGTGCTCGTCGAATACTTTCAGAGCAATGGTATTCGCAAAGCGACGGTAGTTTCGCCGGACGCGGGCGGCGTGGAGCGGGCGCGATTCTTCGCGAAAAGGATGGATGCCCCGCTGGCGATCGTTGATAAGCGGCGCATCGACGTGAACGTCAGCGAGGTGATGCATCTGATCGGCGATGTGAAGGGCCGTCCGGCGCTGGTGATCGACGACATTATCGACACGGCGGGCACGCTCGTGAAAACTGCCGAAGCGTTGCTCCAGGAAGGCGCAACGGAAGTGTACGCCGGATGCACACACGCGATTCTTTCCGGGCCCGCGATTGAGCGCATCTGCAAATCGCCGATCAAGGAAGTGGTTGTTACGGACTCCGTGCCTCTCACCGAAGAGGCCAAGGGCGTTCCGAAGATTAAGGTGCTCAGCGTGGCGCCGCTGCTTGCGCGGGGCATCCGTTCGATTCACGAAGAGACTTCGATCAGCGAGCTGTTCATTTAGATTTTAATTCAGGGCAGCCGAAGGAAGGACGTATGGAAGCATTTGTCGTGGAAGCCGCGCCCCGTGAGGAACGCGGCAAGCATGCTGCACGGCGCACGCGCCGCACGGGACAGGTCCCTGCGGTGCTCTATGGCGGCAAGAAAGAACCGATTGCGATGACTGTGAACGCGCGCCAGGTCGCGCGCATTCTGCGTTCAGAGACCGGTCACAACACCATTTTCACTGTGCAGGTTTCCGGACACAAAGACGAGCGCGCCATGCTCAAGGATTGGCAAGTCGATCCGGTGAGCGGATCGCTCCTGCACGTCGATCTGCTGCGCATCGCGATGGACGTTCGCATGCGCGTCAAAGTGCCGGTGCACACATTCGGCGAGCCGGAAGGCGTGAAGCTGCAAGGCGGGATTTTTGAAACCGTCACGCGTGAAGTGGAAGTCGAATGCTTGCCGGCAGACATTCCCGAGGAATTCAAAGTGGACGTCAGCGGGTTGACCATCGGCAAACAGTTGCGTGCTGTGGACCTGCCGATTGATCCGAACAAAGTAAAGCTGGTCACCGATCCGCAGCGCGTGCTGGCTCACGTGGTCGTTCTCAAGAAGGAAGAGGAGGCTGCGACGCCGGAAGCGGCTGCCGCAGCTACGGAAGCAGCGCCGGTCGAGCCCGAAGTCATCAAGAAGGGCAAGAAGGAAGTCGAGGAAGGCGAAGAGGGCGCGGCGGAAGGCGAGAAGGCCGAAAAGGAAAAGAAGGGCAAGGAGAAGTAACGCGCGCGCGGCGCGTTTGCGCGACGGGGATGCTCGATGCGAATTATTGTTGGCCTTGGCAATCCCGGTCGCGAATATACGTGGACGCCGCATAATTTGGGCTTCCTGACGATTGATTGTTTGGCCGAGCGGTTTGGAATTCGCGTCACGCGGCCGGAAGCGCAGTCTTACGTGGGACTCGGCAAGATCGCCGGCCATGATGTGGCGCTGGCGAAGCCGCAGACGTTCATGAACGCCAGTGGCCACGCAGTCAGCGATTTGCTCGAGAAGTACGAAGCGGACGCGTCCGAGGCGGTTGTCATCAGCGACGAAATCGCGTTTCCCTGGGGCGTGATTCGGATTCGCGAGCGCGGCAGTGCCGGGGGGCACAACGGGTTGAAGTCGGTGATCGGTGCTCTGGGAACGGACGAGTTTTTGCGAGTGCGGCTGGGCATTCGGCCAGAGTTTCCGGTGCAGGATTTGGCGGCCTACGACCTGGCGCCGATGGGCAAGGATCGGCGGGAAGTAGCGGGCAAGATGATCGAGAGGGCGGCCGATGCGATCGAGATGATTCTAGCCGAGGGCGTGAGCCGGGCGATGTCGCGCTTCAACCGCCGCGATGCGGCAGACGAAGACGCTGAAGGCGAAAAAGATTCCTGATGTAGCGAAGGAAAAGAGGAAACATGGAAGAAAGACTTTACGATCTGATCTTCATTTGCCGGCCGGACACGCCGGAGACAGAGATCGACAAATTGATTGCAACGCTCCAGCACGCCGTCGATGAAAAGCAGGCCAAGCTGGAGAAAATCGAAAAGTG
>DASYYI010000194.1:0-1673 GCA_035933995.1 Candidatus Acidiferrales bacterium | reverse complement strand
AAGGGGACATTATCGGAGGCAGAACTTCATATGATCCGCGCGCGGCTGCAGGGCGGCATTTTGAACAAAGCCCGCCGCGGCGAACTGCAGTGCCCGCTGCCTGTGGGTTTCGCATACAACCTCGAAGGACGAGCGATCCTCGATCCTGACAAACAGGTGCAGGAATGCCTGCGATTCTTCTTCGACACGTTCTGCCGCACTGGCTCGGCCTGTGGGGTCGTAAAAGCCTTCCGCCAAAGAGGACTCCTATTCCCCCAGCGAGTGAGAAGGGGACCACACAAAGGTGAGCTGCACTGGGGCGCCCTCATGCATAGCCGGGCGCTGAATATATTGCACAACCCGCGCTATGCGGGCGCATTCGTTTACGGTCGCCATCGCATTCGCATGAAACCAGACGGAAGTGCGACCTGTACCAAGCTGCCTAGAGAGCAATGGATGCTGTTGAAAGATGTTCATCCCGGCTATATCTCTTGGGAGCAGTATGAAGAAAATGTGTACCGGCTCCGCGAGAATGCGCACGCGAATGGCGGGGATCGCCGCAAGAGCCCTGCACGCGAGGGACCGGCCCTGCTTCAGGGTCTGGTCGTGTGTGGCCGGTGCGGCAGCCGTATGACCGTTCGTTACCACACCCGACAGACTAAGCTCATTCCTGAGTATGTCTGCCAGAGCGATGGTGCCGACCATATCATCGTGGTCTGCCAACGCGTTTTGGGAGAAGGCGTTGACCAAGCGGTGGGCCAGTTGCTGATGGATGCAGTTACACCTATGGCATTGGAGGTCACGCTCACCGTCCAGCAGGAGATTGAAGCCAGGTTAGATGAGGTGGACCGACTGCGAAAGAAAACAGTCGAGCGAGCACAATACGAAGCGGACCTGGCCCAGCGACGCTATCTTCACGTGGATCCAGCCAACCGGCTGGTAGCCGATTCTCTCGAGGCCGACTGGAATAATAAGCTGCGAGCAGTGAAGGCGGCCCAGGAGGAGTATGAGCAACAGCGTCAGAGTGATCGGGTGGCCATCAGTGAGCAACACCGTGCCAGGATCGCAGCCTTAGCCCGCAACTTTCCGGAGGTATGGCAGAATCCGAATACCCCGGATCGCGAGCGAAAGAGGCTGGTGCGGCTAATACTGGAGGATGTGACACTGATCAGAAACGATCAGATTACAGCCCACGTTCGCTTCAAGGGAGGGATCACCAGGACTCTCACCGTCCCTGTTCCACTCAATGCTTGGCAGCAGCGGGCGACCAGCCCCGAGGTGGTCAGGGAGATCGATCGGCTGGTGGATCACAAGACCTACTCCCAGATTGCGGCCACATTGAACGAGCGCGGCCTCTGCACCGGCGAAGGAGAGCGCTTTACGTCACGGGCCGTTGCTCGTGTCATGCGACAATACAGCCTGACGCCGCGGTACGATCGATTACGCAATGCAGGCATGCTGACGGTAGATGAGGTGGCCACCATCCTCGGAGTCTCACGACATCTGGTCATCATATGGAACCGCCACGGGTTGCTCCGGGGACACGCGTACAATGACAAAAACGATTGCCTGTACGAGCACCCGGGCGACCATCCGCCCCGCAAAGCGCAAGGCGTGAAGTTGACCAAACGCTGTCTCGTAGACAAGGTTGTGCCGCAACGTGCCCAGGAGGTGCAGTATGAAGCGTAGTCCTT
>DASYYI010000091.1:0-7095 GCA_035933995.1 Candidatus Acidiferrales bacterium | reverse complement strand
ATCAATCGCCGCGACGATAATTCCTACTATATCGGCGGCGCGGACAAAGTACCGACTGTAAATGGCCAGCCGGTGATCCATCCGACGAAACTTTCTGCCGGAGATGTGATCGCGGTCGCCGGGATCGAACTGAAATTCATCTACCGCGAATAAAAGCTAACGCTCGCAAAGCATTATCTGAATGTTTTTCCCGCGCTATTGAGCGCGCAGCTGAATTCTCCGCGCATTTCCGTCACGATTTACCCCCGCAGCGTCCGCTTTGTAACCGGTATTTCATCCGAGGCGTCTGTATCCATAGCTTGCGGCTCCTCTTAGGCTCCGCTGTGTGTGTCTCGTTGTCGCGCGTTCGGCGCCAGGCGTGTTTACAGGACTCTTTTAGTTTATGATGTGCCGCTCCGAGCAAAGGGTTAGCTCAACACCGCCTTCTGAGGGAAGGGAGAATCGATATGAAACGTGCCGTGCGGAAACCGGCGTTGTACAACCATGTTTTTTGGATGTGCCTGTGCGTCGCGCTTTTGCTGCCAAGCATGCTGGGGGTAAACGCGCTGGCGCAAAACCAGGGTGGATCGGCGGAACAGGGCCCCGAGATGCGCCAAGGGATGCGGAGCTCTCCGGAACTGCGAGTTGTCCGGCCGAATTACCAGCTCGCCGCGCGCTTCGTTCCCTCCAACATGGGCACGCTTGTCTTCGATACGGAGGTGACGCCGCACTGGTTCGAGCTTTCCGACCGCTTCTGGTACAGCTACGAAACTCCCGCAGGCACGCGCTATTGGGTTGTCGATCCGCTGCGCAGAACGAAGACGCCGCTGTTTGATAATGCCAAGGTGGCCACACAGCTCTCCATGCTGACGAATTATCCCTATGACGCGCAGCATTTGCCGATCAAAGCGCTGCGCCTTGTCAAGCAAGATGCGGCGCTGCAGTTCGACGTGGAGGTTCGCAAGGACTCGGTGATACCGAACGAAACAAAGAAGGCGCAGACGGACGAAGAGGAAAACATCCAGGAGGGTAAACAGCAGCAAGGACAACAGCAAATGGGGCAGCGCAAGGATGAGCAGGAGGGCGAAGAAAATGCCGAAGGAGGCGAAGCCAAAGAGCCGACTCGCAAGATCTATTTTGAGTTGGAGCTGGCGACAGGAAAAGTGACGCGCTTGGACGCCATGGAAGCGCCGCTCGAAAAGCCCATGTGGGCATCCGTTTCGCCGGATGGCAAGACGATCGTTTTCGCGCGCGGGTACAACCTCTACACGATGGACGGGGCCAATTACGTTAAAGCCCAGAAAAAGCCCGGCGACAAGAGCATCGTGGAAACGCAGCTGACCACCGACGGCGTGGAAAAATACAGCTATGCGCGCGTGCTGGTGGACGAGGACCAAAAAGAGCTCAAGAAATTTCAGAAGGATGACAGCAATCAAGCAGGTCCGCGTACCGTGCCGATTCCGATTTACTGGTCGAAAGACTCGAAGAAATTTGCCCTGGTGCGCGCCGACGAGAGAAAAGTCGCGGATTTGTGGGTGATCCACACGCTGGCGAATCCCCGCCCGATACTCGAAACCTACAGCTACGCCATGGCCGGAGACGTGAATGTGCCGCAATTTGAATTGCAGGTTTTCGACGTTGCCACCAAGGAGCACAAAGTAATCCAAACGGCAGCGTTCAAGGATCAGACGCTCGCGATTGCCACCGACCGCATCCTTGCACGCGACCGCGAACACGAGATGCAGCAAACCGAGGGGCAAAAACGATTGTTTGGAGGTTTTGGAGGCTATCTGACGGGCCAGTGGCTCGCTGATACGTCCGACAAACTTTATTTTCTGCGTTCCAGCCGAGACCTGCATCGCATCGACGTTTGCGTGGCGGACACCAACACAGGCGCTGTGAAAACGCTGATTGAAGAACGCTCGAACGTGTATCTCGACGACAAGCCGTTGCGGCAAGTTGATAACGGCAAGGAACTGATCTGGTGGTCAGAGCGCGACGGGTGGGGCCACTATTATCTGTACGACGGTGACGGCCATTTGAAAAACCAGATCACGTCGGGCGAATACATGGCCGACCAGATTCTGTCGATCGATCCGAAGACGCGCGCCATGTACTTCACCGCGACGGGCCACGAATCGAATGAAGATCCGTATTACGTTCACCTCTACCGCGTGAATCTGGATGGCTCGGGGCTGAAGCTGCTCGATCCGGGCGATTTTGACAACGCCATCAACGCGTCTGATTCCGGCAAGTATTTCATCGACACTTTCTCGCGCGTCGATACCGCGCCAAAATCAATCTTACTCGACGATCAAGGAACGACGCTGGAGACTCTCGAGACCACGGACGTCAAGCGTCTGCTCGACGCGGGATTTAAGTATCCGGAGACATTTCACGTCAAGGCAGCGGATGGCGTGACGGATCTTTACGGCGTGATGTACAAGCCATTTGATTTCGATCCATCGCGAAAATATCCGCTGATTGAATATGTCTACCCGGGTCCGCAGACGGAAAGCGTCACGAAATCGTTTTCGCCGAAAAATCAGAGTTTTGCGCTCGCGCAACTCGGCTTCATCGTCATCGAAGTGGGCAATCGCGGCGGGAGCCCGCAGCGCGATAAATGGTACGACACTTATGGCTATGGCAACCTGCGTGATTACGGTCTGGCGGACAAAAAAGCCGCGGCAGAGGAATTGGCCGCCATCCATCCTTATATTGATATCCATCGCGTGGGCATCTGGGGCCACTCCGGCGGCGGATTCATGACAGCGGCAGCGCTGCTTCAGTACCCCAATTTCTTCAAGGTAGGATGGTCGGAATCAGGCAATCACGAAAACAATGTCTACAATAAGTATTGGAGCGAGAAGTATCACGGCGTGAAGGAAGTCGACGAAAAGAATGGCACGGTGAAGTTTCTATACAACATCGAGAAAAATTCTGAATTGGCGAAAAACTTAAAAGGCCATTTGATGTTGACGACCGGTGACATGGACAACAACGTGAGCATGGCGAACACCATGCGGCTTGCCGAGGCGCTGATCAAAGCCGACAAGCGCTTCGACATGTTCGTGCTTCCGGGAATGCGCCATAGCTATATGCCCGATGCCGAATACGTTTTCTGGATGCGCGCCAATTATTTCTGCCGCTGGCTGCTCGGCTCGTCGGAAACGGGCCCGGATGTGATCGAATTGCAGAACGAAAAGCAGGCTACGCCAAGCCACAAATTCCAAGAGTAAACCGCGCCGGAGTTCGCTTCGGGGCGCGTGGAGTGTCGATTCTATGGCGCGTTGGGGTGTTTCACGAATCCCTCGCGCAGAGCGGCGAAGGCAAGAAGGAGCGCGGCGAGAATCGCGGCGATCCACAGGACCATCGAGTTCCGATCGGTCCAGGGACGCGGGTCAGCCCACGACATGTTGATTCGCTCGGTGCCAACTCCCGATGCGAGCGAGGCATCGCGAATTTGCTCGGCCGTAACAGTCTGTGTCAGATCATATTGCGGTTCTTTAGCCTCACTTTGACAATAGAGAAGCTGATATGTGCGGCCGGGGAGCTGACGAAAGACAACGCTGCGGGCCGCCATATAAAGCTGTACCTTCGCGTTGGCAAGCGGTGGATCGCTGCCATTCTCAACTTCAACGCGCCAGTAGCGCGCAGAATTCTCTGAAAATCTGAACCCCGTGTGTAGATAAGTTTTCTTCATCTGATCGCTTGCCGCGACGAACGGCGCGGGCGGTGCACCAGTCTGAAAGTGGTAGATTTGGCCGGAGCCTCGCGGGTACCAGTTATCGCCGTTGTCGCTGGAAAATATCTCAACGCTCCGGTAGAAGTCCCTATCAGACGAATCAATGCGGGCGCTATCAAGGGGCAGCGAGTAGCCAAGGTCAGCGCGCCAGACGCTTTTCTGGCTGTTGCGCGATGGCACGGCCTCAAATGCCGCATCTGCAGTTTGACTTTCTTCGGGGACGGTCACCGTGTACCGGACATCCGTCTTCACCATTGGAAATTGTTTTTCCTTGTCGTAAATTCTTAGGCGAATGTAACGAGCATTCGTCTCGGGATAGACGAGAATCTGATCGCCCTCGATATTTTTTCGAGAGAAGCGGTAAATCGGCTGAATACCCCCGATATGCCGCCAAGTACGTGCATCATCGCTGATGTTGACGTCCGCCCACGCGATGAAATCGCCGAGCGGCGTCGAAACATGCACTGAATTGTGAAATGGCGCTTGCGCGCCGGCGTCGAGGACAACTTGCGTGTATTTTCCGGGAACGTAACTGAGTTCGAGCTGGCGAGCCGGACGGATTTGCGTCTTCGTCGAGCCGTATTCGACATCAAGCACATACGGAACCTGATTGCCGCGATCGTCAATGACGCGGAGGTCAGCCAGTTGGTTCTGGGCGTGCGCGAAGACCGCGAGCGGAACGCGAAGTGACACGAGGCGCTGGTCCTGAGTAGCGGCGAGTTCGATCGAGCGAAAATATTTCCAGTGGGACCATGCGGCGGGAAGAACATTCGACTCTTCCGCGGGTGGTTTTGCCGCAGTCATCGAAACGAGGAGCGCAAAGATTAAGACAGCGAGCGCGGTCCATCGAGCCGATGCCGAGTGCAGTTTCTTATGCCGTCCGGGTCTCAACGTAGCTTGCCTTCCCGCCCAATGGCGCGTTTTTGATAAAGGAACGATACGCCCAGGAGCAGCACGCCGAGCACGAGAAAAGAAATGATGCGGTAGAAGCGGCTGAGAATCGAAAGATCGTAGAGAAAAACTTTCGCCACGACAACGGCGAAAAGCGCCAACGCCTGCCAGCGCAGCATGGCGGCGTGGCGGGCCATGCCAGCAAGGATCAGAGCCGCGGCATATATCGTCCAAAGGACCGAGAGGCCCAATTGCTGAGCGAGCCAACCTTCCACGCCCAGCGCGTTCGCGTGACCGAGGAGATCCCAGACTTCCAGCGAAAGCGCAATCAACGCATAGACGTTCACTGCGATGGCGACCGCCGCAAAAACGTTGCGCTCGGATTCATCAAATTGTGGCGCGAGCTCCCTGACGAAAGCGCAGCCAAGCGCGAAGCACGCAACAGCAACGGCGAACGTAAGGAAGCGCTGGTTCCATAAAAATGTGCCGGCGGGAATCGACAGAACGATTAGACGCACACCCGTGATGCCAAAGAAAAACAAACCCGCAATGCGCAACCATACTGACGCCATGCGCGCGCCGCCCCATATGAGGATGACGCCTTCAATCGCCCAGGCAATGGTCAACCATTGATGGTCAAGGCGCGCCGGAATCGCGAGCGAGACGCAGAGCAGCGCGAGAGCAGCGAAGAGTGATTGCAAACGGAGAAAGTGTTTATCCGGCTTGTCCTTGACGGACGCCGGGGACAAACGAAGGACGAGCAGATGCGTGCCGGCGAGTGCGAGAAACGAGGCCGTCAAAGCCCAACGATGTTCCGGCCAGAGCATCTGGCGCAGCGCCAGGAGAAAACAACCCACATTTGCGATAGCAACAAAATACTCCGTATCGTGAATGCGTCTCTCGTGCATTCCGCGCATCACCGGCAAAATTGCAAATAATAGGAAGAAGATCGCCGCAAAAATGAGCGTACGGCCCATTTTTTCCGATGCGTAAAAGCTGTTGTACCATCCCCAGAAATAAACTTGAGTCGCGAAAAACGACAGAGGAGGCAGCCATTTCCATTCGCGTGCGCGTTCAAGGGCGAGCATTCCGGCGGAAAGCAGCGCAGTGTATGTGAAGAGAACAATTTCGTGGTCGATGCCGGTACTGACAAGTTCAGGCGTCAAGAACCCACCGATGAGCGCAAGGAGAGCCAGCCGCTGCGAATCGCGTCCCAGCGCTACGCCCACCATCACGGCCGTGACGACGATCATTCCGGCAAAGGCCTGGCTCGAATTGAAAATGTGGAAGTAATGCGACCCGCCCCAAAGCGACAAATAAAGAACAGCCGCGCCTAATCCCGCGATACCTTCCGAAAAATATTTGTAGCCGCGCCGCAGAAGCCAGCCGCTCCAGGCGACCAGCGCCGCGCCCAAAAGCAATCCGATTCCGACGCGCCCGCGCGGACCTACCCAGTTATTGTCGAACGCATACTTGATGAAAAATGTCGCGGCGAAGAGAACGGCGACGATGCCAATGTAGTTGAGCCATTTGCCCGCGACCACATTTTCGAGATCGAGCGAGGATGCATTCCCGGGCACCAGAGTTTTGCGTGGCGGAGTGTAAGAGAGTGAGGCGTTCGGCGACGACGCTACTGGTGGGAGCGGCGCGACGGTTCCTGGTAAAGTTTCCGGACGTGACACCGGGCTGGGAGTCATGCGAGGTTGAAGTGGGACAGGGATGGGCGGAGACGTGGCTGGTGCGGTTGGCGCTGCGGCCTGCGTTACAAGGCGCTGCAAGGCTTTCTCGATGCCTTGAACGCGCTGCTCAAGTTTCCACATCTGGTCCGACGTTCCACTGCCGCTGGCGCGACGCTCTTCGAGTTTACGCACTCGTACAAAGGCAGTTATGGCAAGCACGGGCACGACGATGAGGAGGAAAACAGCCAGCGCATAGATGAGAATCATTCCTGATCCCATAGGCAGCGCCTAATCGCGGGTACCATAGCATGGGGTCTCGCATTACACAAATCATAGTTGTAGGCATCCTAGGCGGCAATTGGGGCGGCGTGTGTTGAGGTAGGTGATCGCCGCGAAAAATTAGGAGGCGGCCCTGGTCGAGCCACCTCCGACGTCCCTGGGGTGTGAGATTTCGCTCGCCGCCTGGGGAGACAGCAAGCGGATTTCACAACTGGGGATGCAAACCCAGCGCCGCGAAAAAAGTTGCGGGAGAATTTGCAGGCGGAACATACAATACACGAGCAATGTTGTGGGCAAGGTGCGGCAAATGCTTTGGCAATTTTATCGGCAATTGCTGCGAGGAATATGCAGGAGCGATCATGAGGTCCGAAGAAGCTACACGGCGCGATGCCGCGAATCTGCTAATCCGCTGAAATGGCCCATTCCATGAAAGAAAAAAAAAGACACGATGGCGAGCGTCGGCCGGAGATCACCGAAGGCGACTTGCTTGCTTATCTCGCGAAAGCAAACCGCCCCGAAAGC
>DASYYI010000174.1:0-2500 GCA_035933995.1 Candidatus Acidiferrales bacterium | reverse complement strand
TTTTCGGCGCAGGACGACTTGTTTAGACCAGTGAGCTATTACGCTTTCTTTAAAGGATGGCTGCTTCTAAGCCAACCTCCTGGTTGTCATGGTCTTCCCACATCCTTTCACACTGAGCCACGATTTGGGGACCTTAGCTGGCGGTCTGGGCTGTTTCCCTCTCGGCCACGGACCTTAGCACCCATGGCCTGCCTGCCGATCTCCACTCGCCGGTATTCGGAGTTTGGTTAGATTTGGTAAGGCTCGCGCCCCCCTAGTCCATCCAGTGCTCTACCCCCGGCGGTGAGCGATCGACGCTCTACCTCAATAGATTTCGCGGAGAACCAGCTATTTCCGAGTTTGATTGGCCTTTCACCCCTAGCCACAGGTCATCCCTTACTTTTGCAACAGTAGTGGGTTCGGCCCTCCAGTGGGTGTTACCCCACCTTCAGCCTGCCCATGGCTAGATCACCCGGTTTCGGGTCTAATCCCGGCAACTCAATCGCCCTATTAAGACTCGCTTTCGCTGCGCCTACGCCTAGCGGCTTAAGCTTGCTGCCGAGACTAACTCGCTGACCCATTATACAAGAGGTACGCCGTCACCCCATGAAGGGGCTCCGACTGCTTGTAGGCATCCGGTTTCAGGAACTGTTTCACTCCCCTCGTCGGGGTGCTTTTCACCTTTCCCTCACGGTACTGGTGCACTATCGGTCACTGAGGAGTACTTAGGCTTGGAGGGTGGTCCCCCCATGTTCAGGCAGGATTGCACGTGTCCCGCCCTACTCGAGGACCGCAAGCTTTGTTTCGCATACGGGGCTGTCACCCGCTTCGGCCCGCCTTTCCAGACGGTTCTGCTACGCCACTCACGGCCACTGGCCTAATCCGCTTTCGCTCGCCACTACTAGCGGAGTCTCGTTTGATGTCCTTTCCTCCAGCTACTGAGATGTTTCAGTTCGCTGGGTTTGCTTCCGTCGACTATGGATTCATCGACAGATAATCCTTGCGGATTGGGTTGCCCCATTCGGAAATCCCGGGATCAACGATCGCTCGCATCTACTCCGGGCTTATCGCAGCGTGCTACGTCCTTCATCGCCTCTCAGTGCCAAGGCATCCACCAGATGCCCTTCTCTTTGCGCTTGATCGCAAAACCCGTCGCTTGCAGGGCGAAGCCCCGCACACAACGAATCTCACATGAAGACACTCTTCATTCTCCCGAAGCCGCCACCGCGCGAACGCGATTGTTCGGCGTTTGCCGCTTCGGATACTCCCTCTTCACCATGTCAAAGACCGGCGCCCGCGACCGAAATCGCCGGCGCAAACCGTTGCTTCTCCCGATCCACTGCAGATCGCCCGTCACGCTGATCACGTGAGGTCCGAATCTGGTGGAGGTGAGCGGAATCGAACCGCTGACCTCCTGCTTGCAAAGCAGGCGCTCTCCCAACTGAGCTACACCCCCGCCTTCCAAGCTGACAGCTGACCGCTGACAGCGAAACTGGTGGGCCAGGGAGGATTTGAACCTCCGACCTCACGCTTATCAAGCGCGCGCTCTAACCAACTGAGCTACTAGCCCGAGCTGTAAGGCGACCCGCTGTCAGCTGTCGGATCGGGGAAGGGATGCGCCGGCGGCGGCGCCGGTTTGACGGATCCGTCGATCCGTCATTGTGGATGTCGGAAGAAAGCGAGGCGTGAGTGCCTCACGGATCCTTCCGGTCCAGAAAGGAGGTGATCCAGCCGCAGGTTCCCCTACGGCTACCTTGTTACGACTTCACCCCAGTCGCTGACCTTACCGTGGTCGACTGCCTCCTTGCGGTTGGCGCGTCGCCTTCGGGTAAAACCAACTCCCATGGTGTGACGGGCGGTGTGTACAAGGCCCGGGAACGTATTCACCGCGGCGTGCTGATCCGCGATTACTAGCGATTCCAGCTTCATGCCCTCGAGTTGCAGAGGACAATCCGAACTGAGACGGCTTTTTGAGATTGGCCAAGGGTTACCCCTTCGCATCCCATTGTCACCGCCATTGTAGCACGTGTGTAGCCCAGCCCATAAAGGCCATGAGGACTTGACGTCATCCCCGCCTTCCTCCGGCTTGTCACCGGCAGTTTCTTCAGAGTGCCCAGCTTGACCTGATGGCAACTGAAGATGAGGGTTGCGCTCGTTGCGGGACTTAACCCAACATCTCACGACACGAGCTGACGACAGCCATGCAGCACCTGTGTCCCGGTCCCTTGCGGGAAGATACCCATCTCTGGGTACCGTCCGGGCATGTCAAGAGCTGGTAAGGTTCTTCGCGTTGCGTCGAATTGAACCACATGCTCCACCGCTTGTGCGGGCCCCCGTCAATTCCTTTGAGTTTTAACCTTGCGGCCGTACTCCCCAGGCGGTGTGCTTAACGCGTTAGCTGCGACACTGGCAGGCTAGGCCCGCCAACGTCTAGCACACATCGTTTACAGCGTGGACTACCAGGGTATCTAATCCTGTTTGCTCCCCACGCTTTCGCGCCTCAGCGTCAGTTTCGGTCCAG
>DASYYI010000173.1:0-6651 GCA_035933995.1 Candidatus Acidiferrales bacterium | reverse complement strand
AGGGCCGGAGGTCACCGGTTCCATTTGCGGCTCAGGGCGAGCAAGTCCGACTTCGCAACCAAACTTCTTCTGCATAAAGAACTTTGGCTCGCCCTGCAACCATCCGAATTGCGATTCAAGACGGCGAAGTAAAACCCTGAGCATCTGCCTCTCTTAAGCAGGTGCTCAAACATCCACCCCCAATAGGCTCCGGCTTCGCTGCGATCGCCGTCGTCGGAGGAACAGGAGAGCGCCGAGGCCCGGTTTTCGAGAACCGCGACATCCGCGCCCTCTGCTGGCGCATCACCACCAGACGATGACCCTCGGACGGTAGACTCGAGCTCAGGGCCGCTTGTCGAAAAACATATAAAGCGCTACGATCCGGCCGTCCCGCACGATGACGAAGTCCCTCCCGGAGTAAGCCGGCACTTCACCAGGGCGTCCCGATATCCATGGAACCATCCCTGCATCGCAGTATTCCTGAGGAGCGTCAGTCACTTGATATCGAAAGTCAGGATGAGTCGCCTTGACGGCGCCCGCGACGCGATCGATCTCGTCGCGGCCACGAATGGCGCCCTTGCTGGGATCGTAGAACACGCCATCTTCGGCCCAAAGCTCGTCGATGGCCGCGCGCCGACGCGCGGGATCGTTTTCACCGAAGACGTCGCGAAGATTTCGGATCAGTAGGTTCGATATGCTGTAAGGCATGGCTCGTCTCCTCAATTTTCAAAAAACCACGAAAACCGTTTCACGGATGGTTATCAACCTCGCCACGGACGGTTCTTCTCCCGGCAACTGATTTCTTCACGCGTAAGACTTGTCAAGTACATTTACTTCCTTCGGTATTGCCTCTTTGAGCAACTAGACTGACAGGTGTGTCTAGGATAAGCACTTTTTACATCCTCCTCTCAAATCACCGATTCTTCAATGTTCATCCCGATGGCGTGCGTGAAACACCCTTTTATTTCGCATGGGTACGAATCGCGGATACTGACTCCATCGCGTTGACGCTCGACTCAGCTCTTGACGTGCACGTTCATCGTGAGTCCGATGTTGCTGTGACGCACGATCGCCCGAATCGTTTTCCGCTGATGCAGGCGCCAGTCGCATAGTTATCCAATTTCCCGAAGGGCGATCGTGATGTACACTCTCGGATTGGAAATCAGGCGCTCGGTTCGGTAGCAGTTTGCGAACCCGCTTTGCAATGAAATATAAAACTCGAAACGAGGTCGAACATATCCCATGAAGCGCTTACAGAATATTTCGCGGACGCGATTGCCGTTTATGAGCACACTGTTTTGCGCGGTGCTGTCATTGATTCTCTGCTCTGCGGTTTTCACTCCTTTTGCCGCTGCGCAAACCGCGCAGACGAACATCACGGGATTCTGGATTCTTAAGACGCCCACCGGCGACGGAAATTTTCGCGAAATGTTTCTCGATTTGAAGCAGGATGGCGAGAGCGTCACCGGAAAAGTGATGTTCGGGCCGCGCCGCGAGATTCCCATCAGCGACGGAACGTTGCGCAACGGAGCATTGCATTTTACTGTCACGTTCGGGCAGCCACCGCGCACGCGGCAAGTAACGTATGACGGGACGGTCGAAGGCGACAAGATTTCACTGACATCCGTATTTCCCGGACGCGCGCCGGTCAAAGGCGTCGCGGAGCGCGGCGATCCGAAAGCGATGCTGCCTCCTGCTCGCATTCCTCCTCCTGCGCTGCACGACGTTCCGGATAATGGACTGGCTCGCACGCCGCCCATGGGCTGGAACAGCTGGAATAAATTTGCGGGCAAGGTGACCGACGCGGACGTTCGCGGAATGGCGGACGCCATGGTCTCGAGCGGGATGAAGGATGCGGGCTACATTTACATCAATATTGACGACACGTGGGAGGGCCCGCGGGACGCCAACGGCAACATTACAAGCAACCTGAAATTTCCCGATATGAAGGCGCTGGCGGACTACGTCCATTCCAAAGGCTTGAAGATTGGCATTTATTCTTCGCCCGGGCCGAAGACTTGCGCGGGCTATGAAGGCAGCTACGAGCACGAGCAGCAGGACGCAAATACCTACGCCGCATGGGGCTTTGACTATTTGAAATATGATTGGTGCAGCGCCGACCAAATCTACAAGAACGAAGATATGCAAGCGGTGTATCAGAAGATGGGCGACGCTCTGTTGAAGACGGGACGTCCGATTGTTTTCAGCCTGTGCCAATACGGCGAGGAAAACGTATGGACGTGGGGCGCGAAGGTTAGCGGAAATTTGTGGCGCACGACCGGCGACATCAACGACACCTGGAAGAGAATGTCGGAGATCGGATTCAATCAATTCGACATCGCTCCGTATATTCGGGTGGGCCACTGGAACGATCCAGACATGCTCGAGATCGGCAACGGCGGCATGACGAACGATGAATACGAGACGCACATGAGTTTGTGGTCGCTGTTGGCAGCGCCGTTGCTCGCGGGCAATGATTTGCGGACGATGTCGGCGGAAACGAAAGAGATTCTCACGAACGGCGAAGTTATCGCGATCGATCAGGATTCCGACGGCAAGCCGGCGAATCGCATTTCCGATCCCGCGGCCACGGCGGTTGTGGTGACGCGTCCACTCCACGATGGTTCACTGGCCGTGGGCCTCTTCAATCGAGACGATCAAGCGCAGGCTGTGACGGTGAAATGGAGCGACATCGGTTTAGCCGGCAAAACGATTCGGGCAAGGGACCTTTGGAAGCATGCAGACGTGCCAACGTCAGGAGACAGGTATACGGCGACGGTGCCCGCACATGGCGTTGTTCTGCTGAAGGTAACGTCCGCACAACAATGATTTGGTGAGCCGGCGTAAGCCGCTTAAACGATTTCCTCGACGCCATCTGACGCGCGGCACACGCATACGCCTGGCTTGATGCCCGTTTTTTCCTCGTAGGATTTTCCGAGCTCATTAACGAATGTCGCAGCGCAATTCGCCCTGATCAGATTTATTGTGCATCCTCCAAATCCCGCTCCGGTCATGCGCGCGCCCAAAAGCCCCGGGATTTTTTTCGCCAGCGCCACCATCAGATTTAATTCAGCCGAGGAAACTTCATAGTCGGTATCGAGGCTCACATGCGCTTCGGAGATGAGGCGGCCCAACTCGACGAAATCGTCTTTGCGCAACGCATCGGCGGCAGCGTGCACGCGGAGCATCTCGGTTGTGACGTGGCGAGCGCGGCGCCGAATGTTATCGGGCCACGTGGAAGCGAGATGCTCAATCTCTGGCCAGGAAACATCGCGCAGAGCTTTCACCTCCGGCCGCTGGACGCGGATTCTTGCCACCGCTTCGTCGCACTCGATACGCCGCCGATTGTATTCCGAGGAAGCGGCGAGGGCGTGTTTGACCATGGTGTTTGCAACAACCACGGCGGCGCTCGAATCGTCGAAGGGCACGAGCTCAATTTCGAGTGTGCGGCAATCAATCAGCAAGGCATGGGCGCGCTGTCCGCAGCAGGCGACGAGCTGATCCATGATTCCGCAACGCATTCCGACATATTCGTTTTCCGCGCGCTGACAAATGCGAGCGAGCTGAACGCGATCCATTTCCAGGTCTGAGAGGCGCAATAGCGCGAAAGCTGTGGACACTTCCAGCGCGGCAGAAGAACTGAGACCCGCGCCCATGGGGACATCATTCGAGATGAGAAGGTCTGCGCCTGCGATTGATTGGCCAGCTTCATGCAGCGCCCACGCGACTCCGCGCACGTAGTTGCTCCAATGATGTTGCTGGGGCCTTGGGTCGTCCAAATAACACTCAAAGGTCTCCTGCATCTGCACAGAATGAATTTGCAGGAGACGATCGTTTCGAGCTTTTGCCGCGACGAAGCAGGAACGGTCAATCGCGATCGGGAGCACCCATCCCTCGTTGTAGTCGAGGTGGCCACCGATAAGATTTACGCGGCCGGGCGCGCGAAAGACGCGCGGCGTGGCGCCAAACACATCCGTGAAAGTTGTTCGTAAGGCGTCCGAAGAAGTCATCGCGGGTAACTATTCGAGACGATAACGGTGGCGCCGCGCTGTATGGTAATCATGCGGATACGTAGCAAAAAGATTCGCGATGCACGCGCTCATGACGGACGGCGACCGGCGCGAATGCCGCCCACGATCATCCCCAAGCCAAACGCAGTCATGATGACGCCCCACCAGAGATTCAGATTGATTTGCAGTCCCCACAAATCCGTGCGCCTGGCTGAAAATATGCCAAATACGGCGACGGCTGCGCCGATTGCGAGGAAGAGCAAGCCGATCGGCCAGCGAATATCGAGTCCAGATTCGGAATCGCTCATCGGAATATCCAATTCAGCGCGATAGCAATCGCGGCGACCAGAATCGCCAAAGTGAGCGGCCTGCGCAGCACGGGCAGATGGCCGTAGTTTTGTCTTTTCGTCAACGAATACACGAGTCCGCCGAGTTCAGCTTCCGCGCGCGGCCGCGTAAAGAAACTGACAATTATCGTGACGAGGAAACAGACGCCCCAGGCATAAATGGCGCGGTTGAAATTCGCGGCCATTTCACTTCTGTAAACGAACCAGCCGTGCAGCGTGGCAAAATAATGTAACGCGGCAGCGAGAGTGCCGCTCGCCAAACCGAAGAAAGCTCCGTTTGATGTGGCGCGTTTCCAGAACATGCCGAGCAGGAAAGTCGCGAACAGCGGCGCGTTCACAAACGAGAACAGCAATTGCAAGTAGTCCATGATGTTGTGGAAGCTGAGCGCGACGTATGCCGCCAAAACACTAAGCAAGACGCCGCTGACGGTAGCGATGCGGCCCATGGTGAGATAATGCGCGTCGCTGGCCGCGGGCCGAATGTAGGATTGATAGATATCGTACGTCCACACAGTATTGAACGCGGTCACGTTGCCCGCCATTCCAGACATGAAACTCGCGAGCAGCGCCGTGATGCCGACGCCGAGCATTCCAGGCGGATAGTAGTTCGCGAGCAAAAGCGGCAGGGCCATGTTGTAATCGACTTTGCCTTCCACGAGAAATGCCGCCTTGGGCAGCAAAACCCACGCGGCCATGCCGGGAACAATCACGAGAAAAGGAATGAACATTTTGGGAATCGCGGCGATCAGAGGAGTTTTTTGGGCGGCAGTCATGTCACGCGCGGCGAGCGCCCGTTGAATGACGAGAAAATCGGTGCACCAATATCCGAACGAGAGAACGAATCCCAGCCCGGCGACCAATTGGAACCAATCCACGCCCATGGGATTGGCGGTCGCGTGCCCCAGGTTGGCCCACATGTGCGTGAAGCCCGGAGGCATGCGCGCCTCCAAGCCGCGCCAGCCTCCTGCATAGGCGACGCTGACGACCGCGAGCGGCAAAATGCCGAAGACGATGAGAAAGAATTGCAGCACTTCGTTATAAATCGAGGAAGTGAGGCCACCAAGAAATGTATAGATGAGCACAACGATCGCCGACAGCACAATTGTTGCGTGAATTGACCAGCCCAGCATGAGTTTGAAAACGAGAGCCATGGCGTAAAGGTTGATGCCGCTGGCGAGGATGGTCATGGCAGCGAACGTAAGCGCGTTGAAGGCGCGCGTCTTCTCGTCGAAGCGAAGCCGCAAATATTCGGGCACGGAACGCGCGCGGCTGCCGTAATAAAACGGCATCATGCAAAGGCCCACGAAAATCATGGCCGGAATTGCACCGAGCCAGTAGAAGTGCGTCGTTAGCATGCCGTACTTCGCGCCGCTGGCGGCCATGCCCATCACTTCCAGCGCGCCCAGGTTCGCGGAAATGAAGGCCAGTCCCGTGATCCATGCGGGAATTCGGCGGCCCGAGAGAAAAAAATCCATGCTCGTGCGCATGGATTTCTTCAGCGTGAAACCCACGCCGAGCACGAAGGCGCAATAGAGGCCGATGACTGCGTAATCAATCCACTTCAGATGCATGGTGTCTGTCAATCCTCGGATACGACCTAGCGCAAAACACTAGGTTATTAAAATGCCGCAGCCTCGACCAACGTAACAATGTTCGGCGTAATTCTTGCGATTTTTCGTGCACGCTCTCACAGAATAGGAAGATATCATTACCTTGCACTTTTGCTGTACCAATTTGCGTCAGTCATATCGAAGGTCGGCGAGAAGAATCTCGGTATCGAAGCCCTCGGCAGGACACTGATGTTGGTCTTGGCGACGGATGATTCGGACGAAAGGATATACGCGAACGAGGCGCGCACTTTGTGAACAACCCAAATCCGGATCGTGATCTTTCAACATCCAAACCCCACGGCCCATCGGGTGAAATCAGCAAGGCCGTGATTTTGGCGCGTGGGTTGGGGAAAAGAATGCGGTCGCCGGACGCGACGGCGCAACTCGCCACGGATCAGATGCGGGCCGCCGATGCGGGAATGAAGGCGATGATTCCGATCGGGCGGCCGTTTCTCGATTACGTGTTGAGCGCGCTCGCTGACGCAGGCTTCGCCCAGGTTTGTCTGATCGTTGGGCCTGAGCATACGGCGATTCGCGAATACTACCGGAGCATGAGTCCGCGCCGAATCGAGATCAGTTTTGCAATTCAGAAGGACCCGTTGGGAACCGCGAATGCGCTGCTCACTGCGCAACAGTTTGCGGGACGCGAAGAATTCATGGTGCTGAACTCGGACAACTATTATCCGGTCGCCGTTTTTCGTGCGC
>DASYYI010000139.1:0-12216 GCA_035933995.1 Candidatus Acidiferrales bacterium | reverse complement strand
CTTGTGCCGGCGAACATGACTTGGGCAGGCAACAAACAAGAGCAGCGGGTTTGGGGAGAAATTGTCACGGAAAATTATTTTGACGTGCTTGGCGTGCGCGCCGCACGGGGGCGGCTGCTCGAGGCCAAGGATCGCGGCGCGCTTGGCGGCGATCCTTATATCGTCCTGAGCTATCCATTTTGGCAGCGCCAGTTCGGCGCAAATCCGGGCATCATCGGCCAGACCGTCGAGATGAACAGCCACAGTTTCACGATCGTCGGCATTGCGCCACGCGGGTTTCAAGGAACGATCGTAGGCGTCGCTCCGGATTACTGGGTGCCGATGATGATGCAGCCGGTGATTCTGCCTGGCGAAGATCTAGAGCAGCGCTCACCAACTTTCATTCATTTGATGGGGCCGCTCAAGCCCGGCGTCACCGTGGCGCAAGCGCAGGCTGACTTGTCAACCCTTGCGCGCCGCATCGCGCGCGGATATCCCGCCTCCAGCCGGAATGTGGGAATCTTCGTCGCCCCGGTCTGGAAGGCTCATTACGGCGCCCAGAGTCTTTTGCTTTCAGCGCTGCTGTTTCTTTCCGTCGTCGCGCTCCTTGTGCTGCTGATCGCGTGCGCGAACATTGCCAACTTGCTCCTCGCGCGCTCCACCAGCCGCGAGCGGGAAATCGCGGTCCGCTCCGCGCTTGGCGCCAGCAGAACGCGCCTGCTCCAGCAATTGCTGGTCGAGAGCCTGCTCCTCGCTTTGGCGGGCGGCGTTGGTGGAATTCTTGTCGCTTCGTGGGCCGCGAATTTGCTCGTTTTCTTTCTGCCGGCCGGCGTCTTCCCCATCGGGCTTCCGCTCGGCGTTAGCGCCGAGGTGCTCGCCTTCACGGTTGGCCTGTCCGTGCTGACTGGCGTCATTTGCGGAGTCGTCCCCGCGCTTCGCGCTTCTTCGCCGAACCTCAGCCGCTCGCTGAAAGATGGGGGCCGCACGAGTTCAGCAGGCGCCGAGCACGGCCGCCTGCGGAGCCTCCTCGTGGTTTCGGAGGTTGTTCTTGCGCTCATACTTCTCGTGAGCGCGGGCCTGTTGTTGCGCAGCGCCAGAAACGTGCAAGCCGCCAGTCCGGGGTTTAACGCAAATCACGTGCTGGTTGCCGCATTTGACCTTCGTCCGAATGGCTATACGAACGAATCCTCACACGCGTTTTATTACAATCTGATTCAGCGTCTTCGCGTCCTGCCCGGCGTTAAATCCGTAACCATGGAGCGCTACGTTCCTCTGTGGTTTTACGGCAGAGGATATACAACTCCGGTGATCGAAGGCCACACACCGGCGCCGAACGAAGACATGAACATTGATTTCAACGATGCCGGGCCAAACTATTTTTCGACCATGCAGATCCCGGTGATCGAGGGACGCGATTTCACCGGGCAGGATCGCCAGGGCGCGCCGCTGGTTGTGATCGTCAATCAGACCATGGCGCAAAGGTTTTGGCCGGGGCACAGCGCGATCGGGCATCGCATCTTCAGTTGGCATCGCTGGTGGACGATTGTCGGCGTCGTGAAAGACATCAAGTACCACACCATGACCGAGCAACCGGAAGCGTTCCTTTATTTTCCGTCTCTCGAAAATGGTGAAACCGATTCGAACGTACTCATTCGAAGCTCCGGCGGCCTGGCGGGCTTGCTCGGCGAAGTACGCCAGACAGCAAAATCGCTCGACCCGGGCGTGATGGTCCTGCAAGCAGGAAATCTCGACGACCTCATGCACATATCGCTCTTCTCATATCGCACCGCGGCGGCGCTCTCGACCGCTCTGGGTGCGCTCGGATTGCTCCTGGCAACAATTGGAATATATGGAGTCCTCTCTTATTCCGTCAGCCAGCGCACGCACGAAATTGGCGTTCGCATGGCGCTCGGCGCGCAACCCCGCGACGTTCTGCGGCTTGTGCTCAGACAGAGTGCGACGCTGGTGATCGCCGGCATCGCCATCGGAATCGTCACTTGCTTTGCCATCACTCGCTTGATGTCCAGCCTGCTTTTCGGTGTTACGGCAAGGGACCCCGCGACGTTTATCGACGTGCCTGTCTTGATTGTACTCGTTGCTCTGGCTGCTTCCTACATTCCGGCGCGGCGCGCGATGCGCCTGGATCCCATGGAAGCGCTGCGCTACGAATAATGGTTTCGGCGCAGCATGGAAAACTGCCCAGAAAATTGCAACTCGCGTAGAATCGGGGAACCTGAACTGGCTGCGCCTGATCGAGGATGAAATATGGCGGCCTAAGTTCACGAATTTCAACTCTGGGAGGATGTAATGCAAGATGTTTTGCAAAGGCTTAATGCGAGGATTCACAAACTTCTCAATCCTACGTTGATTGCATCGATCGCTGTGCTTGGACTGACCGTGGGCCTCGGCGCGCAAACCGAGCCGCCGAAGGGGAAAACCGCCGCGGAAGTCTACAAGAATATTCAAATCCTGAAGGACGTACCCGCGAATCAACTCGTACCCGGAATGCGCTACATCACTACAGCTCTTGGAGTGAAGTGCGACTACTGTCACGTGAAGGACAATTTCGCGAGCGATGACAAGCGCCCCAAGCAGACCGCGCGCCAGATGATGACCATGCTTACCGCCATCAACGCGAACAATTTCAGCGGACGCCCGGAAGTCAGTTGCTATACGTGCCATCAGGGACGTCAGGAGCCTATGGGCGTGCCGGCGCTTCCCGCCGAAGCGACCGAGCCGCAATTTATCCGCCCAACTCCCGGCGCGCAGAGCCAGCCGCTTCCGAACGCCGATGCAGTGCTCGACAAATACGCGCAAGCCATTGGCAGCGAACAGGCGCTGAACAAAGTCGCGTCGCGAGCCGTTCATCTCGACGAAACCGACAGCGACGGCAAGACCTACGCGATTGAAGCCTACGAAAAAGCGCCCGGTAAAATGTATGAAGTCACGACGTTGCCGAAAGGACAAGTTACGGCCGGCTTCGACGGCACGCGCGCATGGGTTAACAGCGATCGCGGAACGCGCGACGCAGAGCCGGAGGACGCCATCGTTTTGCGGCGGGAAGCGGCGGTGAATCCGGTGGCCGCGCTTAAGTCCTACACGGGCAGGCGTGTTCGCGGCCAGGCAAAAATCGGCGACACAGTGGCGTACGTCATGATGGGGAAGGCTCCCGACGGCATTGTCGAGTTTCTGTTCTTCGACGAGCAGTCCGGTCTGCTGCTCCGGCGCATGATTCGCGACACAACTATCTTCGGCGCACTGCCTATCGAAGCCGATTACTCCGATTATCGCGACGTGAACGGTGTCAAGATCCCGTACAAGACCACTTGGTTTACGGCAGGAGAAAGTTCAACGTACACGATCAAGGATGTGAAGGACAACGTGCCGGTCGACGACTCGAAATTCGAGCCGCCGGAAAAACAACAGTAGAACTCGCGAGCTTGCACGGGCAGAGCGCGGCAGCGAGTGCCAAGGAGAATCCATGGGAACTTTGCTGCAAGATCTCCGCTACGGGCTTCGAATGCTCGCGAAGTCTCCGGCATTTACCGCGGTCGCGGTGTTGACGCTGGCGCTCGGCATTGGCGCCAACACCGCCATTTTCAGTCTGATCAACGCTGTCATGCTGAAAACCCTTCCCGTGAAAAATCCGCAACAGCTTGTCCTGTTTCAATGGGACGACAACAAATGGCCGCCGCAATTCGGGCAAACTGGCAACGATTCGAAGTTTTCTTTCTCCTATCCCGCATTCGAAGAATTCCGCACGCAGAACAAAGAGCTTTCGACCGTTTTCGCCTGGGTGCCACTCGGCTTCAATGATCAGAACACGACTGTCGGAATCAGCGGGGAGCCGACGCTGGCGAATGGAATGATGGTGACGGGCGAATATTTTTCGGGCTTGGGCGTGACTCCCCTGATCGGACGGGGAATCACCGAGGCCGATGAAGATCGCGGCGCGCCACGCGTGGCGGTGCTCAGTTACGCCTACTGGACGGGGCGGTTCGCGCGCGACACCGCGATCATCGGGAAGAGCGTAACGCTGAACGGAATACCGTTCGCGATTGTCGGAGTCACGCCGCCCTCGTTTTACGGCGTTGAAACCGGAACCGAACCGGACATTTGGGTTCCTTTCGACGACAAGGAGAACCTGCGGCCGTGGGGTTCGCAGCCGGGAGGAGACGGAGCGAATTCCGTTTTCACCGCGCGGAACTGGCTTTGCCTGAACATCATGGGCCGGCTGAAAAACGGCGTGACGAAAGCGCAGGCGGCGAGCGCGCTGGACATTTTGTTTCATCAAATTGTCACGGCGGACTGGCACCCGCCGAAGCCGGACGATGTTCCACACTTTACGCTTGCGTCGGCGAGCCAGGGAATGCCGTATTTGCAAGAGAACAGCAAACAGCCGCTCTACATTTTGATGGTCGCTGTCGGTTTGGTGCTCTTGATCGCATGCGCGAATGTGGCGACGCTGTTGCTGGGGCGCGCGACGGCCCGAAAGAAAGAAATCAGCGTGCGGCTGGCCATCGGGGCATCGCGATGGCGTTTGATTCGCCAGTTGCTGACGGAAAGCGTCCTGATGGCGGCGCTGGGCGGCGCGTTGGGAATCCTGTTTGCCAGTTGGGGAACGCGGGCGCTGGTGGCGTTAATGTCCGGCGGCGGCAGCCCGATGATTCTGGACGCGAGCGCCGATTCAAAGGTGTTCCTGTTCACGCTCGCTGCATCACTGTTCACGGGAATTGTATTCGGCCTCGCGCCGGCATTTCGTGTTACACGCGTCGAACTCGCATCCGTGATGAAAGACAGCGCGACAAGCATTTCCGGCGCGCGCGACAAGCGTGTGCTCGGTAAATCGCTGATCGTTGCGCAAGTAGCCGCGTCGCTGGTGTTGATGATTGGCGCGGGGCTTTTTGTGCGCACGTTGATCAATTTCGAAAATCGAAACTTTGGGTTCAATCAGCAAAATTTGCTCACATTTGGCGTGGATCCGACGCGCGCGGGTTATCACGATGCCCGGCTGATTTCCTTCTACACGCAATTGCTTGACCGCGTTCAGGCCCTCCCCGGCGTTAGGAGAGCTACGTTGATGGAATTCGCCCCGTTCATAAATTGGTCGAACAACAACGACGTCGCGATCGAGGGAGCTACCCAGAAGCTCGGTAACGTAACCGTTCGTTCGCAAACGATCGGCCCGGACTTTTTCAGCACAATGGAAATTCCCATCATTCTGGGACGCGGCATTAATCGCAGCGATACAACGGCATCGCCCATGGTCGCCGTGGTGGATGAAACTTTTGCGAAGAAGTTTTTCCCTGGCGAGAATCCGGTCGGGCATCGATTCAGCAGGAGTTCGACATTTGATCCCAAGGACACAATCGAAATCGTCGGCGTGGTGAAGTCGGCCGAGCTTACCGACGTGCACTCAAAATTGAGGCCGAAGGCTTATTACGCGTATGCGCAGGTTCCCAAGTACTTGGACATGATGTACTTCGAAGTCCGCGCGCAGGGACCGCCGGCGACGCTGATTTCGGAGTTGCGCGATACAGTGCGCCAGGCCGATCCCGCTCTGCCGCTGATCAATTTGAAAACGCAAACGCAGGAGACTGCCGAAGCGCTTTCGCAGGAATCGTTGTTCGCGCGGCTCACGACTGTTTTCGGCTTGCTCGCGTTGTTGTTAGCGATGATCGGCCTTTATGGCACGATGGCGTATTCGGTCACGCGCAAGACGCACGAGATTGGGATCCGCATGGCGCTCGGGGCCAAGCCCGTCGACGTTCTCGGCATGGTAATCCGACAGGGGATCACTCTCGCCCTGATGGGCGTTGCGATCGGCGTGGTTGTCGCGCTTGGCGTCACACGCTTAGTCACCAGCATGATTTACGGCGTGACGCCCTACGACCCTGCGACATTTGTGATTGTGGCGGTTCTGCTCGTCCTGGTTGCGGCCGTTGCTTGTTACGTTCCGGCGCGGCGCGCGATGCGAGTTGACCCTATGATCGCGCTGCGCTATGAATGATGTAGCGCCTAAATGGCGCAATAGGCGACATTTCTAATCGGTACAGCAAATTATTAGAAATGAGCGTAAGTTATTGAAAATAAAGAGAGGCTCGGAGTTCTAATCGGTACAAATTGGCAGTTCCAATTCCACGGAGATGACACGTGATTCGAATGGTCGACGTTGAAAAGTTCTATGAGTCAGGCGCGGGAAAAACGTGGGTGCTGCGCCGCATCAATCTGGATATTCGCGAGGGCGAGTTCATTACGATCATGGGCCCTTCTGGCGCGGGCAAATCCACGCTGATGGGCATTGTGGGAATGCTTGATGGCTCTTGGAAAGGGCAATTCGATTTCGCCGGCCATGAAGTGCATAAACTCGACAATCGCAAGCGCGTGGAACTCCACAAGAAATTCATCGGCTTCGTTTTCCAGCAATATCATCTGCTGGATAATCTCACCGTTGCGGAAAATCTCGATTTGCCTCTCTCTTATCGGGATATAAAGAAGTCCGAGCGCGATGGCATGGTGGCGGACATTCTCGACCGCTTCCAAATCGTCGGCAAAAAGGGCCTCTATCCCAATCAGCTCTCTGGCGGACAGCAGCAACTTGTCGCTGTGGCACGCGCGGTCATCGGAAATCCGAAACTGATTCTGGCCGATGAGCCCACGGGCAGCTTGCATTCCAGCCAGGGCAAAATGATTATGGATCTCCTCAAGAAGCTCAATGACGAAGGAACCACCATCATCCAAGTCACGCACAACGAAGCCTGGGCCGCCTACGGCAACCGGATAATTCAGCTTGCTGATGGCTGGATCGTCGATGGCGGCGCGCAAGCGACTAAAGCCTGACACACGCCACCCCTGCGTGAGTCGAATCCGTCACGTCTCAGAGGCGCCTTGTCAGTGGTGAGTTCGACGCTGGTGGTG
Source organism: Candidatus Acidiferrales bacterium (assembly GCA_035933995.1). Classification (GTDB taxonomy): domain Bacteria; phylum Acidobacteriota; class Terriglobia; order Acidiferrales; family UBA7541; genus DAHUXN01. The sequence goes on along the minus strand of DASYYI010000139.1, from coordinate 5,319 downwards.
ATGGCGCTGTTCGGAATCGCAACAGCGAAGTCCCGCAAGCGGGCGAAGTCTCGCCCCAAAGCATCTCGCTAACACAATAAACTATTTATAATCAGTGAAATGGAAGCTGGCGGGAATGGCGCTTTAGCTGCCTGCCCTATACCGTTGCAGCAGATGGTCCGGTTCGGCCTCTTGCGACGACGAAAAAAAGAGGGAAAGACGTGGTGTGGGAATGTGCAGTGCAAGCAGGACCTAACTCTCCAACGGGCTCGACAGCCGAGCTGGCGGCAGGCCCGCGCGTACTCGTCGCGGATGACCAAGTCGACGTGCTCGAAGCGTTGCGCCTGCTGCTCAAGGGAGAAGGCTACGAACTGGAGATGGTGAATTCGCCGGCCGCTTTACTGAGTGCGCTGTCGCGTCGCTCGTTTGATCTGCTGCTTATGGATTTGAATTACGCGCGTGATACCACGTCCGGCCAAGAGGGCCTCGATCTGCTGTCGCAGATTCATCAATTGGACGACACGCTTCCGATTGTGGCCATGACTGCCTGGGGCAGCGTGGAATTAGCAGTGGAAATTATGCGCGAAGGCGTGCGCGATTTTGTCCTCAAGCCGTGGGACAACGGCAGAGTTTTGAACACGGTTCGAACCGAAATCGAAAAGGGCCAGCGCGCGCGCGCCGCAAAGCAAAATCAAACGGATGGCCGCACCGGCAATCACGCCTACCAGGATGGTGACTGGGAAGAAGCGCAGCGGACGCAGCTTGGATTACTGCCCAAAGAAATTCCGCAGATTCCCGGGTGTGAATTTTCCGGGACGTGGCTCCCCGTTCACGGCATTGGCGGCGACTATTTCGACGTGTTGCAGCTGGATGCGAATCGATTCGCGCTATGCATCGCCGATGTCGCCGGAAAGGGAATCGCCGCTGCGTTGCTGATGTCCAATCTTCAGGCGACAGTGCGCAGCCTCGCGGCGCAGAATTTGGATCCGGCGGAATTGGCCTCGCGCTTGAATGGATTGGTCGCCGGGAACACAGCTCCGGATCGATTTATCACATTTTTTTACGGCGTGTTCGACGCGCAAACCCGCCGGATGCTTTACACCAACGCCGGGCACAATGCGCCCATCGTGTTCGGCAGCGATGGAATGATTGCACGGCTCGGTTGCGGCGGGCAGGCGCTGGGAATTTCAGCAGGCGAGCATTACGATCAGGCAGAAGCGGTTTTGGCTGATGGCGGCCGTCTGATTCTTTTTACCGATGGCATCACGGAAGCAACTGACGCACGCGGCGAAGAGTTCGGCGAAGAACGGCTGCTCGCCGCCGCTCAGGAAAGCCGGGCGCTTGGCGCGGCGGAGATTCAAAAAAACGTTCTCGCTCGCATCGCGGAATTTAACGGAGAAAAATTCCAAGACGACGCGACGCTGATCTTGCTCGCCGTTGGATAGATTCCATGCTCGCATCACAATGGTTCCAATTGAAATTTTCGACAATTCCCAGACGCTAGATTAACGAATCCCAAAAGCACCACGCAGGAGATGCTCACAATGGGGACACTTTGGCAGGATTTCCGCTACGGACTCCGGATGCTCGCGAGAAACCGCGGCTTTGCGACCGTCGCCATTCTTTCTCTGGGCTTGGGAATCGGAGCAAACACGACCATTTTCACCGTCGTGAACGCCGTTCTGTTGAATCCATTGCCGGTGAAGGATTCGTCGCGGCTTGTGGAACTCGATACCGTTGACTCGAAGACAGCTATAGGCGCCCCAAACGTCGCGAAACTTGCCATGTCCTACCCGAACTTCCGCGATTATCGCGACAAGAGTACGGCCTTTTCCGGGCTCTCCGTTTTCGCGTTCACAAACTTCACGCTAAGCGGCGAAGGTACTCCCAAACAGATTAGCGGCATGATAGTCAGCGCGAATTATTTCGATGTGCTGGGGGTTAAGCCGGCCATAGGCCGTACATTCTATGCGGATGAAGATCAAAAGCCGGGCGCAAACAATGTCGCCGTCCTAAGTTATTCGCTGTGGGCCAAACAATTCGGCTCCGATCCAGGAATTATCGGCAAGACGCTGACGCTGAATTCTTACGCTTATACGGTGGTCGGAGTTGCCGCGCGGAACTTCAAAGGCACGATCAATCTGGCGCCACCCGATGAAATTTGGGTTCCTGTGAGCATGTATAAGCAGGCGACGAGTGGAGAGTTTGCGACCGACTTCGATGATCGCCGCGCCCTATTTGCTTTAGTGTTTGGCCGCCTCAAGCCGGGCGTCACCATGGCGCAGGCGGAAGCCTCGCTCAAGCCACTTGCGTCAGCTCTCGAGAAAGAATATCCGGTTGACAACGCAGGGCGGAGCGTCGCCTTGACGCTCCTGTCGGACACGGCAACCGGCGGCGCAAATGGTCACGACCAGTTTGCGCTTGCGGGAATGCTGATCATGGGCGTGGTGGGCCTTGTTCTACTGATTGCGTGCGTGAACTTGGCGAATTTGCTTCTGGCACAGGCCGCGAAGCGCGATCGTGAAATGAGCGTGCGCGCGGCACTCGGCGCAAGCTCTTCGCGACTGCTGCGCCAAATGCTGACGGAAAGTGTGACGCTGTCGATGCTCGGCGGCATCGCTGGTCTGCTCATCGCCTATTGGGGACGCGCTCTCTTATGGTCTTTCCGTCCACCGTTTCTTGACCAGGACTCAATCAATCTTTCTTTCGACACGAACGTGCTTCTCTTCACTCTGGGAATTTCCGTATTGACGGGGCTGCTTTTCGGCATCGCCCCGGCACTGAAGGTGGCGCGAATCGATCTGGCGGAAGCTTTGAAGGTGGGCGGCCGCGGCTCGAGTTTGGGATTTCTGCAGAATCGTTTTCGCAGCTTGTTGATCGTCGGCGAGCTGGCTTTGGCGCTGATCGCACTGGTTGGCGCAGGACTGTTCGTGCGCAGTATGCAAGAGGCTCAAAAACTGAGTCCGGGGTTTGAGTCGAAGAATCTTTTCGTGTTTAATTTTGATCTGGGCGCCCAGCAATATGTTCAAAATCGCGGCGAGCAGTTCTATCGCGACGCCGTCGAACGCGCCCAAAACGTTCCCGGTGTGGCGCGCGCGACTGTGGCATCAAACGCTCCGTTTGGCGGAGGCTTCGCCCGCACGGTCTTCCCGGAAGGCGAGCAACACGTTCCCGGGCATCGCGGAATGTTGATCACCGTGGATGCCGTGCTGCCAGGATTTTTTGACACGCTGCGAATTCCCATGTTCTCCGGGCGCGATTTCAACGACACCGACCAGCCAAACACGATCCCGGTGGCCGTCATCAACTCCGCCATGGCGAAACACTTTTGGCCAAACGAAAATGCTATTGGGAAACGCTTCACATTTTTTGGCGACCAGAAGCTGATTCAGGTCGTCGGCGTGGTGGCAAACACGACGCAGTTCGCGATCGGCGAAGTTCCCCAGCCGGAAGTCTATCTGCCGCTCGCGCAGTATTACACTCCGCAAGCCACGCTTCAGGTTCGCACGGCCAATGACCCTCGGACCGTGCTCGCATCCGTGCGCGAACAAGTGCAGAATCTCGACAAAAACCTGGCCATCACGGGTGTATTCACCATTGGCCAACTGCTTAGCCAGGGATTGTGGGCTCCTCGTATGGCAGCGGCGCTCCTGAGCCTTTTCGGTTTGATCGCACTGGTCCTTGCGGCAATTGGGATTTATGGCGTGATGGCCTACTCGATTGCGCAGCGGACGCGCGAAGTGGGAATTCGCATGGCGTTGGGTGCACAGCCAGGCGACGTATTGAAGTTGGTCATTGGGCAAGGTATGTTGCTCGCCGGGACGGGAGTGGTGGTTGGTTTAATCGCTGCGTTCGGCGTGGCGCGACTATTCGCCAGTCTTCTTTTCGGCGTCAGCCCCACCGACCCGTTGACTTTTGCGACCGTTGCGGCAGTCCTTTCTGTTTCCGCGCTTGCCGCCTGTTATTTTCCTGCCCGCCGAGCCATGCGCGTTGATCCTATCGTTGCCCTCCGATACGAATAGAATAAACGGTATTGACTTATGATATATAAGGCTGCCAGCATAACCGGCGCACAAGGCTTTTTGAATCGCCGCTTCGCTCATCTAAGGTACAAATGGGCACCTTTTGGCAGGATTTGCAATATGGCGGTCGCTTGCTTCTCAAAAGCCCGGCCTTCACTCTTATCGCCGTTGCGACCCTGGCCCTCGGCATCGGCGCCAACACCGCGATTTTTGGCATTGTAAACGCTGTAGTCCTTCGACCGCTGCCTTACCCGAACCAGCAACAACTGGTCAACGTGTGGGAGACGGACAGCAATCGAAAGATTAAGCACGGAAGCGTTCCGCCGGGCGATTTTTTCGACTGGCGCGCGCAAAACCAGGTCTTTCAGGGTATTAGCGCATTTCAGTTTGATGTCTTCAACCTTACAGGAGCAGGCGAGCCGGAACAAGTTTGGGGTGGCCGTGTTTCCGCCAATTTTTTTGATTTGCTCGGAGTCAGACCCTTGGTCGGGCGGACGTTCCGTCCGGACGAGGAACAGCCCGGGCATGACCGCGTCGTAATTATCAGCCGCGCAATCTGGGCGAGGCACTTCGCCGCCGACCCGAACGTAGTGGGTCACAGTGTAACGATCGATGACAATCCGTACACGATTATTGGCGTGCTCCCAGCTGACTTCAACCTCCTAGGTCTGAGCCGCCAGTTCGAGGTGTGGGCTCCGCTCGCGCTTTCGCCCAGCGATATACGCCGAGACAATCCTTCGCTGATTGTTTTTGCGCGGCTAAAACCCGATGTCACTATCGCGCGCGCCAATTTGGATATGGACGACATTTCCCATCGCTTGTCGATGGAATACCCGGCCACGAATCAGGGCGTAGGCACGTCGGTAGTTTCCATGCAAGAGCTCATGAGCCGCGGCTTCGGAAATCCCCTGCTTCTGCTGCTTGCCTCCGTTGGTTTGGTCTTGCTGATTGCCTGCGCCAACGTGGCAAATCTGCTGCTCGCGCGAGCGGCCGGCAGAGAGAAGGAAGTGGCGATTCGGTCGACTTTGGGTGCGGGACGCCTGCGGCTTGTTCGCCAGCTTCTCACCGAGAGTGTTCTGCTGGGTCTTGTAGGCGGTGCGGCTGGTCTTCTTTTTGGGTATGGCGGCCTGAAGATCCTGCCGGCCATTCTTCCTCCTCCCGGCGGAATTGATGAAATGCCGCGGATAAATATGGCCGGGATAAGTGGAACTGTTTTGGCCTTCACGATCGGCGTTGCAATCCTCACCGGAATCATCTTTGGCCTGGCTCCGGCTTTCCAATTCTCCAAGACGAATCTAGCCGAGTCTCTAAAGGAAAG
>DASYYI010000107.1:0-1531 GCA_035933995.1 Candidatus Acidiferrales bacterium | reverse complement strand
GGTCTCTGCTCGTGCCGAGGCGGTCCGTTCAGTCACCCATCTGGATCTAGCGCCGGCTTGGAAAGTCTTTTTATTAAAAGCTTCCCCGTCTTTTCTTCGTCTTTCCTGCGATCGACTTAGCGCGCCCATCCCGCTTCAGCGGGACCAGAAAACATTCAGTGCCGGTCCGTGTTCATTCAGTTTGTAAGAGCTCTGGCTCCGCCAACTCACCTGTGGCTGGCGTCCACCCCGTTTTTGACTCACGGCACGGTCGAATCGCCTGCAAAATTTTCTCCAGCAGCTTCACTATGGTGCTAAGGTTAGCGGAGTGCGACCGTCTCCAATCAGTCACGAGGGCTCAAAGCCAACCCCTTTGCTGGCTGACGGTCGCGCTCCAAAATTCAGGTTTTCATTTTCTTTGTTGCCGGCTGGCCAAACGCACGACTGGCATTGTAATCGGTTTGTGCGCTCATCACGTGCCAGGCCGCTTTGGCCAGTTTGCACGCCAGCGCTTTGGTCGCGATGATGCTGCTCGTTTTGGCTGCCTTGCGATCAAACCATTTGCGGCACTGCTCGTCGTAGCGCCGCGCGAAGTTGGCCGCTTCCACAAACGCCCACGCCAAATACCTGTTGCCACATTTGGAATTGTTTTCTCCCTTCTGTTTGCCGTTGGAACTGCGTTGAGCCTCTACGGTTCGGCAATAGCTGGCGAAATTACCGGCGTGCGCGAAACGTTTGATGTCGCCCACTTCCATCGTGATGGTCATCCCCAAAATCTTTCCCACTCCCGGCAGCGTCAGCAGCCTGGAATAAAGCGGCAACTCCCGGGCCGAACCCAGCACCATCTTCTCGATCTTCCCAATGCTTTCGCTCAACGAATCAATCTGCTGAACTTGCAATCCGCTAATCAATTGGCTGGCCGGATGAGTGTAAAGCTCTTGAGCCTCTTTGACCCCCAATCCCTTGAGCTTGCTCAGCGCCATCTCCTGGCCGGTGGTGCGCGTATAGAGGCTCTTGAAACTGAGCATCAACGCCGTCCGTTGATGGACCAACATTAGCCGCCGCCGCAGCAGGTCCCGCACTGGTCGCAGTTGCGCGTCGTAGATGTGGCCGGTGGGCAGAATCTTCAGCCGCAGCAGCTCGGCTAGAAAGAACGCGTCATTCGTATCATCCGCGTGCTTGATCCCGCTATACTGTTGCATCCCCGCGGGATTGGCCAGCACCACCGGATACTTGAGCGCTTGCAGCCCGTCCACCAGCCAATACCAGTTGTAGGTGGATTCCACCGCCACCTGGTGCAGTCGCTTCTTGAATGGCGCCAGGAACTTCACCACCTCTTTGAGATCGCACGCCACCTTCCGGTTGGCCAGCCGCTTGCCGTCCGTATCCATGATGCCGATCACAACGTTATTGCTATGCAGATCCATTCCAGCTACTACTTTTTTCATCGGTCGCCTTTCGGTTGAGTGTTGTTGTTTATTTACTGTCTACCAACGACAACTCTTTTACCGAGAGGCGGCCGGCTTCGCCAGCGCCCTTAATGTCTATCAGT
>DASYYI010000075.1:0-6494 GCA_035933995.1 Candidatus Acidiferrales bacterium | reverse complement strand
GCGACCAAAATCACGGTTCCCCAGGCGATGAGCTTTTTGCGCTCCACGAATGCCTCCGTCGAGACCCACTTACCCAATGGAAGCGAAGGATACCGCATTCCCGCGTCCAAGCCCAAGCAGAAAGGAAAAGTTTTGCGCACTCAAGGTAATCCTGTCCGCGGGAGCAGGCAGAATGATTCCGCGAATGCGAAGGGAAATTGCCGGATTCCTTATACGCTGACGCTAACCCGCGTTTTTGCAGTAAACAGTGTATTGCTCGTTTGGAGCTTCCGTTGCTTAATCAAGCCGAGCGAGCATTGGCGTCAGAAGTCTTGAACGCAGCCAGTCCGCTGGGGACGCAAACGGAGGACAGCCATGGAAGGAAGCTTGTTCATTACGCCCGATCGCGGGACTCGAGCGCCGGAGCTTGTTTGCGCCGATTGCGGCGCGCAATTCCGCCCCCGCCGCATCACCGATGGAATCGAAGAAATTTGCGATTCGTGCTACTCAGCGCGATTCCCCGCCCCCGTCATCGAGTATGCGCAACTGCCGCCGAGGCCTGTGCGCAGTCAACTCGCCGCCGACTGAAGGCGTCACGCCGCTCGGCCTCTGCAAGAAAAAACCAAGAATGCATTTGTGAATGGAATTGTTGCGGGAACGCGCCTCGCGCTGAATGTGTTTGATACGCGACAGCAAACGGAACGCGAACTATTGTTCGGAACTGGCGACGGTGACGGGTTGGTCGCCGCCCTTGTCCGCGAAATAGTTGTGCTGGTAGAGATCGTGGTAGATCTTGCCGGCAACGTCGGCGGCATGTGGACCGTTGACGATGCGGGCGCCTCCGCGCAGAAGAACCACGAGCACGAGTTTCGGATGTTCCTGGTCGGCGTAAGAGGCAAACCAGCCGAGACGGCCGCCTTTCGTTTCGTCATTGCAGGTGCCGGTCTTGCCGAGAGTTTGCTCGCCTTCCGGATCATTACTCAGACGCGCAGTGCCGTAAAGCACGGCGGCAAGCATTCCCTGGCGGAGTTCCGGCAGAAGCGGCGCGATTGGCAGAGTGCGGCGAACGCGCGGTGCGAAATCCTGAGCGCTCGTTTCCGTCGTGGGATATTGCAAGTAGTATATGGTGCCGCCGTTGGCGATGGTGGAAACGACGGCAGCCAATTGCAAAGGCGTGATCTTGATTCCTTCACCGAAACTGCACATCCGCGCGACGCCGCCATATACCGGTGGCTTCGCCGGGAGAAAACCAGGCTGCTCGCCAGTGATGTCGTAACCGGCGCGTTCACCGAGACCGAAAACGTGATCGTAATGCCACACGTTGTCGAAGCCGAGGCGACGGCCCAGCTCTTCAAAGAACGCGTTGTTCGAGTGGGCCAGCGCCTCCGTCATGTCCATGTAGCGGCGACGGCCTACCTTAATCATCGTGTCCGGGGTGACGATTCCCTTCTCGAGGGCGGCGACGGCGATGATGGGTTTGGTGGTCGAGCAGGGTTCGAAGCCGGCGGAGTACGCGAGTTTCTGGTTGACTATCGTGAGGATGCGGCCGGTGGAAGGATCAACGGCAACTACCGAACCGTTTTGGCGACCGAGAGCATCGAGGGCGGCCTGCCGTACGGTGGGGTCATCGAAGGTGGAATCGTCCCCGGTGGCAGGATCAGCCATGTACGTGGGTACGCCATAATAATGGCGATAGCGATGCCTGGTGGAGACGGTGGCACGCGTATGCGCGGACTTGCCCTTGCTCGCATGCGCCGGAAGCGCTGACGACAAAGACGCGGCGAACATGGCTGCAAGCGCCAACAGCGCAAATTTCACAAAAAACGACTTGGTCCTGGCTGGGTTCTGGATCATGGCCTATTTTTTAACCGGCTGCTGACCTCACTTAAGTTTTTCGAACGCGTTCATTCTAAAAAAACAAGCAATAGGGCGCAAGTAAAACCTGCCTAATCATTGCAGAGAGTTGCGTAAGGCGCAATGGACCTCTGGCTTAGAGTTGCGCAGGGGTATCAGTACGCCGGTACAGGCCCGTTCGTCCTGGTACGGAAACGCGATCAGCCAAAAGTCAACTCGTTACAGTTGGATGCCGAAGGGCATTGACGGGTTTTGCGAGAAGGAGAAAGACATCGGCGGAACATGAGGCACAGACGAAGAAAAACGGCAGGGTAACTCAGGATGCGTGGAACAGCCTTCCTGCGGAAGGAAGGCTTCCTGGCACACCAAAACTTAGGCCACGGAAAAACGAACCGCTGACCGCGCTAGCGGGCGGCTTTGGCCTTGGCTGCGGGGACGGGTTGAGGGCCGGACCTGCTGGCTTCCTTGGCAGTTTCGGCTGGCGCGGCCTTCGCGGATTCTTCGCTGGCGACGGAAGCGGGCAGGCCGAGATGCTTGCGCAAAGTGGCTTCGATTTTGCCGCGAATGTCGGCGTTTTCGCGCAGAAAAAGGCGCGCACTTTCGCGGCCCTGGCCGAGGCGCTCGCCGCCGAAAGAAATCCACGTGCCATTTTTTTCAAGGACGCCGCGGGCGACGCCGAGGTCGAGCAAATCGCCTTCCCTGGAAACGCCTTCGCCATAGAGGATGTCGAATTCGGCTTCGCGGAACGGGGCGGCGACTTTGTTCTTTACGACTTTTGCGCGCGTGCGCGAGCCGATGACGCGATCGCCCTCTTTAATGGCTTGAATACGGCGAATGTCGAGACGGATCGAAGCGTAGAATTTCAGCGCGCGGCCGCCGGTGGTGGTTTCCGGATTGCCGAACATGACGCCGATTTTTTCGCGGATCTGATTGATGAAGACGAGGCAGGTTTTGGATTTTGAGACGATGCCCGTGAGTTTGCGAAGAGCCTGAGACATCAAGCGCGCCTGCAAACCCATTTGCGGATCGCCCATATCGCCTTCGAGTTCGGCTTTGGGGACGAGAGCGGCGACCGAGTCGATGACAACGATATCGACGCCGCCAGAGCTGATCAGTGCTTGAGCGATTTCGAGGGCCTGCTCGCCATTGTCGGGCTGCGAGACGAGAAGATTGTCGACGTCAACACCGAGCTTGCGCGCGTACGAAGGATCGAGGGCGTGCTCAGCGTCAATGAATGCGGCCGTGCCGCCGATCTTTTGAGCTTCGGCGATTACGTGGAGAGCGAGAGTGGTTTTGCCGCCGGATTCCGGGCCATAAATTTCGATGACGCGTCCGCGCGGCAAGCCGCCGACGCCGAGAGCAGCGTCAATGGAAATTGAACCCGTGGGAATAACGTTCACTGGGACGAGAACATCTTTCGTCCCGAGGCGCATGATCGAGCCTTTGCCATATTGTTTCTCGATTTGCGCGATTGCCGAATCCAGCATTTTGACTCTGTCATCCGCCATTCGCCACCTCTTGTGATGAAATCCCAAGTTGCGGGTGTTTATTGAAGCGGCAGTGTACCAGAGAGTGCCCGTGGCGTCTCTGGTTCTGTCTGGGAAGGGAGGATAGCACAAGGCGAACAAAAAGCAAATGGAAAATACAGTGGCCCTTCGTGCCTCAGGGTAAACGAGCGGCCGGTGGCCAGCGAAACAGAGAGGTAAATTTGGATGACAGTGTCTGGTGCAGATAACGCTGCTAGTCGACTGCCGCTAGGGGAGAGGTACGGACGTGTACCAATAAAGATAGGTTCCGACGCCCGTTAACAAAACTAGCCACCACAAGGCCAATTCGAAACGCATCCAGAATTTCCAACGGTGAAACTTCAATTTCGCGGGCAGCAGATTGGTTCCGGCGACGAGAGCGACGTAGATGCCGAAAAATTCCGCGAAGGCGCCCAAAGCGCCGTGCACAATGGGCCATAGGTAATACGCAAGATACCAGCGCTTGCGCACGTGTGGCAGCACCGTGTATTGAAACGACGGCCACATTATCAAGGCAATGGCAACGGCGTTGATGAGGAGGACGGCCGTCTGACATATTGCATGCGCTTTGTATCTCTTCCTGCGCGCGAGGAGCGCTCCCGCGAGAAGCGCCGCGCCCAGGGCGACCTGCAAGATCAGGTTCGCGTCGGCCGCGACGGGAGCGCCTGTGCCAAAGAATTTTGAGATCATGGAGCGTGTGTCCTCTGTTTGCTGCGTCATTCATTTGCGAAACGGCGTTCCGAGGCCAATCAAAAAGCCGGGCAGTTGGAGGGAAGGAGCAAGCTCGTTGAGAGATGCAGCGAGCCTGCCCCTTGGGGAGGAGCCTTTTATATAGCTAATTCATGTTGTCCATTTTCATGGTGTGTTTCTTCATTGGGCCTTCGACGATGACTGTGGCGACCATCTTCGGGTGGACCGAGCAAAAATACCTGTATGTGCCCGGCTTGGCGAAGGTGAAAGAGAACTGCTCGTCGGTGTCGAGCGCCTTGGACTTGAAGGCATCGCTGGTGCTGACGACGGTGTGAGGCTCTTCGTCCTTGTTCACCCAGGTGATTTTGGCGCCGACAGGGACGGTGATGGTGGTGGGAGAGAAGGCGAAGTCTTTAATCTCGACGTCGTACGCCTTCGAGGCTGTTTTTGGCGTGGCGTCGCCGGACATGGATTTGCCGTGGGCGGGCATGGAACTTCCCGCCATGCTTTGGGCCCGGACGGGTCCTCCAGCGAACGCCACACTGGTGACTAACAACATTGGACTTAAGAGCAACTTCGAAATGAATTTCATCACTTCTCCTTTATGCAAAATAATTTTCACGAAGCATTCCAGGACCTCAGAAACCCAAGGAAAATGCAGATTCCTCCTCGCGGTTGCTCGTCGGAATGACAACGAGTAGAGTTTTTCAACAAGCTGCTAAGTCGGGACAAACGGGACCTGAGCTACAAATGCACCGCAACTGGCGCTACATAGATGAATCGAGCGGTGAATCGGTGATGCCGAGAGTGTGCCGGCCGCGGATGAAATTAACGTCCGTGACGCCGAGAACGCTGCGAAGCTTGTCCGCGGGAACTTTGATCGGCCCTGGGCCCGGGCCAACGCCGGGCGCGGCTTGCGGAAACGCCGTGGACATCGCGGTGTGAAATGTGACGTTGCCTTCGACTTTCTTCATGGTTTGGTGAATGTGGCCGTTGAGCACGGTGACGGAGCCGAAGCGCTTCAGGTAGCCGAGCGCCTGCTCGCTGTCGCTGGTGCCCCAGCCCCAGTCGGGATAAACAGACCAGAGAGGAATGTGGGCGAAGACGACAATCGGCGTGCTGGACTTGAGGTGTTGAACATCTTTTTCGAGCCACTCGAGCTGTTCGCGGCCGAGACTGCCGAGACCGCCAGCTTTGAGGTTCACCACGTTGACGAGGCCGATGAAATGCGCGCCAGCCTTGTCAAAACTGTACCAACCAGCGCCCAATGTGCCTTTGCCGTAGCGGTCGAGATACATCTTGCCGCCGCCATCGTCGAGGACGTCGTGTTCGCCGGGGACGTAGAAAATCTTTTCGGTGCGAAGGTCCTTCAGCGTTTGATCGAGGGTGTCGAACTGCACGGGCCTGGAAATTTGTGAAAGATCGCCCGTGTGCAGGACAAATGCGGGCGGCGTTGGCAGCGCGTTGATTTTGGCGATGGCCTGGCGCAGCGGGGCGGTGACGTCGGGATTCGCGGCTTTATCGAAGCCGATGTGACTGTCGCTGATTTGGACGAAAGCAAGCTCGCCCTTCATTTTGTGCGTGCCGCCGAGCAGTGTGTCGCCGAGCGCATACGATTTCAGAACGCCTCCCGACAGGACGCAATACGCGCCGGTGCCGGCCCAAGCCATGCATTTCAAGAAACCCCTGCGGTCCACTCCATCCGCATTCACATTTTCGATAATCAGCTTTTCTCGCGTCATCTCGGCTCTCCTCCAGAAGGTGCTTGGTCGATATAATGCTGGTTCGTACAAGATGGCTAACCGATGAGGGGCGTTTTTATTCCCGCGATGCGTCTTTTTCGGTTTTTAGGCATCGAAACAATAACTCCGGGCACATCGACAAGCGAATGCGGGAATAAAAGGGCGTGGATTTGGTTATTCCTTTCAGCAAGGCGCAGGAACAAACGATGCAGGGCGATGAGTTCGCCGAGCTGGCGCTGCCGCTTTTTGATTCGCTGTACAATTTCGCCTGCTGGCTGGCGCAAGATCGCGCGGAGGCGGAAGATCTGGTGCAAGAAGCGTATGCCAAGGCGCTGAAGGGATTTTCCTCCTTTCAAGCCGGCACGAATTTCCGGGCGTGGATTTTTCGTATACTGCGGAATACATTCCTGAATTCGCGGACCGGATTGGCGGCGTCGCAAACCGTCGCGCTGGAAGATGAAGAAGCGTTGGAGAATGTGCCAGCGGCAGTGACGCGCGAAACGCCGGAATCAATTTTATTTGAGCGCATGAATCAGGAGGCGATTCAGGGAGCGATTGAAAATCTGGCGCTTCCCTTTCGCGAAGTGTTGCTGCTCGCGGATGTGGAGGAAATGCCGTATCGCGAAATTGCCGAGACGCTGGCGATTCCCATTGGCACGGTGATGTCGCGGTTGGCGCGTGCACGTCGCGTGCTGCGCGGTGA
>DASYYI010000074.1:0-12521 GCA_035933995.1 Candidatus Acidiferrales bacterium | reverse complement strand
GCCGCAGCGATTTGCTCGTCGGAGAGTTCGTGCGTCAACCCGTCGGAACACAGCAGCACGGTGTCACCCTCCATCAGCAACTCTTCGCTGATTTCGACTTCGACATCCGCCTCGATGCCGAGCGCGCGAAGCAGCACGTTTTGCAGCTTGCTCTGCGACGCTTCTTCTGCGGTCATCAAGCCGTGACGCACCTGCTCGGCGATGAACGAATGATCTTGCGTAAGCTGCTCGAGTTCACCGTTGCGCAGGCGATACGCGCGGCTGTCTCCCACGTGCGCGATGGTCATACGCTCATCAGCAAACTGCACGGCCACAACGGTGGCTCCCATTCCTGTCTGCGCCTCGTTCTGTTGCGCTGCCCAATGCACGGCGCGATTCGCCAGCCGGACGGCGCTTGCGAGACGATTCGCCGCTTCCGAGGCCCCGTCGATTCGCTCGCCAACCAACGGCAACGCGGGATTTGCTTCCGCATCGCGGCAGTGCGCGACGATCGTCTCCGCCGCAAGCCGGCTGGCCACTTCACCGGACGCCTGTCCGCCCATTCCGTCGCACAGGACGAATAGATTCAGCTCTGGCGCCAGACGGAAGCTGTCCTCGTTGTTTTCGCGGACGCGCCCCGTGTCGCTTCTCGTACCGAAGTCCATTTCCATTGTTGACTGCGAAACCATATAGGAGCTTTCGCGTCCTTTACTTTGCCCAGTAATTTTTTCGCCAACCCATGGCACTCACTTCTGCTGGTTCTGTTTTGGGTATTGGCCTGGCGGCCTGACTTCGCGAACATTCGAAAAACCCTGTTCTTGAAGCCGCTGCACAATATCCTGTGCACGTGTCGGCGCAAATGGGCCCGTAAATACCACGAAGAACTGCTGGCCATTTTGTGGATTTCGCCGCGGCATCACCACAACCGGCAGGCCGTTATCCTCGATTCGCTTCGCGGCATTTTGCGCGCCGCCTTCTCGCTGAAACCGCCCGACCCACAGATACACGGGCGCGCTCGCGCCAGGGCGGTTTTGTCGCGATGCTTTCTTGCCAAATTCCACGTGCGGGAAAACAACAGGCACGGAAGGCTGCGTATTCGCAGGCGCTGATGCTTTTGCGTGGTGAGGCGCTGCCCCCCCTGTGTCTCCATCTGTATTCACTGGCCGCGGGAGACGAAACGCAGAAGTAGGCGGGGTCGGCGCTGACAATTCGGGCGGCAGCAAAGGCGGCGCCATCGAATTCGCCGATCTCATCTTTGCTAAGGCGCTCAACCCCGCGAGCGTCACAAAAACCGCGAGTGCGCCCAATACCAGCCACACAATGGGAGAGGTCCGCTTCGATTTCGGTGTGGCCGGAAGCAAAGTCGCAGGAACCACGACTGTCGCGTCAGTCGAGCGCGACGTTCGCAAACTTGCCGCTCCGCTTGGCGCCAAAGCGGCCGTTGGGTATCCTGTGCCCGTTGGCGAACGCAGCGCCGTTTGGAGTTCTGCCACGGATTGATATCGTTTGCCCGGATCCTTCTGCAGGCACCTCAAAATCGCGCGTTCGATGAAGACGGGAATCGCGGGGTCGATTTCGTGCGGAGCCACGGGTTCCTCGCGCATCTGCTTCAAGGCCACTGCTACGGGCGTATCGGCGTGGAACGTTTGCGAGCCGGTGAACATTTCGTACAGCATCAGCCCCAGCGAATAAATATCCGTGCGGTAATCGACCGGCTTCCCGGCCACTTGTTCTGGAGCCATGTACGCCGGCGTGCCGACCATCGCGCCCGTCAAGTGCGTTGCTGCTTCCATCGAGCGCGCAATGCCGAAGTCCATGATTTTCAGATTGCCTTGCCCGTCGATCATCACGTTTTCGGGCTTCAGATCGCGATGAACGATCCCTTGTGCGTGCGCCTCTTTCAGTCCGGAGCAAATTTGCAACGCCAGGTCGATTCCCTTGCGCAGTGGAAGGCCGCCAAAACGGTTGAGCACGGAACGCAGGCTCTCGCCCTCCACATATTCCATCGAGGTGTAAGCGATTCCGCCGATGCGGTTGAAGTCGTACACGCGGCAAACATTCTTGTGAGTGATTTTGCGCGCGAAGAGCAGCTCGTTCTTGAAACGCTCCATCATGCCCAGGTCTGAAGCGATCTCCGGCTTGATAAGTTTCAACGCGACCGTCTGGCCCGTTTCGCGGTCGCGCGCCTTGTAGACGTTACCCATGTTCCCGTGGCCCGCTTCGCCCAGGATGTCGTAGCGCTGCGAAAGCGCGGAAAGGCTGGCCGTCGTCAGATTCGGACTGGCGAGGAGCGGCGACGGTTCCACTGCGAGGGTAACAGCATCCGGCAGGTCGCTGACGAGCACCGTTTTCAGTGTCTCTTGCGAGCCGTTGCTCCCACGCGCAGGCGGAACTCCAGTAGTTGTTTTGTCGGGCTGGCCCATAGTTTCCCTATCTACGATAAACACGAAACGGGCGGGTTATCTATGGGTTGCAGAAAACGTGTAGAGAAAGAGTATCTGGTACTAACGTCCTACTGCGCATTCTCAGGCGAAAATCGCCTCCAAAACCCGCCGCCGAGTGGAAGCCGAGACGCCAGCATTGCATGCCAAGGCGGGCAGGTGCTATGTTGCGGGGCAGTCATGAAATGGAACCGGAACATTGCCACGATACGAAGGTTATCGCGTTCGCGGAGCCCGCACGTGGTCGAATCGGCAAGGTAGGAGCCCCATGACAACCGACGTGCTGGTTATGGGAGGCGGGGCGACGGGTCATCTCGCGGCGGCTTACCTGCGCATGCGCTTTCCGGACCTCAAAGTCGCCGTCGTCGAAGGTCCGCACAAGAATCGCCCGATTGTGGGCGAATCTTTCGTCGAGATCACCATCGATTTTCTTCTCGAACTCGGCCTCGGTCCTTACCTGATCGAAAATCACTTTCCAAAATACGGCCTCACTTATTATTACAAGCCGGAGATCGATAATCCTGCCGATCGCACCTATGTCGTCGACGAAACTCCGACCGTGCCGCCGCTGCTCTCTTTCCAGGTCAACCGTTTTACGTTCGATCGCGAGGTGCGCCGGCGCAACGTGGAAAACGGCGTGCAAGTAATCGATGGCGCTGTTGCCGGCGTTAGTCTTGGCAGCGACGGCGCCCTGCACACCGTCACGGTGCGAGATTCCGCCCAGCAGGAGTATCCCATCCAGGCGCGCTGGCTGATCGACGCCACCGGCCGCAACCGCGTGCTCTCGAAGTTGCTGCAGCTCCACGAAAAAGTGAACGAGCAGAAGGATGTTTTCTGGTTTCGCTTGATGAATTTCGATCCCGAAATTCTGGGCCGCATCCGCGCTCTTAAGAAGGAAAACCGCGCCTTCGTTCCCTACTTCGCCACTCACCATTTCTTTGGAAAGGGCAACTGGATTTGGTGCATTCCCATGCGCTCGCCCGAGAATGTGCCGTTTATCAGCATTGGAATCACGTATCGCAAAGATGTTTACCCGCATGGGCAAGTCCGCACGATGGAGCAGTTCCTCGAATGCGTGGGCCGCGAGCATGAAGTGCTCGTCGAGCTGGTGCGCAGCGGCACGGTCGTCGACACGAATTTCTACAGCTCCTACATGTGGGAATGCCGCCGGCACTATTCACCCGATCGCTGGTACATCATCGGAGACGCGGGCGACACGGTTGACCCGCTCTACAGTGTCGGTATGGCCTTGTCGTCCGTGCAGATCCGTCAGATTGCCGCTGTGATTCAGCGCGAAATCAACGGCTACGATACCCGCGAGTTCACGAATGACCTCGATACGGCCATCAGCGCGTTTCATCACAGCCTGACGCGCGATACCACGCGGCTGTATGAATGCATGGGAGACGCGTATCAGTGCCATCTGCGCGTTCACTTGATCGTCACGAAGCTTTTTCATCTTGGACTACCATTGCTGATGAACGGCTATCTCTGGGATCCCGTCGGCGTGAAATTGATCAACCGGTTCGCCAGCATCGAGACGCTTGAGGCCGAATCCAAACAGTTCCATGACCTCTTCCGCGAGGTCGCCGCCAATCCCAGGAATCGCGCACTCGAAAACTTCATCAAGGTGCAGTCTAGCGCCTCGATGAACTACGTGTTCTACGAGTATCACCGCGAGCGCGACATTCCCGCATCATTGTCCCGCATGGTATTCGACTTGGCGCGTTTGCGCTTGGCGCTTCTTCGCAGGCTAGGATGGCGTGGGTGGTTGCGCTTCGGCCAGCAGGTTGAATTGTTGCGAGACGTATTCCGCTGGCTGGTTCTGCTGCCCTTCCGTGGCACGAAGTTGCGCGAAAGCCGGCTCGTGCGCATGGTCTTCCATTCAAACGCTCCAGCATCGGCGCGCAAGGATGCCGCCACAGCTTCTTCGGAAATGGTAAAAAATCTATCTGCTTGAGACTTTCGTTTTGTGAGTTGGTGCCCGAAAGAGGACTCGAACCTCCACTCCCTTGCGAGAACCAGGTCCTGAACCTGGCGCGTCTGCCAATTCCGCCATTCGGGCATAGCGAGCGGTGAACCGGAGTAATTCATTGTGCCGTCCGCATGAGCCTTTGTCAACGCGGCGCGCCAAGCGCCGGCGATTACGCCTGCCGCGTCAAGCTCGCTCGGCTATATTACTAAATACTAAATAGTATACTGGCCCGTCACTACCAAAAGCTCTCCTCGCGACGGTCTTGGTGCTATAATCCTGCCAAGTTAGGGCCCGTTGGGCCGATGCTGTTGGGTGGATTGCTGGCCTTTCGGGTTGGGAGGACAGCTATGGGCATGCCTAGTGGTACGCTCCTTTTTTTCCTTATCGCCTTTGCGGTCGCTCTCGGTGCATGGTTCTGCCTGATCATCTATCGCGGCACTCTGGAGGCGCATGAGGACGATCAGATCTTCATCGACGCAGCTGAAGATTCGATGGCACAGGCCCAGCGCGAATTGGTCGCCAGGATTGAGAGGATCAATCCGGTAATTCGCGCCGTGATGATTACTTGGATTACTCTGGCGGCCATCACTGCCGGCATCTGGATTTCCCAGGCGCTGAAGAGCTTCTAGTTGGCCGCGAAGCAGTGGATCGACGCCTCGTGCGGCGTCAGGCCCCTGGGCAGATCTGCGAAGTGTGGTTGTGCACGATCAACCAGCGGCCCTGGGTTTTGACGAATACAAGCGTGGTTTGTCCGCGCGCTGTCGTCGCCTTGCCTTCCACGAATCCTTGAAATTCCCACTGGTACGCCGCCCACGCCGTGTCGCCGTAGTGGAAGATGGTTGTATTCTTGCGTATTAGTTGGACGCTGGAAACTCCTTTGCGGCTTTGCTCATATTTCGGCACATAGTTCTGCCAACCCGCGATGGGCGGATCATAAGTTCCGGCGACCCATGTCGCATCGTCCGCGTAGTATTTGTGCATCGCCTCCACGTCTCCCACCTGCCACGCGCCCAACATTTCGCCGATGTCATGATCGATCTGCTCGGGGATAGTCTGAGCAATCTCGGGAAGCGGAGTGTTTTTTTGCTTTTTGGTCTGCTTTTGCTGCTGGCTCGCTGCGGCCATGAACGTTATTGCCAGAATCGCCACGAATATAACTTGAAGTTTCTTCATCAACTCCCCCTTCCGATTCCTGCAAACGAGTGGCGCCGACCATCCAACGCCCCCGAAATTTTTAGCGCTCCGCGCTCGGTGCCTGCGACGCGCTCAGCAAGTTGACAAACAGCCGGTACGCCCCAGGCACTCCCGCCGGCAATTGGCGGAAAAAGGCAATCCCTGTGTAAATGTAGATCCCTTTGCCGTCGCGCGCGTACACCAAGCCGCCCAGGGCGTCTGATTCGCCTGGATCGTGCATCGCCAGCACCGCGTGATACTGCGGGCCCCACTGTCCCCAGAAATATAGCCCACGCTCCTGTATCCATCCTTGAAAATCATCCTGCGTGATGCGATTCGGATAATTCAGCAGGGAACTCGACGGGTCCGCGAAGCGCACGGGCGAATTCTCATCCGTGATTCGCTCAGCGGGCTGGTCCATCTTCGCGGAAAAAGGAGCAGGCAACAGTTTATTCCAGGAAAAATCTCGCTCATATTGCACGATCAGCGTGCCGCCGTGCTCGGCATAATCGAGCAAGCGCCGGTTCGCGCTCATAACGTCGGGCCGCAACTCGTAAGCGCGAATCCCCACAACGATCGCGTCGTAGCGGCTCAGGTCTCCAAATTCGAGCGCGGCTTCGTCCAGCATGTCGACGTTGATTCCGAGCTGCTGCAGCGATTGCGGAACGGGATCGATGCCCGCGGCGATGTAGCCGACGCGCAGATGCGGCGGGAAATTCAACTCCAGCACGTGAGCTGTCGCGACGGCCGGTTCGCTGACGTGGCGCGATGGCAATGACGGCAGCGCTTCATACGATGTGCGAAAACTCTCGTCGTCCAGCCGCGCATACGGCTTCAAGTCGTATGCGGCTTGGGGCGAGTTTGCGGACGGCGTCACGGCAAATCGCACCAGCCGGTCCCCGGCCCCCGTAAAATCAAGCGGTGCGACGCGCTCGACGCTCCAGCCCGCTGGTACATCGAGACCCACCGTGACGTGCGCCGCCTTCGCTCCGTGATACCGGACACGCGTCAGTAACTGAAACGGTTTTGTCTTGCGACTCGCCGGAAGCATCACCTGCTCCGGGTCAACCGAAAGCGTCACGGCGGGCACCAGCTCCAGCGGCATCGTCTCGACGGTGGTCGACGTGTAGTCCGTCGCCGTCACCGGTTTCTCCACTGAGAAGTTATAGCCGTCGGCCGTTCCCGTAATGCGCGCTTTCACCAGCGGTGCAGGCCATGGAAGAATCGCGTCTTCTGGCGAAGTGGGACGCGTCGCGCCGTTGGGAATCACCACACGGAAGGAAGCTTCAGCCGTCTGGGCGCCTTCAGTCCCTGACGTTCCGCGGTTTCCTTGCGGCTTTTCCGTCGTGGCGGACCATCCCTTTGGCATCTCAACCGTCGGCTGATTCAACTCCACACCGAGGTTCGGCCGTGCTTCCCAATTCACCCGCACGGAAAAATCTTCTCCCGCCACCAGCGCGCCCCGCTCCGATTTCGCGTTCACATGAAGCGCCGCAGCCGCGGCCAGCGCGGCGTTGACCTTGTCCCGCTGAATGTTCAACCTCCATAGCACGTCCCGGCCATCCGTAACAGAAGACGAGCGCGCGTCGCTCATCGCTTTAGTGATTTCGTTCCCCGCGGCCGCCAGACTTTTCACCGCCCCCGGCCAATCAAGCCGCAACGCCTCTTCGCGCGCCGCCTCAAGGGATGCATCCGCTGTGCCAAGTTCCGCGTGCAACGGATTCGATCCAACGCCAAGCGAAGCGAGCGTCCGCACCAAATCCACAGACGTCAGCCTATCGCCCTCAACGACTTTCAGATCCACGGGCCGACTGAAAAATGATGAGTCCAGAATCCTGGTTATGCCCTGCGAGCGATGGTTCGCAAATCCGATAAGTCCCAGGTCCGAGTAGCTGTCTCCCCACAGCGGCGAAATTTCGCCCACTGGAAGCGTGATTTCGCCTTCCTGGTCATTTGCATTATTGCTGGCGGCATTCCCGAAGAAACGCGCGAATTGCAACACGCGGCCAACTCGCCACGGCCTCAATCCCTCCTTCAGCTGCTCCGGATACGCGGACGCATCGCTAGCCGCCTTCACCGCTTGCGGCACAACAATTCCCGTGGCCTGGTGCTGCCCGTGCCCCGAATGCACCCCGCCCCATTGATTGATGACGATGTCAGGACGAAACGTCCGAATAATTCGCACCAGGTCTTCTGTCGCCACTCCGTGCCATATTTTCAGAGTTTCTTCGGCGCTCTTCGAGTATCCGAAATCAGACGCGCGCGTGAAAAACAGTTTCGCGCCGTACCCTTGCGTCGCGCGGTAAAGCTCATCCGTACGCAAAATTTCCAACGCAGGGCCAAGCTCGGGGCCGATGGCGTTTTGTCCGCCCTCGCCCCGCGTCGTCGAGCACAGCGCCACGTCGTCGCCCAGCCCTTTTGAGAGATAAGTGAGTACGCTCGAACGTTCGTCATCCGGGTGCGCATCCACATAGAGAACACGCGTCACCACCCGCGCGTGATCGATCGCGTTCACCACCTCGGCAACCGATTGCGCTCGCGCTCCTGGCATCGCTGATACAAAAACGGCCGCCGCCGCAGCCAACATTGCCCCCCACCGCATCTTCATTGAGTCGCCTCCGCGAACGGCCATTCTTTCAATCCTTTTGAACGCACCAGAAACACAATCACTCCCGCCAGAATCGCAATCGCTCCGAACAGCATTTTCCAGCCCGTCGCCACGAACAACGCCAGCCATAGGATTATAGCCAGCACGGCGGGAATCGGGTAAAGCCACATTTTGAAGGGAAAGCGCTCGCTCGCCCATTTACGCCTTAGCATGATTATCCCCACCGCCTGCCCGACGAACTGCACCAGAATCCGCATCGCGAGTATCGCCGCAATCACCGTCGCCAGCTTGAACAGCAAACTGAAAACGAACGCCACGCCGCACAATGCCAGCAGCGAAACGTGCGGGAACTTCTTCGTTGGATGCACGCGGCCGAAAATCGAGAAGAAATTTCCGTCTTGCGCGGCCGCATAGGGAATGCGCGAATAGCCCAGCGCGGCCGAAAAAAGCGACGCGAACGCGATCCACAGAATCAACAGTGTCGCGAATTTTGCCAAATGCGTCCCATAAATTCGCTCAAAAAATATGCTCACGATGAATTGCGAATGCTGCGCCTCCTGCCACGGCACCACGCCCAGCACGCACGTCTGCATGGCCAGGTAGAGAATCGCAATCACAATGATCGAAATGAAAATCGCGCGCGGGATGTTGCGTTCCGGCTGCTTCACTTCGCCGCCCAGAAAACACACGTTGTAATAGCCCCAGTAGGAATAAATCGTCGGCACCGTCGCGCTGCCCAGTCCCGCGAAAAACAGCCAGTTCAATCTCCACGCGCCCGCGGGATAGCTGAACGCCAGCGCGGGATGAAAATGCGTGGCTCCCGCGGCGATCAGCCACACAATCGTGCCGAACACGCCAATCCACAGCAGCATCGAAATTTTGCCGACCGTCGTAATGCGGCGGTAAAGCAGAAGCGTCAACGTGATTACCACCGCGCCTGCCACTGCTTTCTGCCCATATTTGCCGAGCGGAACCAAATACGTGAAATATTCCGCGAAGCCGATTGAGCCCGACGCCAGCACCAGCGGCCCCTGAAAAATCGTCTGCCAGATCACCAAGAACGAAAGCAGCCGCCCCCACTTCGCGGGTCCGTACGCTTCGCGCAAATAAACGTAGCTGCCGCCCGCTTCCGGCATCGCCGCGCCCAGTTCCGCCCACACGCACGCATCGATGAGCGCCACGATCGCGCCCACCGCCCACGCCAACAGACATTGCGGCCCGTCCATGTCCGCAATCACCAGCGGAATCACAATGAACGGTCCAATGCCCACCATGTCGATCATGTTGAGCGCCGAGGCTTCCTTCAGCCCCAAGCCGCGTTCGAGTTTTCCCGTCTGCGTCATTTATGGATTGCGAAACGCCGCCAAAGAATAACAAAGAACCAGAATTGACCCACCATAAAGTTCGCGCAATTGCGTTACACTTCGGGCGGCATGGTGAAGCTCGGCGTCATCATTACCGCGGCAACGGTCACGATCTGCGTTCTCGAGTTTCTGCGCGGCCGAAAGCACCCTTTTCCGCGCGCCGGATGGTTCGCGATTGCAGCGCTCGCGGGCGCGGAATGGCTGATGTTCCGCGGCATTGAGCCCGTCGCCACATATTTCACCCCCATCGCGTGGACGGCATACGTTCTGATCGTTGATTCCGCTGTTTTGGCCATGACGGGACGTTCGCGCCTGCGCAATTCCCCTCGCGATTTGTTTCAGATGGCCCTGCTTTCGATTCCTCTGTGGCTGATTTTTGAGGCCTACAACCTGCGGCTGCAAAATTGGGATTACACCGGCGTGCCGCGAGAGCTTGTCTGGGGGCTGCTCGGCTATGCGTGGTCTTTTGCCACCATCACGCCCGCGATTCTTGAGACGGCGGAGCTCATCGAGTCTTTCGGCTGGTTCAAGCGGCGCGAGCCTGCGGAAATTTCTCCAGCCCTTTGCCGCAACATGATGGGCGCGGGAATTTTGTGCCTCGGCCTGCCGCTTTTTCTGCCGAGGCACATTGCCTCATATCTTTTCGCGCTCGTGTGGCTGGGATTTTATCTCGCGCTCGATCCTCTGAATTACCGCCTTGGCTTGCCATCACTACTCGGCGATTTTTCCTATGGCCGCTGGAGCCGTTTTTATTCGCTGCTCGTTTCCGGATGGGTTTGCGGCTGGCTGTGGGAATTCTGGAATTATTGGGCCGCGGCAAAGTGGCGCTACATTTTCCCGATTCTGCAGCACTATAAAATCTTCGAGATGCCCGCGCCCGGCTATCTCGGCTTTATCCCTTTCGCTCTCGAGTGCTTCGTCATGTACGTCACCGCCGCATGGCTCGTCCGCTGGATCCCCCGCTCCCGCGACCCCCGCATCATGGAATGATCGACTCCGCGCGAAAGCAGCGCATGCGATGCGTGACGCAAAACTTCAAATCAAGTTTAATTGGATATGTCTAGCAACGCGCGGCTTCTTCTTGTTCGAAGGCGTGATACGAGGAACGCACCAGCGGCCCGGCTTCCACGTGCCTGAATCCCATTTCTTCTCCGAGGCGCTTGTATTGGGCGAATTCGTCGGGATGCACGAACCGCACCACAGGCAAATGCTCGCGCGTCGGCTGCAAGTATTGTCCCAGCGTAAGAATGTCCACGCCCTGCGCCACAATATCCCGCATCGCGCCGAGTACTTCTTCGCGCTCTTCACCAAGGCCGAGCATCATCCCGGTTTTCGTCGGCATCTCCTGCGCCATTTCCTTGGCGCGCCGCAATAACTCGAGCGACCTCTCGTACACCGCGCCTTTGCGCGCGCGCCTGTAAAGCCGCGGCACAGTCTCCATATTGTGATTCAGCACTTCCGGACGCGCCACAATCACCATTGCCAGCGCATCCCAGTTCCCGCGAAAATCCGGAATCAGCACTTCGACTTTGCAGCCCGGCACGCGCTCGCGAATCTTATGAATCGTCCGCGCGAAAATTTCCGCGCCGCCATCCGCCTGATCGTCGCGATTCACCGAAGTCACCACCGCGTAGCGCAGCCCCATTTTCGCCGCCGCCTCCGCGACGCGTTCCGGCTCATCCTGATCCGGCGCGCCCAGCGGTTTCCCCGACGGCACGGCGCAAAATCCGCACGCGCGCGTGCAAATGTTGCCCAAAATCATGAACGTCGCCGTGCGATGGTCCCAGCACTCGCCCATGTTCGGACAGCGCGCGCTCTCGCACACAGTGTGCAAATCGAGCGTGCGCATGATGCGTTTCAAATCCTGATAATTTGGCCCGCCGAAAAATTTAACGCGCAGCCATGGCGGTCGGGGGTGCGCGGCGGGATCAGGCGGCAGGGCAGGAGGGTTGGTCAGGATAGGAAACGGTGTCTGCATCAGAATTTGTCCGAACCGCCATTCTACCCGCCATCGGCGCACCAACACAAGTTGCGCCGAACAGCTTCGCCGCTTAACTGTCGCGCAAATTCCTGAGGTGCCACTGCAGTACGTACCCAGCGTGCGACACTCGTTGAATCGAACTGTTGTATATTTACAACAACCGAACCATCTTCAACGCACTTCGCTGTTCCAAATCATTGATAATACTAGGATAATTGCCAACGCATTAGGCATGCAAGGTGCTAGTAATAATAGCTTGAGCTGCCAGCTCTCAATCCTACGTCCCGTCGAGACCGAAGGCGTTGGCCTTCATACCGCCGTCCGTTCGCATATTCGCCTGGTTCCGGCGCCGCCGGACACAGGCATCGTTTTTCGCCGCGTTGATCTCGACAATTTTGAAATTGAGGCGCACGGCCGCAACGTCGCGCGCGTCAGTTACGCCACCAGCTTGATGAAAAATGGCGTGCTGCTCTCGACGACCGAGCATCTGCTCGCCGCCCTTTATTCTTGCGGCATCGACAATGTCTACGTGGAAATCAACGCGCTCGAGCTGCCGATTCTCGATGGCTCGGCGCAGCCGTTCATGGACCTTCTCGATCGCGCCGGGGTCCGCCAGCTTCGTCGCCAGCGACGCTACCTGAAAGTCGTGAAGCCCCTTGAAATCTCCGAAGGCGACCGCCGCATCGGCATTTACCCCGCGGATGAATTTCGCGTCCGGTGCTACATCGATTTTCCGCATCCGATGATTGGCCAGCAGGAAACGGAAATCCTCGTCACGCGCGACACGTTCTCTCGCGAGCTTGCCTCTGCGCGCACCTTCACGTTCACCGAAGATATTGACCGCCTGCGCGCCATGGGCCTGATTCGCGGAGGCTCGCTAGAAAACGCCATCGTGCTCACGCCGGACGGCCTCCTGGAAGGCAGTTTGCGCTTCCCAAATGAATTCAGCCGCCACAAAGCGCTCGACCTGATCGGCGACCTCGCGCTCATTGGCCTGCCG
>DASYYI010000021.1:0-1829 GCA_035933995.1 Candidatus Acidiferrales bacterium | reverse complement strand
GTGCACGGGGTCTTTCCGTCTAGATGCGGGCATCCGGCGTCTTCACCGGAACCACAAGTTCGCCGAGCCGTTCGCCAAGACAGTCGTTCGATCGGTACGCCATTCGTGCAGGTCGGAACTTACCCGACAAGGAATTTCGCTACCTTAGGACCGTTCACTTTGTTACTTCCGGTGCTTGCGCACCGGCGGCCAGGGCGTTTCCGCCTGGCTCTCCGTGTCGCCACGGAGGTCGGACCATATCATCCTGCTTGAGTAGCAGGTCTGGCGTATGGTCTCTGAGGATTCTCAAAGCGTTTTCGGATCTCTTCATCCGAGTATCGACGCTTGCCGCCATCATTCATGTCCGCTCTGATCTTCAATATCTCTTCGATTCCTTCCTTGCTCCTGTGTCTTCCGCTTTGAATGATTTCTGCGATTTGCTTGAACTTCGCAAAATCACGTTTCTTCTTGGCGGACAGGAAGTGAAAATGATCGAAGAGAGGAATCACGTTTTCCTGAATCGGAGTTAGGTGATTCACTTCGTAGTACCAAACTCCGTCTTGTCGCTGTCGCATCGTGCCACATTGCAAGTGGCGCTTGAACAGAGACAGGATTACGGGATCCCGCTGGGAAATATTGAAGCAGAGGGAAACTTTCCAAGGACATCGGTAATCTTCCCGAGGACGGAAGGAAACGTTGAAGCTCCCTTCGCCATCTGCGAAACCAGCTAAGTACCACCCGATATCCGTTGGAACCTGCTTGGCGTTTAGCATCGACACTCTCCGAAAAGGCGCGAGCCTTTCCTGCTGGTTGTCCAACGACCCGCGGATTTTTACTGCTGCCTTCTTCACCCGTAAATGACGAGCTAGCAGCGAGTACCACGGTTTTCTGGATGTTCCAGCATTTAGCCAGATTTGTTCTCGAAACTACAGTGGTCCAAATCTATAGTTACGGCCGCCGTTCACCGGGGCTTCAGATCAGGCCTTCGTTACCTTGCGGTAGCTAAGCCCTCCCTTTAACCTTCCGGCACCGGGCAGGCGTCACCCCCTATACGTCGTATTCGACTTAGCAGAGAGCTGTGTTTTTGTTAAACAGTCGCCGAACGCATTTCACTGCGGCCCCCTCGGGCTATAAACCCTAGCGGGGCACCCCTTCTCCCGAAGTTACGGGGCTAATGTGCCTAGTTCCTGAGCGAGCGTTCTCTCGAGCGCCTGTGGATATTCACCTTGTCTACCTGTGTCGGTTTGTGGTACGGGCACCTGACGAACTCCTTAGAGGTTTTTCCTGGCAGCGTGGAATGGGGAACTTTGTGGCCGTGTGGCCTCGCGCCCAGTCTGACCGTTGAATGACCCCGTGGATTTGCCTGCGGGATCCGGCTTGCACTGGTCGATCGGGACATCCATCACCCGACTTCCGTATCCTTCTGCGTCGCCCCATCGTGATAACGTTCGCCAGGCGGGGCAGGAATGTTGACCTGCTGTCCATCAGCTACGCCTTTCGGCCTCACCTTAGGACCCGCCTAACCCTGAGCGGATTAACCTTCCTCAGGAAACCTTAGACTTTCGGCGACGCGAGTTCTCATCGCGTTTATCGCTACTTATGCCGGCAGAGTCTCTTCCGTGGCGTTGAGTAGTCCTCTCGGTCTACCTTCAGACTCCACAGAATGCTCCCCTACCAAATCACGTCCCACTTGCGCAGAACGTGAATTTCACATCTTCGGTGACAAGCTTGAGCCCCGTTGGATTGTCGGTGCGTGAGCACTTGACCAGTGAGCTGTTACGCTTTCTTTAAAGGATGGCTGCTTCTAAGCCAACCTCCTGGCTGTCTGTGCGCCCACACGTCCTTTCCCA
>DASYYI010000015.1:0-11967 GCA_035933995.1 Candidatus Acidiferrales bacterium | reverse complement strand
TCTCTGCGTCATCCGCGTTAAGGCGTATTTTCGTCAAATCGTCCGGTGAATCCGGGTTAAGCTGGCTGCGGCAGTTTCCTTCCGCTTGTTTCTACTTCGAGGTTGATTTCGCCTGCAACTCTTTCCATTTCGCGAGCATGGAAGCGAGCTTCGCTTCGAGAGCGCGCGCGGCGTCTTCCTGCGTCACCGTGGGCGCGGCATCGGAGCCGTCGACTTGCGCGTAAAGTCCCCCGAATTCGAGGTTCATGCGCATGAAGCTGTCGCCTCCGCCTCCGCGACCAAAGAATGCACCAGGACCGCCAGCACCTCCTTCGAGACTGGCCGCTTGTTTGTCGAGCGCATCGTCGCCGCCACGCTGCTTCAAGTCTTCGCGGAATTTCTTCACCTGCTGAAGCGCATCATAGCTGCGGTCCATCCCTGCGGCGAGCTGCTGCTCCATCGCGAATTGCGCGGCGAGCGCAAGCGCCGTAACGTGAACGCGCGGGTCTTCCTTAACCGTGAGAGTTTGCGAATATGTGCGCCCGCCCGCCGTCAGCTTGACGGTATAGATGCCGGGCAAGGCGCGCGGGCCGAGCGGATATTGCGGCGTGCGATGCGGAACGGCCGCGATGGGATAGCCATAGCGCAGAGTTTCCGGCGTTGTGTAATGCAAGTTCCAAACCCAGCGATGCATTCCTGAATCCGCGGACAAAATCTTGGGCTTCTGAATCCAGTACGTAGGAATAATTTGCGACTTCGACTGCTCTTCCAAAGTGTACGGAGGCTTGTCCGTGCTCGAACAGCGGCGCACGAGTTTTCCAGCGTGATCGAAAATCTCGAGGGTCACGTCGCCCGACGATGAGCCGCCGAGGTAATAGTCAATAATCGCGCCATCAGGCGGATTCTTTCCGGCCGGAACTTCGGGAGGCAGCGGCGTGTCCGTGTTGGTGTCGCGACGATAGCGATAGGCCGGCGCGGGTTTGAAAAGATGCGCGTCGGATTTCGATATGGCGTCGGAAAGCTGGCGCAGTGGAGTGATGTCGTCGAGAATCCAGAATCCGCGGCCGTGTGTGCCCACGACGAGGTCGCTATCGTGAATCCAAAGATCGCGCATGGACGTGTGCGGCAAATTCAATTGCAGCGATTGCCAGTGGTCTCCGGCATCGAATGAAACCCAAACTGCTGTTTCCGTCCCGGCGAACAAAAGATTCTTGCGCTCGGGATCTTCGCGAACCGTGTTCACCGGCTCGTTGGGGGGCAGGCCGTCAGAGATGAGTTGCCAATGCCTGCCACCGTCGTCGGTGCGGTAAATGTAAGGCTTCATGTCATTGATGCGGAATCGGCTGACCGAAGCGAAGGCGGTGTTCAGGTCGAAATGCGACGCGACGATCTGCGTGACCTTGCTCCACGGCGTCATGGCGGGCGGCGTCACGTTCTTCCAATTCTTCCCACCATCGCGCGTTACCCAAATCAAACCGTCGTCGGTGCCAGCCCAAAGCAAATTCACGTCTTTGGGCGACGGGCCGAGGGAATAGATTGCGCCGCGAGGCTTATCCGCCTGCAGGTCGTTCTTGTCCATGTCGCCGAGGCTCTCCGGAATGCCCGGCCTCTTGCGCGTCAAATCGGGGCTGATGGTCTCCCACGATTGGCCTCCGTTCACGGTTTTGAACAGGACGTTCGCCGCGTAATAAAGGATGTGCGGATCGACAGGCGAAAACATGATTGGCTGAGTGCGGTCCGCGCGGTATTCATCCGAAGCGGCGGCGATGGGAGTGACGTCTTGTTTTTGCCCGGTGATCCAGTCGTACTTCGAGACTTCCGTTCTGCCGGCTCCGTAAATAATGTTGGGATTCAGAGGATCGGGCGCGACGTAGCCATATTCGATTACGCCCACGGGATGCCATTCGCGAAACGTGATTTCGCCGTCGTTGCCGCGGCTCGCGATGCCGGCTGAGCCGCTCTCCTGCTGGCCGCCGTAGACGTAGTAAGGGAACCGATTGTCGGTGATGACGTGATAAAACTGCGCGGTCGGCTGGTTATACCAGGAGCTCCACGTTTTGCCGCCATTCACGCTGACAATCGCACCCTGGTCGCTGGTGAGCAGAATCGTGTCGGGATTCTTTGGATTGATCCAGATATTTTGATAGTCGTCGCCGCCGGGAGCGCCTTTGAGGGCTTCCCAGGTTTTCGCGCCGTCGGTGGACTTGAACGTGACGGTGCTGGTGGAATAAACGATGTCAGGATTTTTTGGGTCGACTCGCAAAACGCACAGGTCGCCTCCGCCGATGCGGCCCGTGGGACGACGGTCAGTGGTGGCCAGCGTCCACCTGGTGCCTGCGTCATCGGAGCGATAAATGCCGAGTCCACCGCGGCCGTACGCGATGGAAGCGTAGATTCGGTGGGAATCGCTCGGTGCAATGGCGGTGTGCACTTGAACGATTGCATCGGGCAGGCCTCCGGCGAGCTGAGTCCACTTGGCGCCGCCGTCGGTGGATTTGTAAAGGCCGCTATTGGGGCCGTTGTATTCGTTGCCGTCTTCCCAGGGGCCCGAAACGGAATCCCACAGAGAAGCGTAAGCGACATTCGGATTGGACGGGTCGATTTCGACGCTGCCGCCGCCGGTGTATTGATCCTTTTCACTGGAGAGAACTTTTTGCCAGCTCTGGCCGCCGTCTGTGGTGCGGAAAATTCCACGTTGTTTGCTGGGGCCGTAGGGATGGCCGACGACGGCGACGAGCACGTGATCAGGATTGCGCGGGTCGATGGCCAGCTCGGCAATTTGGAAAGCGTCATCGAGACCGACGTGCGACCACGTCTTTCCCGCGTCCGTTGATTTGTAGACTCCGTTGCCGACGGAAAGGTCCGGGCGTTGTAAACCTTCGCCGCTGCCGACGTAAATCGTGTTGGGGTCGGAAGGCGCGACTTCGATGGCGCCGATCGATTGCGTGGGCTCGGCGTCAAAAATGGGCTTCCACGTCTCACCGTAATCGGTGCTCTTCCAGACGCCGCCATTCACTTGTGCGATGTAGAAAACGTTTGGCTCGCTGGCGACGCCGGAGATGGCCTTCGTGCGCCCGCCGCGGAATGGGCCGATCATGCGCCAGTGCATGTCCTGGTAAAGGTTTGGGGAATACTGCTGCGCCATCACCACGGGCGCGAGAGCGGCTATCACTATTAGGGTTAAAACGATCAGGGCCATGCGGCGAATCTGAATCAAGTTGCACCTCTCGATTTGGCGGAAAAACAGGAGAGCATAAATCATTCCGGGCGCAGCGCGAAAAGAAATATTTGCGCGAAGGGGTTTGTGTGAGCAGAGTCGAGTGCCCGGGGCCCGAGCCGTATCATTCCTTGGAGCAAGCTGGCAAAATAGCTCGAGTCCGGCAGTGCCATGGAGGTGATGCAGTGAGTGATACGTCCAAAGGCCCGGCGATACGCAACGTGTCGGATACAGCGCGCTGGGTGGCCTTTTACCGCGCGATGGAGACGGAGCGTAAGGACGCGATTTTTCACGATCCGTATGCCCGCAAGCTTGCCGGGGCGCGCGGCGAGGAGATCGTAAACACGTTGCGCGGAGGCAAACGCCAGGCGTGGGCGATGATTGTCCGCACGGCGTTGCTGGACGACATGCTACTCCGCACTATCGCGGGCCAGGGAATTGATCTGGTGGTGAATCTTGCGGCAGGCCTCGACACGCGGCCGTACCGGCTGGCGTTGCCCGCAGCGTTGCAATGGGTGGAAGTCGACCTGCCGGAGATGATCGCGTACAAGACGGAAATGCTGGGGAGTGAGACTCCGCACTGCCAGGTGGAGCGGATGGCGGTTGACCTGGCCGATGACGCCGCACGCCGCGAGCTGTTCGGGCGACTGGATGCGGGTGCGAGGCGCGCTTTAGTGATCACCGAAGGCCTGCTCGCGTATCTTTCCGAAGAGCACGTGGGGAAACTTGCGCACGATTTGCACGAGCGCCAGCATTTTCAATACTGGCTTACGGACATTGCCTCGCCGAAAGTAAAACAAATGATGGAAAAGCACTGGGGCAAGGAATTGCGCGCCGCGGGAGCGCCGATTCATTTCGCTCCGGAAGTAGGCGAGGAATTTTTTCGTCCGTTTGGCTGGGAGTCGATCGAGTTCCGCGGATTTTTCCAGGCTTCGCGCGAGTTCAACCGGCCGGTGCCGGGCGACTGGATGATCCGGTTGTGGGCGAAACTGATGCCGAGGCGCACGGCGAAAATGATGAAGCTTTGGCGTTCGGGGGCGACTCTTCTTCGCCGCGTGTGATGCGGATTATTTGCGGCGCGGAGGCCGCTGAGGCGCGGCAGGCTTCGGCAGCAAACCGAAAACCGCGACGCCCGTGGGAGTTCCCACAAAAACTTTTCCGCCGGCAATCATCGGCGTGATGAATTTGTTGCCCGTGATTTCGTCGCGCTTGCGCTGCTGATTGCTGTCGTAAAGCTCCCTGGTTAAATCATTGGCCTGATAGGCGTGAAGCACCGCGGGGGAATTGTTCTCAACGGCCCATACGATGGCGTCTTTCGTGCCGTTCGCGGAAATGCTCGGAGTGGTTCCGGGATAGCCGAAGCTGACAGCGGTCTTCGACGCGGCGGGGCTGACGACGCGCGCGTTGGCAATCTTGAACGCGCGCAGCGAATCGTCTACCGCGCCATAATAAAGCATGTGATTGAAATAAGCGGGCGCCGCGAAGACGCCGCCCGTTCCGCCGAGCCCTTCGGAATCATCATTTCCGGTGCGTGGGACTGCTTGATAGATGGAACCGTCATTGTTTGGATTGAACTTGCCCATCGAATCGCGATTCACCACGTAAATAATGTCGTCCTTGCCCGCGCCGACAGCCAAGCGGTGCGTCTTTCCTGAATTGTCCTGAAGATCGGGCAAGACCATCGCGCCGCCAGAGCCGAGGTCCAAATCTTTTCGCGATTCTTCCACGGTGTTGTGCATAACGAAGTAGTCGTTCACGGAGAGCTTTCCGCCGGCGGTTGAAAGTTTCATGAATGCGTTGCCGTAATCTCCCTTTTCCGGGAAGCCTTGAGAATTGAGAGCGGTGTCGAATGTTCCGTTGCCCGCAAGGAAATAAATATTGTTCGATGAATCGGCGGCGAGGCCCGCGCCGGACATCCAGATCGCGCCTTCGCTGCCAGTGGGCATAATGTTGAGGACGCTCGTTTGCTTTAGAGTGCGCGCGTCGTAACCGATGATCCAGCCCGTGTAGGGATCGAAATCGCAATGCGAGGCCCAACTTATGTACACAACACCATTGAGCAACAGCAGGCCTGCGCGTTCCTTGTATTGCTTGGGATCGAAATCGACCTGGCCGTTCGAATTGGGGATGGCCGAGCCGGGGTAAGTGGCCTCAATTGTCTGCGGGCCGCCGTCAAGTTCAGCGCCGGTGGTGATATCAAGGGCGTGGAGGCGCTGAAAATATTTTCCCGAGCTGTCTTTGGACATGGCGACGACGTAGATCGTGCCGTGAGGTCCCGCTTGCAAATCAATCACCGGCGTTGACGTGACTCCGATTTCCGGTTTTACCTGCCCGCAACCGCGATCGTCGCTGGTCGATTCATCGGGCCCGAGCAGAGAGACTTGCCAGAGCTGCGCGGAAGTATCCGCATCGAAGGCGTAGACGAGGTCGTGTTCCGTGACGACGAAAACAACGTTGTGTTTCGCGTGCGCGATCGTGAGCTGCGAAACGTAGAGCGGTTCCGCGTCCACCAGGCCCTGCACGGACAAGAAGGCAACCTTGCCGAAGTCGCGTGAGTTGACATTGCGAGGCGTGAGAATTTTTTCGTCGGCGTAGAGGCCCGTGCGCAAATTATCGTTATGGTAGGTGAGGACGTTGACGGAGCTGCCTGCCGCGGGTGCGGCGTCTGCTGGCTCGGCCATCGCGGTTGAATCGACCGGCTGCGCGGCGCTGGACTCGCTGGAATGTGAGCTACTGCATCCGGCGAGCATGCCGACGCCGCCAGAGAATGCGACGATTGCAGCGACGACGAGGGTGCGGCTTCTGCTTCTCAAAATGGCACAGTTCAAAGGGATTTTCCTCAAAAAGCGATGCCTTCGCGACGAATCAAACAGTAGATGTTCCCGCCGCACGTAAGATGCGGGGAAAACAGTTTTCGTTACGGGAGCGAGCCGAGACTAAGAGCCGGCGGGGCGGCGGTGCTGGCCGAAGCTGACTTCGATGGGCGTGTCCTTAGGCAAAACCAGATTATTGCCGCGGGTGATGAAATGGAAATAGACCGATTCGCCGGCGCCCACGAATCCCATCACTTGTCCAAACGCGCGCGACTGCAGCCCGATGCCGAGCGCGAATCCGATGAGTTTGTAACCGGAGCCGCCGGCGACACTCGTCTTTCCCGGGTCGCCACCCTGGTCGACAGTGCCGCGATCTTCATCGGTGCGCATCGTCGAAGTCGCAATGGCCACCGAGAGCGCGGTGCGCAGCACGCGCGATTCCTTATCGCCCGCGACGCTTGTGTCGCCTTCCGAATCGAGCTTGATGTGCGACGATTTTGCAACTTCAATTCCCTCGAGAGCCATTTCGACCGGCTGCGGCGTGCTCAGCGGCAATTGAACGCGCTGAAGTGTGAAGTGAAGCTGGCCGTTGCGATGCAATCGCCGCGCGGGTTCCGCGTGCACCACCATGCCTTGAAGCTCGGTGCCAACGGGCAGCAAAAGTTTTTTGTCCGGAGAGAAAACGGGACGCGTGAGGATGGCGCTGACGGGCGTGCCCAGATGCGCAGTCGCGGAACTCAACGGAGTTGCGAGGCGAGCGTATGCTTCATTATTCACCGCGGGGAGTTGGCCCATCGCGCCCATTTCTTCCGCTGCAATCGCAACCGAGCCAAACTCGAGGGGCTCCTCGAGCTCCGCGTCGAACACGGTTCCGGCCGCGATTTTCTGTTTGTGATACGGCCATTCGTTCCAGGCGAATTGTTTTGCGTGCCGCCACACGGCGGAGGGTTTTATTTGGTCGATGGCAAGATGCCATTGCTCGCTGAGAAGACCGCGAGCGCGGTGAACGGCTCCATTCTTCTGCGGATTCGTTTCCAGGCGTATGACTGGGCCGACGTCGGGAACTACCGTGGTGCGCAGCGGCATGCGCGTGCCGTCTTTCAGAATCAGCGTGTCGAATTCGACTTGGACGGCGCGGTGCGGAGAAAAATCAGCATTTAGATATGCCGCGGTGCGCTTCATTTTGGAAGGCGAGAGCAGTTCGGTGATGTGACCGTCGATTTCGGTATCTTTGGGGATCACGACGCGGTCGAAGGAATAAATCGGTTCCGTGGTGAACACTTGAATCGGCTGGCCGGTTTTTTTTACCGGCACGGATTTCTTCAGCATCACGCGCAAAGGGACTCCGGCATCGACGACGAGTCGCAGAGGGGGCGGAACAATCGGAGGAGAGTCCTGCAAGAATGCGAGGCCGCTATCACCCCCCGGCACGTCTTTCGGCGAAGTTTGCCCGGGCGGGCGGCGCTTCAACGCGGGAGAATTCTGCGGAGACGTTTGCGCGGGCAGATTCACCGCCATCGCAAAAAAAAGTGACATCCCAATTACTGAGTTTCGTGAGAGGTTGCTCATTTTGCTTCCTGTCCCGTGGCCGATAACCTGTTGGGGTACGCCGAGCGTGCCGATGGCCTTCCAAACATGATAGCTGAAAACGGGCCGCGAGTTGCCTGAAGGGCGGAATATTATCGGCGCGAAGCGGTACAGTTCAAAATTATACTATTGCACCGATTGACTTCTACTCCTAAGGCACGGGAAGATGGAGTTTTCCGGTTTTAGCGCCGGACTTCGCTACGTGTACATGATAGAGGACGGGTTGGCGCGTGATCGGCGGCGGTCGGGGAATTGAAATCGTATGACCAGGACTGAAATCGCCGGCGGGCTGCATCGCATGACGCGCGAAGAGCGCGTCCGCGCGGCGTTTTACCGCGGAGGCGATTTGACGCTCGAGAATCCGCTGTATCTTCGCGCCGTGCGCACGCTGATCGATGAACTGCTGCGCGAAGATACGGAGCCGGCGGATTTGACTGTCGAGGCGATGGAAATCGGCTCGCGTCCTTGCACCGTGGAAATTCGCGCCAAGGAAGCGGGAGTTGCCGCCGGAGTTGCGGAAGCGACGTGGATTTACGCGCGGTCCCGGCAGACCGCGACGCCGATTATCAGTGACGGCGGCGATGTTGCGGCGGACGATATGATCCTGCGCGTTGCGGGTGAGGCGCGGAGTTTGCTGACTCTGGAGCGCACGGTGGTGAATCTGATGCAACGGATGAGCGGTATCGCCACCGCCACGAAGAAACTGGTTGCGGCCGCCCGGCAAGCATCGTCAACGGCGCATGTGATTGGCACGCGCAAGACGGCGTGGGGTTTGCTCGACAAACGCGCGATTCACTGCGGCGGCGGAGGGACGCACCGGCTGAACCTGGCCGACGCGATTCTGGTCAAAACAAATCATCTGCGGCTGGCATCTAATAAGATATTGAATGCGACGCTGCGGCAGGCCTGGGAGCGGAGGAAGTCGGCGGCGTTTTTCGAAGTCGAGGTGACGAGCGTGGAAGAGGCGCTCGAAGTCGCGCACGTGCTTGGCGAATTGCAGGCGTTGAGCAATGCCTGTCCGTGCATTCTGATGCTCGATAATTTTTCCGCCACGGATGCCGGGCGCGCGGTGCAATCGCTGCGTGACGCGGGCCTGCATGACGCGGTGCTCGTTGAAGCGAGCGGCAAAGTGTCGGATGAGTCGGTGGCGGCCTTTGCGGCGGCTGGCGTGGATGCGATTTCCATCGGCGCGCTGACACATTCCGTGCGCGCGCTTGATTTGAGCGCAAAGATTATTCCCGAGGCGAGGTGATGTGGGCGTGAGCGACGCTGCAAATCCTATTCCGTTTGAGGCGCGCTATTCCGTGCCACCCATCGAGTTGATCGAGGACTCGCCCGCGGAAATCCGCCTGAAACAGGAGCGCATCGCGCGGCTGAAGGAAGAACGCAACGCGGTGATTTTGGCGCACAACTATCAGCGCGATGAAGTGCAGGAGATTGCTGATTTCGTCGGAGACTCGCTGGGGCTTTCGCAGCAGGCCGCGGCGACTCCCGCGGACGTGATTGTTTTTTGCGGCGTGCACTTTATGGCGGAAACGGCGGCGATTTTGTGTCCGCAGAAAATCGTGCTGCTGCCGGATTTGCGCGCGGGCTGCTCGCTGGCGGCGACAATCACCGCCGACGAGCTTCGCGCATGGAAGGCTCGCTATCCCGACGCTGTGGTGGTGGCGTACGTCAACACGTCCGCCGAAGTGAAAGCCGAGAGCGATTATTGCTGCACGTCGGCGAACGCGGCGAAAATCGTGCGCGCGATTCCGCCGGAGCGGCCGATCTTGTTTATTCCCGACAAATTTTTGGCGGCGTTCGTGGCGCGCGAGACACGACGGCCGAATATCATCGCGTATCCCGGTTCCTGCCACGTGCACCGGGCGATACGGCCGGAGCAAGCGCTGAACATTATGAACGAATATCCGGACATCGAATTGCTGATTCACCCGGAGTGCGGCTGCGTCGCTTCGTGCATGGCGCGCGTTGCGGACGGCACGTTGCCGCGTTCGCGCACATTCTTTTTGTCTACCGAAGGCATGATGCGCCACATCGGCGAATCGAAAGCAGACGAATTTGCCGTGGGCACCGAAGTGGGGATGCTGCACCGGTTGCGGAAGATGGCGCCGGATAAACTGTTTCGCCCCGTCAATCCCGAGGCAGTCTGCGAATTCATGAAGACCATCACACTGGATCGGATTCTGCGCTCGCTCGAAGTTCTCGAGCCGCAAATCTGCGTCCCCCAAGAAACCGCCCGGCGCGCGCGCCGCGCTATCGAGCGCATGCTCGAAATCGTCTGACGCCGCTGCAAATCGCAATTTCATGAAATCCGCACTTCTCTCGCTTCTCCTGGTGGCCTAGAATCGGCGTCTCGCATACATTTCCCGTATGCACGCGATGGGAGGATTCGGATGGGAATTGCGAAACGGTGCGGCGCGATGGCGCTGGCAGTGATCGGTCTGACGATGCTTGCGACCCGAGCAGAGGCGCAAACGGCGACTAATTCGGCGCACGTCGTGAAGTACCGCGCTACGAATGACAACGTGAAATATGACTACTGCGTGGCGCCCGCGGTGGCGCACGTCCACTCGGGCGACATCATCGAGGCCAACACGCTCGACTGCTTTGGCGATGCCATCCAGCATCCCGGCGACACGCTGGCGATGGCGAAGGGCGATAATCCGCTTACGGGCCCGTTTTATATTGACGGCGCGGAGCCGGGTGACACCCTTGCAATAAGTTTTCTTTCGCTCGAAGTGAACGGAAAACAGGGAATCGGCGCGCTGGCTCCGGGATTTGGCGCGCTGAACCCGACCGATTTTACGCCGATGATCAATCAGCCGTTGCCCGAGCGCATCTGGTTCTATCCCATCGATCCAGTGACGAATACGGCGACATTCAAGGCCGACGACTCGAGTTTCACCACGAAGGTTCCGCTGCATCCATTTCTCGGCTGCATTGGCGTGGCGCCTGCGGGCGGCGAATCGCGCAGTTCGGTTGTTCCTGCGGATTTCGGAGGCAATATGGACTCGCCCGAGGCGAGCGTGGGCAACACGCTCTATTTGCCGGTGAACGTGGCGGGCGCGCTGCTCTATTTTGGTGACGGGCACGCGGCCATGGGCGACGGAGAAGTGGCGGGGACGGCGATTGAAGTACCGCTGCGCGTGCGTCTGGAAGTGCGCGTGATCAAGGGATGGAAAATCGCGTGGCCGCGGTTTGAAAATGAGCATGAATTGATGGCCGCGGGCATCACGCGCCCGCTCGACGATTCGCTGCGCATCGCCTTCGCGCAGCTTGTCGATTGGATTCATCGGGATTATGGCCTGAGCAATTTGGATGCGTACGAATTGCTTTCGAAAGTGGCGCGCATTCGGCTGGCGGAAATGGTGGATCCGAATTACGTGGTGATCGCGAAAATCGACAAAAAGTTTTTGCCGCCGAAAAGAAAATGACCGCGCACGAACCCGACCGGCAGGCGCGTTATGATCGCGAATGGCGAAGATTTCGCCGTTTGCGCGCTGCTTTCTGGATTCTGTTCGCGGGATTATTTCCGATCCTCTTTTTCGGGGCCGCGATCAAGAGCTTGTTGGGATTGAGTGCGGGCGGATTTGTAGAATTGCTGCTGGCGTACATCGCGATGGTTTGGGTGACCGGTTATAACGTGAGCGGCTTTCCATGTCCGCGCTGCGGACGCGTATTCGCCGGCAAGCGCTGGTTCGGGCTGGTCTCGATGGCGCAGCGCTGCAATTTTTGCAAACTTCCATTGTGGGGTGGCTGCGAGGATACAAAGTTACCAGGAACGCCGATCTCCTAACGCGCATCAGTAGGGATGGTATTTCGAAGGGCGACCACCGTGCGGGGGATGAGGCTTTGCTTGCCTGGAGCGGCGAGTTTCGATGGCGTGCGGTTCACGAGGTTTACTTGGTAATCAGGATTCGCAAGTCTGGCGCGACGACGATTCTCGATCTCAATGGCCCGCTCATGGTGGGCGAAAGCGAGATGGAGTTTCGGCGCAAGCTCAAGGAGCTGCTTTATGAAGGCGCGCGGCAGATCGCGATTAACTTGGCTGGCGTGTCCGACATGGACAGCTGGGGACTGGGCGCGCTGGTGCGACACTGCGCCGAAGTAAGGCGCTGCGGAGGGCGTTGCGTCTTTTTTTCGCCCACCACGCGAGTTCAACACCTTATCAAGGTGGCGCATCTCGATTCCGTGCTGGATATTGCGGCCGACGAGGCAACGGCTCTCCGTCGCGAGTGAAAATCTCTCCGGAATTTCAATGCAACAGGGGAATCACCGTCTCGACACCAAACATCCCGATTAGTGGTTGTCTGTCCCAGTGAAGATCGCTTTCGGCAGCATCATGCTGACCACCTTATTGCCGTCCAC
>DASYYI010000012.1:0-2686 GCA_035933995.1 Candidatus Acidiferrales bacterium | reverse complement strand
GAGCCATCCACTGACCGCCGCAAGCGCCGACTTTTGATCCGCGTTTAGAACATTCGCGGGCGGAACGAAATCCGTTTCCCACGCGTCTGCTTCCGATTCCGCGTCCGCATGGGCAACGAGCGGCTCTTCCCAGGACGTGAGTTTGCCTTCTTTTTCGAGTCGCGCTACGACCGCGCGCGAAGCGCCTGCTTTCAGCAAAATCGGAACAGGCAACGGCCCGCGCGTTGCCGTCAGAATTTCGCGGACTTTTTCTTCTTTCGCATTCGGGGCTTCCGCCGCCGGATTCCAGGCGACGATTTTTTGCGCACGCTCACGTTTGTGGCGCATGCGTTCGCGCGCGACCAGACATCCACGCCGCACAAGACGCTCCGCAGCAGCCTCGCCGCCCGCGATTCGCCGCACGCGCGTGGACGGGACAGGTTTATCGCCAGCGTGCAAAAGCTCGAGAATCGCGAGATCAACGGACTCGCCCGCATCGGCTGGACCGCGCTCCTTCATTTCGTCGAGAAAACTTCGACCATGTTCCGTCACTTCGTATTCGCGTTCCGGGCGCAATTCGGCCAGTGGCGGCAGCATCGCGCGTAACGTTTCTCCGATAGGCGCGACGTAATAGCGGCTGACCCACACGCCGAGTTCAATTAATTTGGGGGGCAGAGCGGGAGTTGCATCGAGCAGCTCGACAATTTCCCGAGTCTTTTTCCCTTCGGGCGGCCTCGCGACAAGGGCGACGACGACTCCAACCATCGCACGATTGCGAAACGGCACGACCACGCGGCTGCCAACAAGGTCAGCATTGCTTAAATGTTGCGGAATCGCGTATGTGAACGTGGAGCGGAGCGGGAAGGGGAGAGCAATTTCACAATACCGCGGAGTCATATTGGCGACCTAGTGTAGCAGCAGGGCGCGAGTTGCAGGAAACCAGCGGGCTTCACTTGAAATGCAGCGACCGATAATTTCCGCGCGGATTTCGTGCCGCTCCGATTGTGGCTATACGCTGACCAAAGCGATTCCTAAAAATATCAGAACGATGCCCGCCCATTGCGTGCGTTCGAGTTTGTCGCGCAAAAAAATCGCGGCGAGTACGACCGTCACTGCGCCATATAACGAAGACAATACACTCGCGACCGCGACTTGCTCATTTTTCAGCGCCAGATTATTCGCAACGAACGCTGCCGTGTCCATGACGCCGACGGCGGCGACAAGCCAGAGCGTGGAGCCGGCGGGAGATTTCGCGCTCTGGCGCAGCGGGATGGCAAGCAGGGCGAGCATGGTGAACGTGGTGATGCGGACCATCCACACGGACGCGGCGCCGCTGAATGCCGGCATGACGTGAAATCCGAGAACCCAGAAAAGCAATCCGAATCCGACGGCGGCGGCAAGCGCCCAGGGGACTCCGCGCAAAGTGTGGCGCCGATGATCTTCAGCGGAAGATTCCGGCGTCGGAGAAGAAAATGACACCGCAGCGAGCATGACGCCGATGATCGCGGCGACGATCCCAACCGCGTGCGCCAAAGTGAGGCGCTCGCCACTCCAGAGCGAGAGGAGTACCGTGAGCACCGGATAGCTGGCGGCGATCGGGGCGACCAATGCGAGGACTCCTATTTCAAAGGAGCGGTACAACGAAAACGCGCTGCCCACATTCAGCAGGCCGGCGCAAATCGCCCAAGCCCAGGCGTGATGTTCCGCGCGGCTGGGAAAAAAATTTGTCCAGCGGCCAGCGGTGGCCATTCCGGCTGATAGCGCCAGAAAGCCGGTGAGTTGCATGTACATGAGCGTGCGGTACGCGCCGGCACGACGCGTGGCGAAGCGTGCCAGAAAATCCGCGACGCCCCAGCCGAGAGCGGCTGCAAGTCCGAGCAAAATTCCCGAACTAAAAAACATTCCCAATCGGCATCTCCGCAGAAATTTCGCGGCAGCTGACTGCTTCTAAATGAAAAGCCGCGGCCGCAGCGCAACAGTGTAACAGGAGCTTTCGTTTCAATTGCAGATGGAGATGAAGGAAGAAGGTTCAGCGTTTGGCGGGCAGCTTCAGACCGAGATGGGCCATTACTTTCTTCAAATCTTCCCAGACATCGCCCTTGGCGTTGGGATTGCGAAGGAGATAAGCAGGATGATACGTCGCCAGCAGCGGGATGCCACGAAATTCGAGCCACTGGCCGCGAATGCGCGACATCGACGGCTTCGTGCCAGTGAGCGATTGAAAGGCAATCGCGCCGAGGCACACAACGGCTTTCGGCCGAATCACCGCGAGTTGGCGGTAAAGAAACGGCGAGCAAGTCTCAATTTCTTCGGGCTCAGGGGCGCGATTCTGCGGAGGGCGGCACTTTACGACGTTGGCGATGTAAACGTCGTCGCGGCGCAAACCCATCGCTTCGATCATCTGCGTCAAAAGTTTTCCGGCGCGGCCCACAAAGGGCAGGCCTTGAAT
The DNA here is from genome assembly GCA_035933995.1 of Candidatus Acidiferrales bacterium. Classification (GTDB taxonomy): domain Bacteria; phylum Acidobacteriota; class Terriglobia; order Acidiferrales; family UBA7541; genus DAHUXN01. Next base: position 258 of record DASYYI010000012.1, on the reverse strand, counting down.
ATCCTCGTCATGCCCAGGCCCTTCGCCAACGAATACAAGTTCAGCTTTCGGATGGCCGGCGCCGAAGACGATTTTATTTCGTTGCTCGCAGAGTTTGCAGCGACGGCAATTTTCGCCGATGTCTTCGCGAATCCGGTCGAGAGTGTCGCCTTCGATGCGTTCATTGACGGCGAAAAGAGACGCGCTTTTTATCACCGGCAGCACCGACGCATCGCGTATTGGATTTGGATTTACGGCTGGAGGCGCGATGGGGACGTG
>DASYYI010000446.1:0-7377 GCA_035933995.1 Candidatus Acidiferrales bacterium | reverse complement strand
CCGGTGATGATGGGCGACCGGTTCAGCAACCACCAGACTTGCGCGCCGGATTGATCGGCTGACTCCGATTTGCCGGGAACGAGCTGGCTGCCCTGCGGCAGAACTCCGCTGTGCGCCGCCAAGGCCGCGGCTTCCGACGGGTACGGGGTATCGTCGAGAACCAACTGGAAGCGCAATTGACCGCCCGCCTGAATCACCCCCTTGGCACGCGTAGGATCGCCTTCGCCGGGAAGCTCGACGAGAATCTCGTTCTGGCCGCGGCCGGTGTATTGGACGTTGGGTTCTTTCAAGCCGAGGGCGTTGATACGGCGGCGAATGGTTTCGAGCGACTGGTCCATTGTTTGTTGCTGGAGGTCGGAAACGACGGTGGGCTTCATGGTCATCAAGAAGCCGTTTTGCTCACCGGCGGCTTGAGAAAGAGTCCATTCGGGAAACTGATTTTGGACCAGGGCTTGCAGCGCGCCGGTGGAAGCGGGAGCCACGTTGCGAATGAGAATTTGGGTGTCGCTGACTTCGCGGATTTCGCCGGTTACGATGTTTTGCTTATGAAGCTGGTCGTTGAGGGCGTCAATGGCCTGGTCGCGATGGTTGGCGACGGCTTCCTGAACCTGCACCTGCAAGACGAGATGGCTGCCACCGCGAAGATCGAGGCCGAGTTGCATGCGATTTGAAAAATTGTCGGCCATCTGGCCCCAGGAAGTGGGGAAGGAGGGGAGGCCAAACAGGGCATAAAAGCAAATCAGAACGATGACCAGGATAAAGATCGCTTTCCATCTGAGGTTCGAATTCATTTCGGGCCGCTAACTCTCCTTATTGGCTTCGGGCTGGAGCCCGGCAATGGCGCTGCGCGCCACGCGAATCTTGACTTGTTCAGCGATGCGAAGCTGGACGGATTCAGGGTCGAGGCCGACGACGGTGCCGTAAACGCCGCCGTTGGTGATGACTTTGTCGCCATTTTTCAACGCGGCGATCATGGCGGCGAGCTTCTTCTGGCGGCGCTGCGCGGGAAGAATCATCAGGACATATAAAATGATGAGGATAAGTATGAACGGAAGAATGGCCACGAGGCCGCCGGCGGACTGCTGTGCCGCTAGAGATGGGTCAACCCAAGGGCCGTGCAACATCATCGTTCACTCCGTCATGTACTGGCGCCGCGAACCGCTTGAAACGTTCTGCGTGACTCTCTACTCGCCAAAAACAGCCAATCTTTCAATGCCGGTGAGGCGTGGCTGGCTGCCGTTCATCTACTTGAGTTCGCGCTCGGATTCGTGTTCGATTTCGTGCTCGATTCCGTGCTCGATTCGGGCACACTGTTTTCGAGACGAGCCTGAAGGTCGGAACAGAATCCCGCGAGGTTCCCAAAACGGATAGACTTGCGGATTTCAGCCATGATGTCAAGGTAAAAGTAGACGTTGTGGAGGGTGGCGAGGGTTGCTCCGAGAATTTCATTGGAGAGAAAGAGATGGCGCAAATAGGCGCGCGAATAGCGGCGGCAAGTCGGACACTGACATGCAGGGTCAATGGGGCGCGGGTCTTTTGCGTAACAAGCGTTCTTGATGAGGATGCGGCCGTGCCAGGTGAAAAGGCAAGCGTGGCGGGCACTGCGCGTTGGGAGGACGCAATCCATCATGTCGACGCCGCGGGCAACGTAATCCGCGATTTGCTCGGGGCGTCCCACGCCCATGAGGTAACGGGGCTTTTCGGCGGGAAGAAGCGCAGTGACTTCGGCAGTGATTTTACAGGTGACTTCGTGAGGTTCGCCGACGGCCAGGCCGCCGATGGCGTAGCCGGGGAAATCGAGAGCGACGAGGTCGCTGGCGGATTTGCGGCGGAGATGCGGATGCGCGCCGCCTTGAACGATGCCGAACATCATTTGACGCTGCGCGTCTCCGTGCTTGCTGAAATATTCGAGCGAGCGTCCGGCCCATGCGAGGGTGCGCGCGGCAGCGGCGGCGGCGCGGTCTTCGGTGGAGGAGGATTCGATGCATTCATCGAGGACCATGATGATGTCGGAGCCGAGGGCAAGCTCGATTTCGATGGCGCGTTCGGGCGAGAGGAAATGTTCGGAGCCGTCGATGTGCGAGCGGAAGGTGACGCCGTCGTCGGTGACTTTGCGAAGATCGGCGAGGCTGAAGACTTGGTAGCCGCCGGAGTCGGTGATGATGGGATGCGGCCAGGACATGAATTTATGGAGGCCGCCCAGTTCGCGAATCAGTCCGGCGCCGGGGCGAAGATACAAATGGTAGGTGTTGGCGAGGATGATTTGCGCGCCGAGGGCTTCGAGGGATTCCTGCGTGAGGCCTTTAACCGTGCCGAGCGTACCAACGGGCATGAACGCGGGCGTGTCGATGACGCCGTGTGGAGTTTCGAGGCGGCCGAGGCGCGCGCCGGTTGGGTCCGTCGCCAGAACTTCAAAGCGAAAAGGCATTCACCGAGTGTATCAGGAGAACATCGCGGCGATGCCCGTGAAGAACAGCGTAAAGCCGATATAAACGCCCAACGTGATCGTGAGCGCTTTTCCGAAGCTTATCTTTTTCGGATTTGCCGCCGAAAACGCCACTGCGACTAGCACTACGGACCACAAAACGAAGATATCCACCGACGATGCTAAACCCAACTTCCACAATGCAGCATCCGAAGGAACGAGAGCGCTCAAGTTTGAGGCGATGAAGTTCTGTGGGTCGATTGCGCTCGGATCCTTCACGAGAACAATCGGTATTCCGAGAAGCGTTTTTATGCCCAGAGGCAAAAGACCGTAATTGACCAAACTGAACGATTGGTGAAACGTGAAGCCGCCACCCGCCAGATTAAACAAACCGAGATAGATTCCCGCAAGCACCAACGCGAGGAGAGCCGTTCCGATGACGCCTGTAACATAATTAGTGATCTTAGCGCTTATCGCTTGGCGGTTGAAGGCCGCTTGCTGCTGGTCGGGCGGAAGCTTGTCAATCTGCGCGGAAGCGAAATGGCTCTTCTCGATTCGCTGGTGTGCTACTTGCGCCCAGTCTAATCTCTGGCCCATGACGACGGTAAGCGCAATACTGATTAGCGTTATCAAGAGGAGCGGCGCGAGCCAGCTGGGTTTGCGGGCGATGTCCTCAAAGGTTGGGCGCGGATTTACGAGCGCGCCGATGAGCCTGCCGAATGCGCCAATGTGTTGCTGAGGGGCCTCGGGCACCGCCGCCGTTGTTGTCGCCATGATTGATTCCTCCCACCAAAGGAATTTTCCGCGCTTGCGTACAGGACATTACGCAGGAGCGGCTCTAAAGTTTCGGGTGGCGGGAGTCTAGCGCAAAATGTCGCGGAGGTGTAGCGGTTTTCAACGCGGACGGTTTCAACCGCTCGCTCACGCCTCCAAAGATGGAATGCCTGGAATTGCGGCTCGCAGACCGCGTTCGCGATACTGCGCGATATGGCTTAAGGGGATTCCGCGTCAAAGAAAACCCGCACCCTTTGCACAAGACGCAAAGAGTGCGACTACAGAGGATTTCTATCGCTCCTGGGAGAAAAGTCTGGGATGCACACGGTGCGGCCTGATTGTGCAGCGAGAAGGAAGCTATACAGTGCCATGAGCATTCGATCCAAGGACGGGCGCATTCCAGGCGATGTGACCGATATCACCGCCGCACGCTGCGTAGGGGAGTATCTTCATCATGAGACAAACGAGACTAAGGGTGCCGTATTTGCCGGTGAGGGGAAGAGACACTGGTCAGAGAGAGGCCTTCCTGATTGAAAGCGGTGTATCCGCGTTGAGGAGAGGTATAGATCGATGGCTCCGAAGACGATCCTAATTCTTGGCGGCGGCGTAGGCGGCATGATTGCGGCAAACGCCCTGCGCGCGAGACTTCCCAAGGAACACCGAATCATTTTGATTGAGCGAAACGCCGAGCACGCGTTCGCGCCCTCTTTCCTTTGGGTCATGACAGGTGACCGGAAACCGGAGCAAGTGCGGCGTACGCTGACCGCTCTCTTGCGCCCTGGGATCGAGGTGGTGCATGCCAGTGCCGAGGGATTGGACTTACATGCACGGCAGGTCGTCACTACGGGCGGCGCGTTTCCCTTCGACTACTTGATCGTTGCTCTTGGTGCGGAGCTGGCTCCAGAGTTGGTTCCGGGAGTTGCCGAGGGTGCGCACAGTTTCTACACGCTAGATGAAGCCGTCCGGCTGCATGAGGCGCTTCGGACCTTTTCCGGGGAACGCATCGCAGTTGTCGTAGCGGCCATGCCCTACAAATGCCCCGGCGCACCCCATGAAGGAGCCATGCTCATCCGAGATTACTTTCAACGGCGTGGCCTCTCGGACAAAGTGGAGGTACACCTTTACACCCCGGAAACGCAACCGATGCCTGTCGCGGGGCCAGAATTGGGCAAGGCCGTCCTTCAAATGCTCCAAGCAAAGAGCATTCAGTTCCATCCGGGGCACAAACTAGTTGCTGTCGATTCCGCAGCGAAGTCCGTCCGGTTTGAGCAGGGGACAGCAGACAATTGCGATCTTTTGGTCGTAATTCCTCCGCATCGCGCTCCACGCTTAGTGCGCGAAGCGGGTCTCACGAACGCAGGAGGCTGGGTTCCCGTCACGCCCGCGACATTGGAAACTACGCATGAAGCTGTGTTCGCCATCGGCGATGTCACGGCTATTCCCGTTCCAGGGCGCTGGAAACCAGATGTCCCATTGATGCTCCCCAAGGCCGGAGTCTTTGCGCACGTACAAGCAGAGGTCGTCGCGTCCAGGATTGCTGCGCAGGTCCAAGGACGAAAATCCGAGCAAACCTTCTGCGGGGATGGGTACTGCATGCTGGAAGCGGGGGAAGATCTGGCTGGGTTTGCCTATGGCAATTTCTTCGCGGAGCCCTCACCGGAAGTGAAGCTCCGACAAATCGGGAAAGCCTGGCATGTCGGCAAAGTGCTCCTTGAAAAGTGGTGGCTATCCGCCCCTGGATGGCGACGCGATCTGTACGGATTGGCGCTCAAGGCTGGGAGCAGGGCATATGGAATTCCGGTTTCCGTTTAAGGACGGTTCTCATTGGAGGTTGCTATGCAATACCTGCTAATCCTGAATGATCCGCCGTATGGAACAGAGCGGAGCTACAACGGCCTGCGACTGGCAGCATCGCTCGCCAAGGTGGAGGGTACCGCGGTATCTGTCTTTTTGATCGGCGATGCCGCGTCCTGCGCCGTGGCAGGACAGGCCACTCCGAGCGGCTACTATAACTTGGAACGCATGCTGAAGGTTCTCTCGGCAAAAGGGGCGAAGATCGGTGTCTGTGGTTCCTGCATGGACGCGCGAGGCATAAAGCCGGAGATGCTCGCTCAGGGAGCGCAGCGGAGTTCGATGGACGAATTGAGTGCTTGGGCTCAAGCGGCCGATAAAACGCTCGTCTTCTAATGCCGCCTACGGGCACCAGAGTTTTCCTCTGTGTTAGTTTTTGGGTTTTGGGTCACCTCCTGAGCTCATAGCTTTTGATTTTGGGTTGACTCCGAATTCAAGGCAAGCGCGGGACGGCGGCGAGGAGGGTTTGCGTGTAGGGGTGCTCGGGGGACGAGAGGACTTGGGCGGCTGAGCCTGTCTCGACGAAGCGGCCGGCCTGCATGACGGCGACGCGGGAGGCGAGTTGCGCGACTACGGGGATGCTGTGCGAAATCAGGAGCAGCGTGAGGGAGAATTCGCGCTGGAGCTTTTCGAGGAGTTCGAGGATTTGCGCGCCGATGGAAACGTCGAGCGCGGAGACGGGTTCGTCGGCGACGACAAGCTCCGGGCGGAGAATCAACGCGCGGGCGATGCCGATGCGCTGGCGCTGGCCGCCGGAGAATTCGTGAGGGAAGCGGCGAAGGATTTCCGCGTCGAGGCCGACGGCTTCGAGGGTTTCGGCGATGCGCGCGCGGCGCGCGGCACGGGTTAGTTGCGGCTCGTGGATTTCGAGCGGCTCGCCGACGATCGCTTCGACGCGCATGCGCGGGTCGAGCGACGCCATCGGATCTTGAAACACAATTTGCATGCGGCGGCGAAAGGCGCGCATTTGGGAGCCACGCGCAGCGAGCCAGTTTTCTCCGGCAAAGCGAATCTCGCCAGCGTCGGGCTCGATGAGGCGCAAGAGCATGCGCGCGAGGGTCGTCTTGCCGCAGCCGGATTCGCCGACGATGCCAAACGTTTCGCCGCGGAGAATTTCCAGGCTGACGCCGTCCACGGCTTGCGTGCGGCCCTGCGTGTTTTCCCAGGCTGCGCCGGAGACGGTGAAGGCTTTGCGCAGATTGCGGGCTTCGAGAAGGGGCGTCATGCGATTCCGTTTCGGGCGATGGGAAAATTTTGGCGCAATTTATGTTTTTCAAACGCCGATGCGGCGTGCCGGAGAATGCTTGGCGGCGGATGCATTTTTAGTCTGCGATGCATGAAGCGGCCCTCAGGGGCTAAAGCCCCTTCTAAATGCTGGACTTTTGGCACGGCTAAAGCCGTGCCCTGACGAAGATTGAGCGGTGGCCGGTCTACAAAACGAATGCTCGGCGCTTCGCGCCGACGGGCGGGGTAAACGCCGCCCCTACGAAGGCAAAGGCACACAGGCTGAAGCCTGTGCCACGCGCAAGGCCTCAGGTCAGTTCGCGCAAACGCAGCTCGAACGGGAGCTGGGCTACAAGAGACATCTATCGTTATCCTTGATGGCGTCGTTCCTCGCGTGCGGGCATTACGGCGGGCGGCCCGATAAAACCGATCCTTCGCCTGCGCTCTGGACAAGTCGGGCCCTACAGAGGCGAAAGGCGGCGTGCGGCTCGTCATTGTTGCTTTTGGGCCGCGAGGAAGGCGGCGGTGTGAAGCAATTCCATGTCTGGACGCGCGTCGGACGCGGCGGCAATTTCTTTCGGCGAAGGCGGCGCTAGAATTTTGGGGCGAAAGCCGGCTGTGTCGCCGGGAATGGAAGCTTCGAGGAGGCGGCGAACGTCTTCGTAAACAGCGTTGCCACGTTTCCAGCCAGCGGTGCGCATCCACACGTCGAGCGAGCGGGGATGATCTTCAGTGCCGCGCGCGAGAATGCGAAAGCCGCATGAGGTGAGCAGGCGCTCGAATTCGCTGAGGGGTAAAGCGCGCGTGTGCGACGGATCGCGAACCCACTCAATATGGTTGCAGGCAGCGGCGCGAGATGCATCTTCGGGAACCACCATATCGAGGAGGCCGAATTTGCCGCCGGGCTTCAGGATGCGAGCAATCTCACGAATGGCCGCGACAGGATCGGGAAGATGATGGATGCTGTAACTGGTGACGACGATGTCGAAGGTGGCGTCAGGAAACGGCATGTTGAGCGCGTTGCCGCGCAGCGGGCGAAAATTATCGAGATGATTTGCGCTGGCGTCTTTGCGCGCGCGTTCGAGCATTGCGGGAGTGAGATC
>DASYYI010000438.1:0-3009 GCA_035933995.1 Candidatus Acidiferrales bacterium | reverse complement strand
CGCGCCATGGGCAGGCCCATCAATCCCAAACCAATCAGTCCGACGTTCGGCTTCATGATTTCCTCCTTGTGCGCAGATGAATATAACGGCAGACGCGATAGGAGGAAACCGGAATCGTCGAGCGATAAAATTCAGAACGGCAAAATCGGAGATTTGCGCGTTTCCGCGACCTCTAGGCGGTGACGGGCGCGGGCTGCTGGGTAATTTCGCGTATGCGCACGATCGAAGGATAAGGAATTTCGATGCGTACGGTCTTGTCGCGGCCCGATTGCGAGAAGCGGTCTTCGAGACGGATGATACTTCCAGAGTCCAGAGCCAGCGTACCGGTCGCGGTCATTTGAACTTCTCCGGCGCGGTAGCTGACTTCCACTCGTTTACCAATAAGTAATATGAACGCGGACATTAATCTAGATTAAAGGGTCGGCCTCCGTTACGTCAATAGTACCAGCAGGTTGGTTGTGGAAATCCTGCCAAAACAGGTCACTTTTACGTGACCAGACTGAATTCGACGCGGTGCCGGAACGGGTCAATACGCTCCGCGCGCACTCGCACCCGGTCGCCCAGATGGAATTCCCGCCTGGAGTCGCGGCCGTTGCGGGGACGGTACGATTGGCTGACGATGGCATGGTCGCTTTCGCGATACTGAAAGCGCTGGCCGAGCGCTTCTTCCAGACGGTCGATGGCCACGAGGCCTTCGACGAAAACTTCGAACAACTCAACGAAGAACCCGAATTTCTGCACGGAAATGACAAGAGCGTCATATTCCTCGCCCAGATGGCCTTCCATGTATTGCGCTGTTTTCCAGTCCATCAGTTCGCGCTCGGCGGCATCGGCGCGGCGTTCGGCCTCCGACGTTTCGACGGCAATTTCCTCGAGTTCCGCCAGGCGGTAAGGGCCTTTGGCGGCGGATGGGTTTTCGAGCGCCCACTTCAGGTTGCGATGGACGATAAGGTCCGGATAGCGGCGAATGGGCGACGTGAAATGCGTATATTCGTCCGCGGCCAGAGCGAAATGGCCCAGCGGCACGGCAGCGTATCGCGCCTGCTTGAGCGAGCGGAGCATTAGATAGGAAAGAATGCGCTCCTCGGGCTTGCCTGCCAGCTTCTGCGTGAGGCGCTGATAATGCTGCGGACGAATATCGAAATCAGCCCCCGGCAGAGTGACTTCCATGGTGCGCGACCGGCCGTGGCGTTCGCGCCCCGCAGGCCGCACCTGCCCGTGGCGCACACTGATTCGACGCTCCGATAAATCCTCGACGCCGAGGGAATAGCCGAACGCGCGCGCCAACTCCTCGAATTCCAAGACTTTCTTCGGGTCGGGTTTTTCGTGAACGCGATGGAGCGATGAGACACCGCGCTTTTCCAGATAGGACGCAACGGCTTCGTTCGCGGCAAGCATGAATTCCTCAATGATGCGATGCGCGAAATTACGTTCGCTGCGGACGACGGCTATCATTCGTGCCGCATCGTCGAACTCGATGACGGGTTCCGGCAAATCGAAATCGATGGAGCCGCGCGCGGCGCGCCGCGCATTCAGCGCGAGTGCCAGCTCCTTCATCCGCCGGAATTCCTCCACGAGCGATGCATATCGCTTCGTCATCTCCGGGTCGCCTTGGAGTACTTTGTGAACGTTGGTGTACGTCATGCGCTCGACCGAGCGAATGACCCCCGGCATGAATTCGGCTCCGAGGACCTTTCCAGTTTTGTCGAGTTGCAGAATGGCGCTCATCACCAGGCGGTCGACGTGCGGATTCAGCGAGCAGATCCCGTTGGAAAGTTCCTCGGGGAGCATGGGCACGGCACGATTTGGGAAATAGACTGATGTGCCGCGCAAGCGGGCTTCCCGGTCAAGGTCCGAAACGCGGCGAACATAATGCGCTACGTCAGCGATGTGCACCTGCAGTTCGAAACCGCCGGGCCGCTCCGCGACATACACTGCATCGTCGAAATCCTTCGCCGTCTCGCCGTCAATGGTGACAATCGGCAAGTCGCGGAAGTCGCGTCGCCCGGCAATATCCTCTTCGCGCAACTGCTGGGGAATTGCCCGCGCTTGCGCAAGCACTTCAGGCGCGAAGACGTGTGGCAGATGATGTTTGCGGATGATGATTTCAACGTCGACGCCCATTTCGCCCGGACGCCCCAGGATTTCCACCACACGTCCGGCAGGCGCGACGCCGCTGCGCGGGTAGCGCGTGATCTCCACGTTTACTACCGCACCGTCGAGTTCGGGCAGACGCATTCGTTTGGCGGTCATCGGCGATTCGGTGTGCTGAAGTTTTTCTTGCAATTCGGGCGTTAGTTCAGCGCCTGTGGGAATCACGATTTCATGCGCGAGGCGCGTTTCGTACGGCAGGACGGCATTGCCATGCGGCCCGTAGCGGAACAGACCGACAACCGTGGGATGCGCTCGTACGGTGATTTTTTCGATGCGCCCTTCGAACCGGCCATCGGAATGGCGGCGGGTGAGGCGTGCTTCCACGCGGTCGCCATGCATCGCGTCGCCCATGCTGTCCGGATTGATGAACAGGTCGCCGTCCATGCCCTTTACGGGACGATCGGGGACCACGAAGCCGTAGCCGTCGCGATGGGCCACCAAGCGCCCGGCAATCAGATTCGGATCCTGCCGCTTGGGCCGTGCCGCCGCATCAGCGTTCCCTTCAGGTCCTCGCGAAGCGGATAGTTCCCCGGGCCGGACGTCATGACGTTGAACTGGCCGCGGACTTGGCGCTGGCGCGCTGCGCTGGCCGGTGAGCCGGTATCGCCCATGCTCCACTTGCACGTCGCCGCGGCGCTTCAGACGCCCCAGCAGCTTCGGCAACGCCCGCCGGCCCCAATGTCGCAATCCAAGTGCGCTTGCTATCTCGCGGATGCTTTCGGGGCGGTTTGCTTTCGCGAGATAAGCAAGCAAGTCGCCTTCGGTGATCTCCGGCCGACGCTCGCCATCGTGTCTTTTTTTTTCTTTCATGGAATGGGCCATTTCAGCGGATTAGCAGATTCGCGGCATCGCGCC
>DASYYI010000437.1:0-3072 GCA_035933995.1 Candidatus Acidiferrales bacterium | reverse complement strand
ACGGTGATTTCCGAGAGCTCACCCCAAATCCGTTCCTTCGGACTGTGCAGGCTAACCACAACGACAGAATGCGGATCCATCATTCGCCTCAGGCAGCTTCCGGTTCGATGCTACCCCATTTTTGCACCGCGCGCATCGGCTCACACTCAAAAGACAACAATTCGCGCCTAAGCTCAGACTGAAATTGTCGTCACATCCGCGGCCACGCGCAACTGCGCCTGCGTCGCCTTCTGAACATCCTCCGCCTTCAGCCCCGGCGCTATTTCTCTCAGCAACAAGCCGTGAGATGTCACGTCAATCACCGCCATCTCCGTCACAATCATTTTCACGACACTGAGACCCGTCAGAGGGAGCGTGCACTTCTTCATGATCTTCGGCTCGCCGTCCTTATTTGTGTGTTCCATGGCAATAATGACCCTCTTTGCTCCGGCGACGAGATCCATCGCTCCGCCCATACCCTTCAACATTTTCCCGGGGATCGCCCAGTTCGCCAGATTTCCCCTCTCATCCACTTGCAGAGCCCCCAGCACGGTCACATCAATACGGCCGCTGCGAATCATGGCAAACGAATCAGCACTGGAAAAATAGCAGGAGCCGGGTATCTCTGTAATTGTTTCCTTGCCTGCGTTGATGAGGTCCGCGTCTTCCATTCCTTCGTATGGATACGGCCCGACGCCGAGCATTCCATTTTCGGATTGCAACACGACCTCAACATCCGGTGGCAAAAAATTCGGAACTAAAGTCGGCATACCGATCCCGAGGTTTACGTAATTGCCGTCGCGCAACTCCTGTGCGACGCGGCGCGCTATAAACTCGCGCTTATCCATGCCATTCGGCATCATCGCTCCATTCGCTACCGCTGCCGCACTGTCTTTTTTTCGATCGGTCTCTCGTAGCTGTCGCCTTGGAAAATCGCGTCAACGAAAATCCCCGGCGTGTGCACACAGTCGGGTTGCAGCTGCCCAAGTTCCACTAGTTCCTCGACCTCTGCAATAACGTACCTCCCCGCTGTCGCCATGGGCGCGTTGAAATTTCTCGCCGTCTTTCGGAAAATCAAGTTCCCCCAGCGGTCTCCCTTCCACGCCTTAATAAATGAAAAATCTCCTCGCAGCCAGGGAACCATCACGTAATTTCTTCCATCGAATTCTCGCGTTTCTTTTCCTTCTGCCGCGAGCGTCCCGTATCCGGTGGGCGTGAAGAACGCTGGAATTCCGGCGCCGCCCGCACGAATCCGCTCCGCGAGCGTTCCTTGGGGATTCAGCTCAACTTCAATTTCGCCGCTCAGCGCCAATCGCTCGAATCGTTTGTTCTCACCAACGTAGCTGGCAATCATCTTCTTCACCTGTTTCGACTCGAGCAGCCATCCTATGCCGAAATTGTCCGTCCCGGCATTATTTGAAACCAGGGTTAAATTCTTGGTTCCACGTTTTTTCAACGCACGCAGGAGATGCTCCGGAACTCCGCACATTCCAAATCCGCCGACCAGAATCGTGGCTCCATCGCTCACGTGCTCAATTGCCACGTCAGCGTTTGCTACACGTTTATCCATTCGATCGCGCCTCCAACCAATACGAATGCATGCGGAGAAAACGTCCAAACATCACGCAGGAAGTCTACTGCAAGTCAGGGCGTTTGTTGTGCAGGGATTTGTACAGTTCATTTGCAGCGTGGAATTCTTGCTCGAGCTCGCGGCTGGTCAGATGGGTGCGAAGAAAATCGATAGCCTGCGCTGCTCGATCGAGCGAACGTCCGATATTCTCCGCATTCGTCAGGCAAATGTCGCGCCACACGTGATATGGACTTCCCGCGATTCGCAGTAGATCCCGCAGCCCGCGGCCGGCCAGCGACACGGGCAACCCTGTTTCGTCGGTCTCATCGGCAATTACTCTTGCCAGCGCCACCGCCATCAGTTGCGGCATCTGCGACACGATCGCGATAGCCCAATCGTGCGTGTCTGCATCACTCCACACCGGCTCGGCACCGATCGCACGTACTAACTCGACGAATCGCAGCACGCGCTCATCGCTCTCGCGCTCGTTTCCAATCACCACGTAACGGGTACCACGAAAAAGGGCTGCATCAGCATTGCCCATTCCAGAACTTTCCTTCCCGGCAATTGGGTGTCCTCCAAGAAACCTCGCGCCACTTCGAAATTCGCCTTCCGCCACGCGGCAAATTGCCACCTTAGTGCTGCCAGTGTCCGTCACCAGCGCTTCCGCGTCGCACGCGCCAGCAATTATAGGCAGCACTTCCATCGTGGCGCCGATTGGCAATGCCAGGTAAATCAATTGCGCATCGCGAGCAGCAGCAGCGACGTCTCTCGCAACGTGCCAGCCAAGACCACGCTCGTTGATTCGCTGCAAAATTTCCGGTTTGTCGAAAACCACAATGGAAATGTTCGGGTAAGCGCTCTTGAGGGCGAGGCCAAATGAAGCCCCGATCAATCCCGTACCAATTATGGCGACTCGGTTAAACGGCGCGGAATCACTCATGACCTAACAGCCTCGATCGCCTGCGCCGCTTCGTCGCTCACAAACTTGCATCCCGTCGGCTGATTCCACGCCGAGCTGCATTCTTTAACAATCGAATACGTTCTGCCACAGCCGTTGCCGCCAAAGTCTCCGATGTAGCTGCCTCAATCTCCGCAACCAGTGCCGACCCGACGACAACAGCATCTGCGATTCCCCCCAAAACAGTCACTTGCGTAGGCAGCGATATTCCGAATCCGACGGCAATTGGCAACGATGTGAACTTGCGCGCGCGTCGCACCATCGCCGGCAATTCCTCCGGCAAAGATTCTTTCGCGCCCGTTACACCCGTGCGCGAAATAATGTACAAAAAGCCAGTCGAAGCATCCGTGATCAACTGCAACCGTTTATCCGTGGAGGTCGGTGCAGCCAGAAATATCGTGTCCAGTCCATGAGTACGCATTATCGTGCGGTGCTCCCCTGCTTCCTCCGGGGTCATGTCGGTGACGAGCACGCCATCCGCTCCCGCCGCCGACGCGCGCGAGGCGAAAGGTTCCAAACCCATTTGCAAAATAGGATTGAAATAACTGAAGAGCACGATCGC
>DASYYI010000427.1:0-21819 GCA_035933995.1 Candidatus Acidiferrales bacterium | reverse complement strand
CGCACCGCGCCTTTCGTTTTTCTTCAACGCGCATAACGATTTCTTCGAGGAGATCGCGAAGTACCGCGCGGCACGGCGCATCTGGTACAAAACAATGCGCGAGCGCTTTGGAGCGAAGAATGCGCGTTCGTGGGCGCTGCGTTTTCACACGCAAACGGCGGGCTGTTCGCTGACGGCGCAGCAACCTTACAACAACGTGGTGCGCACAGCGCTGCAGGCGCTGGCCGCTGTGCTGGGCGGGACGCAATCGCTGCACACGAATTCGCTCGATGAAGCGTGGGCGCTGCCGACAGAATTCGCGGCGACGGTCGCTTTGCGCACGCAGCAAATCATCGCGCACGAAAGCGGCGTGACGAATACGGTGGATCCTCTTGGCGGCTCTTATTTTGTGGAGACGCTGACGGGAGAAGTGGAACGCGGCGCATGGGATTACATCGAGAAAATTGACGCGCTGGGTGGCATGGTGAATGCGATCGAACGCGCGTATCCGCAGCGGGAGATTTCCGAGGTGTCGTATCGCTACCAGGTGGAAGTTGACCGCAAGGAAAAGATTATCGTTGGAGTGAATGATTTCGTAACGAAAGAAAATCCCATCGAGACGCTGCAGATCGACGAAAGCGTGGCACGCGGGCAGGCGGAGCGGCTGAGGAAATTGCGCGCGGAACGATCTGGCGCGGAAGTTGATCGCCGCCTCAACGCTCTTCGCAAGGCAGCAGAGGGCGAAGAAAATCTGATGCCACATATTTACGACGCCGTGAAGGCTTACGCGACGCTCGGCGAGATTTGCGACGCGCTGCGAGATGTCTTCGGCATCTACGAAGAAGTTGCCATCACTTAGTGATATCCTTGCCAACCCTAATGGCTGACAAAAAGATACGGGTGCTGATTGCGAAGCCTGGCCTCGACGGGCATGACCGCGGCGCGAAAATAATTGCGCGCGCGCTGCGCGACGCAGGCATGGAGGTGATTTACACCGGCCTGCGCCAGACGCCGGAGATGATCGCGTCGGCGGCGGCGCAGGAAGACGTGGACGTCATCGGTCTTTCGATACTTTCGGGCGCGCACAACGCGCTGTGCCCGCGGTTGATGGAACTGCTGCGCGAAAAGGGCATGACGGACGTCATCGTGCTGATCGGCGGAATAATTCCCGAGGCGGACATTCCTGACTTGAAGAAAGCAGGCATCGCGGAGGTTTTTTTGCCGGGCACATCCACCCAAGATATCGTCGAGTTCATCCGCAAACGCCTGGCCCTCAATGCGCAGAAAGTCTGACGCCGCGTGAACAACTCCTTGATTGAATCTCGTGCCAAAACCAAATCCGCCGAGTTCGAGAAAAACCGACGTGCGATTATCGACCGGTTGACCGAGATCAAGAATGAAGAGGAGAAGATCCGCCAGGGTGGCGGCGCGAAAGCCATCGAATCACAACACAAGAAAGGGCGGCTGACGGCGCGCGAACGCATCGAGAAGCTCATCGACCCGGGCAGCCGCTTTTTTGAACTCGGACTGTACGCCGCTTACGAAATGTACGAAGAATGGGGTGGTGCGCCGGCTGCTGGGACGATCACGGGCTTGGCGCGTATCGCCGGGCGGCAGATGATGATCATCGCGAACGACGCCACGGTGAAAGCGGGCGCTTTTTTCCCGATGACGGCGAAAAAAGTGATCCGCGCGCAGAATATCGCCATCGAAAATTACATTCCAACAGTTTATCTGGTGGATTCGGCGGGAGTTTTTCTTCCGCTGCAAGAGGACGTTTTCCCCGACACGGACGATTTCGGGCGCGTATTTCGCAACAATGCGGTGATGTCCGCGATGGGGATTCCGCAGCTGACGGCGATTATGGGCATGTGCGTGGCGGGCGGCGCGTATCTTCCGGTGATGTGCGATCACATACTGATGACGGAAGGCAGTGGGCTGTTTCTCGCGGGTCCCGCACTGGTGCAGGCGGCGATCGGGCAAAAAACTTCCGCGGAAGAATTGGGCGGCGCAAAAGTGCATGCGCAGATTAGCGGGACGGTCGATTTTCGCGAGCCGGACGATGAAGCGTGCATTGCGCGGATTCGCGCGCTGGTCGACAAAATGGGCCACCGGCAACGCGCGCCCTTCGACCATCAGAAGGCGGAGGCGCCGATATATCCCGATGAAGAAATTTATGGGATTTTTTCGTCCGATCCGGCGAAACAGTACGACATGCGCGAGATCATTGCGCGAATTGTCGACGGCAGCCGCTGGGAAGAATATCGCGCTGAATATGGGCAAACGGTTCTCTGCGGATTCGCGCGGATTGGCGGATGGGCCGTGGGCATTGTGGCGAATCAGAAAATGCATGTGCAAATCGCGGCGGCGGGCACGGGCGAGCGGCGAATGGAGTTCGGCGGGGTTATCTACACCGAATCGGCGGACAAAGCGGCGCGCTTTATTCTGGACTGCAACCAGAATCTGATTCCGCTGATTTTTTTGCACGACGTGAATGGTTTCATGGTGGGCAAAGAAGCGGAGTGGAGCGGGATCATTCGCGCGGGCGCGAAAATGGTGAATGCGGTGGCGAACAGCGTGGTGCCGAAGATTTCCGTGATTTGCGGAGGCAGTTTTGGTGCGGGACATTACGCGATGTGCGGCAAGGCTTACGATCCACGATTCATTTTTGCGTGGCCGACGGCGCGTTACGCTGTGATGGCGGGCGAATCCGCGGCAGGCACGCTGGTGGAAATCAAAATCAAGCAGATGGAGCGCGAAGGGAAAAAGCTCACCGAGCAGGAGAAGACGGAACTCTTCGAATCTACGCGTTCCACTTACGAGCATCAAACCGACGCGCGCTACGCGGCCGCGCGGTTGTGGGTGGACGCGATTATCGATCCGGCGCACACGCGCGACGCGATTATCGAGGCGCTCGAGGCAGCGTCTTTGAATCCGGCAGTTGCCGAGTTTAAAACCGGAGTTCTGCAAACATAAATGGAATCGATGACGATTATTGAGTGCCCGCGGGATGCATGGCAGGGGCTGCCGCAAATTATTCCGACGCAGGCGAAAATCGAATATCTGGGACGGTTGATTTCTCTTGGCTTTCGGCACCTGGACGCGGTGAGTTTCGTTTCGCCCAAATATGTTCCGCAAATGGCCGATAGCGAGCAGGTGATGGCCGAACTGGCGAAGCAGTTCCCTGCCGACATGGCGCCGCCGGAAATTATCGGAATTGTGGTGAATGAAAAGGGACTGGAACGTGCGCTTGCCACGCCCGGCGTAACGACGATTGGTTATCCTTACTCAATCTCGGCCTATTTTCGGCGCGCGAATGCGAACATGTCTCGCGCCGAATCGCGCGTGCTGGTGGAAAAGATCCACCGACAGACGAAGGACGCGGGACGCAAACTGGTGGTTTATATCTCGATGGCGTTTGGGAACCCTTATGATGAACCCTGGGGCCCGGAGATCGTCGAAGACACACTGGTGTGGCTGAAAGACATCGGCGTGCGCACAGTGTCGCTGGCCGACACCGTGGGCAAGGCCTCGCCCGATGATGTGGCGTCGATTTTTCGCGCGGCAAAGAATTGCGTTGCAGGGGTGGAACTCGGAGTTCATCTGCACAGCCGTCCGGACACTGCCGCCGAAAAAATTCTGGCAGCGTTCGAGGCGGGATGCCGGCGATTCGATGGCGCGCTGACGGGACTCGGCGGGTGTCCGTTTGCGGGAGACGAACTCGTGGGCAACATTCCCACCGAAGCCGTACTGGCCACATTGGCGGCGCGCGGAGTCTCCACGGGCATCGATATGAAATCGCTTGCCGTGGCATGCGCTCTGACGGGACAGATTCGCGAAACGTATGCGCACGAAGTGAATGCTCCAAAACCAAACTGAAAACAATTCATGAGCTACACGACTCTGAAACTCGAACTTGAAGGTGAAATCGGAATCATCACGCTGAATCGTCCCGATAAGTGCAATGCGATTTCGCCCGCGATGATTGACGATTTGCTGGCGGCGCTGGACGAAGCCGAACGCGGGCCGGCGCGGGTGATAGTTCTTACCGGCGCGGGGAAGGCGTTTTGTGCGGGGATGGACCTGGAAGCGCTGCGCGAGCTTGCGACACAAACACAGGAGCAGCACGTGGCGGACGCGGAGCGGATGGGCAAGATGTTCCATCGCGTTTACAGCTTTCCAAAACCGTTGATCGCGGCTGTGAATGGCGCGGCCATCGCAGGCGGAACGGGGCTGGCGACGCTGGCTGATTTTACGCTTGCCGTGCCGGAGGCGAAATTCGGCTACACAGAGGCCCGCATCGGCTTCCTTCCAGCGGTGGTTTCCGTTTTCCTTTTGAGGCAGGTGGGTGAAAAGATTACGCGCGAACTTTTGCTGACCGGGAAAATATTCGATGCAGCCGAGGCGCATCGACTAGGACTGGTGACGCAACTGGTGCCGCAGCAGAAACTGATGGAGTCGGCGCGCGAACTGGCGCAGTCTCTGATCGCTTCAAGTCCAACGAGCCTGCGGCTAACGAAACGCATTATTTTGCGCTGGAATGAAGGGGACATTGAGCGCGACCTGGCGATCGCGATACGCGAGAGCGCCGAAATTCGGCGTACGGCGGATTTCCGCGAAGGTTTGGCGTCATTTTTGGAAAAACGAAAACCTGAGTGGCGCGGCCAATGACCGTGGTGGCCGGCGAGACAGCCGTTCGCGTGCGCTACGCGGAAACCGACCAGATGGGAGTCGTGTACTACGCGAATTTCTTTGTGTGGTTTGAGGTGGCGCGCGTGGAGCTGATGCGACAACTGGGATTCAGCTACAAGAAAATGGAAGTCGAGGATGACAGTTTCGTCGTGGTGGCGAAAGCGAGTTGCACGTACAAGCATCCGGCGAAATTCGACGATGTGCTGCGAATTCGCACTACCGTGACGCAATCGCGACGCCGCACGATCACTTTTGCGTATGAAGTTTTCAACGAAGCCTACGGCACAGTGATCGCGACGGGTGAGACTCTCCACGTGATTTGCGACCGACATGGCAGGCCGAAGAGTCTGCCGGAAAAGTACCGCCAGTATTTCCCGTTGACGCATGCGGGCGATTCCGTCGCGGCAGGAACCGCACGCAAGTCATGAAGAAATCGCTCGCGCTTTCCGGCAACGACTTGACGCTGGGGCAGCTTTATCAAGTTGTGCTCGAAGGCTTCGAAGTGACGCTGGCTCCGGAAGCGCGGGCGCGGATGGACGCGTCGCGGGCCGTGGTTGAGCGGCTGTCAAAGGGGGACATCGCCGCTTACGGAATCAATACGGGCTTCGGCGCGCTCGCGACGGTGCGCATCCAGCCGGAGCAGATTCGCGAACTGCAACTGAATCTGGTGCGCAGCCATGCATGCGGCGTCGGCGCGCCGCTCAGCGAGGACGAAACGCGCGCGATGATTTTGCTGCGCGCAAACGCGTTGGCGAAAGGATTCAGCGGCGTTCGTCCGGTGGTGGTGGAAACGCTGCTCGCGATGCTCAATCACGGCGCGCTGCCGTTGATTCCGTCGCAGGGATCGGTTGGGGCTTCGGGCGATTTGGCGCCGCTGGCACATCTTGCGCTCGTCGCGATAGGCGAAGGCGAAGCCATTTACAAGGGCGTAAAATTATCCGGCGGCGATGCATTGAAGCAAGCGGAGATTATTCCGCTGGAGCTCGAAGCAAAAGAAGGCCTGGCGTTGCTGAATGGCACGCAGGGAATGCTTGCGTTGCTGGCTCTGGCGATTCGCGACGCAGAAATTCTGATCGATACGGCGGACGTGGCGGCCGCGCTTTCGCTGGATGCGCTGCGCGGGAGTCCCGCGGCGTTCGACGAGCGCATTTCGCGCATCCGGCCGTATCCAGGACAGACGGCGAGCGCCCGGAACCTGACGCGGCTGAATCGCGGGAGCGAAATTCGCGAGTCACACCGCTCAGCGAAAAAAGACACGCGCGTGCAGGACGCCTACAGCCTGCGCTGCACGCCGCAAGTTCACGGCGCAGTGCGCGATTCGCTTTCGCAAGCGCGGACGACATTGTCAATCGAACTCAACAGCGCGACGGATAATCCGCTGGTATTTGCGGACTCGGGAGAAGTGGTGAGCGGAGGAAATTTCCACGGGCAGCCGTTGGCCATGGCAGCGGACCAAATCGCCATCGCGCTGGCGACGCTCGCGGGAATCTGTGAGCGCCGCGTCGAGCACATGACGAACCCTCACACGAGTTTGCTGCCCGCATTTTTGACGGCGGACCCGGGATTGAATTCGGGATTCATGATCGCGCAGGTGGTGGCCGCGTCGCTCGCGAGCGAATTGAAGGCGCTCGCGACTCCGCATTCGGTGGATTCGATCCCCACATCGGGTGACCAGGAAGATTACGTGTCGATGGGGATGAGTGCTTCGCGGCGGCTGCAACGGATGCTGGACGCACTGCGCAATGTGATCGCGATCGAACTGCTCGCCGCGTGCCAGGGAATCGATTTCCAAGCGCCGCTGCAAACAGGCGTCGAGGCGAGAAAGGCTTACGTGCTGGTACGCTCTCTTTCCCGCTTCGTTGACAAAGATCGCACGCTCGCTCCGGACATTGCGGCGGTGGCGCAACTTGTTGCGAAAGGCGAGTTTCAAAATATACTTCGGTGAAGAGTGGAACGCCGCTTACCCGAGATTTTTCCGCAGGAATTTGCCGAAACGCCAGCCAGCGATCCATTTGAACGGGGCTTCGCCGAGCGAATAGTGCCCGCAGGGCAATCGCAGGGACTGGCACGAGACTTCGTTGGCGCGTGCCGTTGAGAAAAAATCCTCCGAAAATTCATCCTGAAAAGTCGGGTCGTAGCGCCCGCTGATGGCCAAGAGTTTTTGGCCCGTTCCGCGCAATTTAGCCAGATACGGAATTGGACTGATGGGCGCCCAGAAGCGGCGAATTTCATCCTGCGAGACTTTCGCGTGCAGCGATTCCCAGACGTGAATTGTGGTGAGGCCGGTGGCAACCACGTCGCCAAAATAGGACGAGACGTGCAGCAGCGCGGCGGCGCGGATGAGCGGTTCGTGCGAGGCCGTAATGCATGAGATGCATGAACCGAGGCTGGTCCCCAAAATGCCCAGGGGACTGTAGCCGCACTGGGCGAGCCATCGCAAACAGCAGCGCGCGTCGCAAACGGCCTGACGATTGGCTTGCAGCGTCAGTCCGATGTTTGGGCCGACGATGTGGTCAGCCTTAGGATGGTCAGGGATCGCTCGGCGGTCGTGATAAGGCAGGCTCAGGCGCAGGGCCGTGATTCCGAGACGGTTCAGCCAGCGGCAAATGTCCACGTGTGCGGCGTAGTCCGCATTCCACTGAGGCAAGACCACCACCGCGGGACCGATCGCATTCGCGGGGAAAAGTCGTGCGTGGACGTGATTGTTTTCTTCCCATGGAGAGGGGACCGCACTGGTAAATGTGAGGATTCCGCTCCATGGAGCGCCGTCCGTTGCGGGTTCGAGCTGATAATCAGGCGGCGTTTCGCAGGCGAACCAGGCGTCGCTATTCGCCAGCGTTTCGTCAACGAAACGATTCAGAAATTCTCGGGGGTGCTTTTCGTCGGCACGGCCGCCGATATGTTCCAACCCCCAGGCAAAGGGCAATGCGGGCCGGTTGGGTTCGGCAGCCCAGCGGCGGTGTTCATAGCGCCGTATTGTTTGTTCGAGCCAGGGCATGTTCGCAAACCTAGAAATATAGCTGACGTGAGGCGACAAACCAAAAGCAGATTCCCTGCTTGCGGCAGGCAGTCTCGTTGCGTAGCTCCTCGGAATGACAACGATTTGTTTTTGCAAGCGAGCTGGTGAGCCTTGAATGAGGGCGCGTTAGGCATCGGGCACGTGTTTTGTGCGCGTTATTGAGGCTCGCGCGGGCTTGTGGCACAGTCAAATGGTGCCCCCGACACAACTCATCGCGGCATTCGTCTTCCTGTTTGGGCTGATTATTGGCAGCTTTTTGAACGTGTGCATCAGCCGGCTGCCAAAGGGCAAATCCGTGGTGCGGCCATCGTCGCGGTGTCCCAGGTGCGGAAAATCCATCAGGCCCTACGACAACATCCCCGTGCTGAGTTATTTTTTTCTTGCGGGCAAATGCCGCGCGTGCAAGATGCGCATCTCGCCCGTTTATCCAGCTGTTGAACTGCTCACCGCGCTGCTTTTTCTGGAGTGCTATGCGGTCTTTGGGAATTCCGTGGAGACAATAAAATGGACTGCGTTCTGCGCCATTTTGGTCGTGCTGATTTTTACCGACTGGCGCGAACGGCTGCTTCCGGACACCGTAAATTTCACGGGCCTGGCGATCGGTCTGGTTGTCAGCTTCTTTGTGCGTCCTGATGACGGCACAGCGCTGTGGATCGCGAATCGTCTTTTCGAGTTTCCTCCACCGATGCCGGTAATCTCTTTTGCAGATGCTCTGATCGGCGCGATTGTCGGCGGCGGCCTGCTGTGGCTGGTTGGCGAGGGATACTTCCGGTTGCGAGGGCGCGAAGGCATGGGCTTCGGCGACGTGAAAATGATGCTGATGGCTGGAGCGTTTCTGGGGCTGCGGCGCACGATTCTTACGATTCTGCTCGGCTCTGTGCTTGGTGCGATTCTGGGAGCAATTTTTATTTTATTTTCACGCAAAGGCTCCGATTACGAGCTGCCTTTCGGTACATTTCTGGGAGCAGCGGCGCTGCTGGTGGTATTTTTTGGCACGCCGGTGGTGACGTGGTACCAATCGTTGTTCGTGATGCGGTAGGTCCGGGCAAATGGGCATCGCGCCGGCACATCAAAATTTCAACTTTGAGATTATCGTCACGCTCGCACTAGTTGCGCTAATTTTTGTAGTGGTGATTGGCGCGTTTCTCTTCATCCGGCGGTCAATGCGCGAAGGCGGGCGAAATTCGCAAGAGCCAGGGGACTCTTTCCGCGTGAATTCCGAAAACCCGTCGGCGTTTATGACGGCGTCGATGCAAGGCGTGATTGCGCGGCTGCGCGAGCAGGAACAGGAGTTGGCCCGCCTGCATCAGGCCGAGAAAGAGCGCGCGCAAGAAACGGAGCGGCTGAGCGAGGCGGTGACTCGCAACATGCCCGCGGGCCTGGTTCTGGTGAACGCGACAGGGATCATCAGCTCCGCAAATCCGGCTGCGGAAAAGAATCTGGATATCCGCGGCCTGCAATACCGGCGCTATACAGAGATCTTGGGGCAGCATTCGGCGCTCGCCGAAATGCTGACTGCGTGCCTGCGGGACGGGCAGACGTTTCAGCGTGGCGAAGTGCCGCACACAACTCCTTCTGGAGAGCTCCGCCAGTTGGGCGTCACGATTTCTCCGATCTACCGGACAGCGCGCAATACGCTGGTTGAAGGACCCGGCGCTGCACCGACACAGAAAATCGCCGGCGCGCTATGCCTGATGAGCGATTTGACTGAGCTTGCCACGCTGCAAAGGCAGGTGCGCTGGAAAGAGAATTTGGCGGCGCTGGGCGAAATGTCCGCCGGAATCGCGCACGAATTCAAGAACGCGCTTGCGACGATTTCCGGCTACGCACAGATGATTCGCAGTGAAGCGCCGTCGTCGGAGATGGGCGAAAGCGCAGAGAAAATTCTGGATCAGACCAAATCACTCACGCACGTGGTAACGGAATTTTTGCGGTTCGCGCGGCCTCTGGAGCTGGCGCAGGAGGATTTTGAGCTGGCCGAAGTGGTGGAACAAGTTGCCGATGAGATTGGCGCAGCGGTTCCGGGGGCGACGATTCGCACCGAGGGCGTCTTTGGCACGATTTCCGGCGATGCAGGGCTGTTACGGCAGGCGCTGCTGAATCTGGCCCGCAATGCGTCCGAGGCTGCTTCTTCCAATGGGCATGCGGGCGAGGTGGTGATCGCGGGCGGGCAGGAGGGTCACGCAGGACAACGCTGGCAATGCGTTGCGGTGCGCGACAACGGGCCCGGAATTCCGCCCGGGGATCTCGACAAGATATTCGTGCCATTCTTCACTACGAAGTCGTCAGGGACTGGGTTGGGCCTGGCATTGGTGCAGAAGATAGCTCTGCAGCATGGGGGGCGAGTGGAAGTGCGAAATCGCGCGGAAGGAGGCGCTGAATTCGACTTATGGTTACCTTTGCGGTAGTACGCGGCGGCTCTTCAATTGCCTGGGGGGACAACTGCATCTAAACTTAAGGGAATAGGCGTCCGTATTGG
Organism: Candidatus Acidiferrales bacterium; assembly: GCA_035933995.1. Lineage (GTDB taxonomy): Bacteria > Acidobacteriota > Terriglobia > Acidiferrales > UBA7541 > DAHUXN01. The sequence continues at coordinate 11,650 of DASYYI010000427.1, read as the reverse complement.
GCTTCCGAGGTGATGCTATGCGAAAAGGAATCTGGCTGACAGCCGCAGCGCTGTTTTTCAGCGTATCGCACGCTTCCGTGGCGCGACAGCCATCGCAGGCGCAGTCTACGGGACAGTCGCAAGCTGGGGCGCAAGCAGAGGCTCAGAAATCGGGCTCGGCATCGCCATCGCCGGCAAAGGCTGACCCGCTAGTCGAAGCCGCGCGCAAGGCGCGTCAAGCAAAGAAAGCTGCGCCAGCGCCTCCGGTGGTATTCACCAACGAAAATATGCCTACATCCGCCGCGGCGATATCCATTGTCGGCGATGCATCGGCCTCGGCCGATTCCTCCGCGAACGCGCGGGCCCTTGAAGCGCAAGACGCAAAAAACGACGAAAAGATGTGGCGCCAAAAATTCGCCGCGGCTCATGTAAAGCTTCGCGAAGACAAAGACAAACTTGCCGAACTGAAAAGCAATTTCTACGCGCTGGGACTGGCGCGTTATTTCAACGAAACGGATACTGTGGCGAGACAACAAGCAATGCTGGCCCAAGAAAAACAGGTGGAAGCGGATCAAAAGGCGATTGACGACTTGGAAGACTCGTTGCGCAAAGCCGGCGGCGACCCGACCTGGGGCCGGTAGCGAAATGCAGTTTAGAAATGAGGTGAAGGTCATGCGAAAAGGAATCTGGCTGGCGGCAATTGTTGTATTTTTCGCTTCACCGCACCGCTCCGGGGCGCAACAGACGCAGCAATCTGCCCAATCACAGGCGTCCGCGCAATCCAAGACTCAGACTTCCGGAACGCAGCCGGCGGCGAAACCCGATCCGCTAGTCGAGGCCGCGCGCAAAGCCCGCGAAGCGCAGAAGAATGCGCCGAAGGCCTCAGCCGTTTTTACCAACGACAATATTCCCGCGACACTCGGGGCGGTGTCCGTGGTTGGGAACCCAGTGGCAGAGACAACAGGCAAGTCATCCACTTCGTCCGGCAAAACCGCGGGCGCCGGCCAACCAAGTTCTTCGAAGAACGATGAGGCCACATGGCGCAAGAAATTTGCGGATGCGCGCCAGAAACTGGCGCAGGATCAGGCTGAACTTTCCGTCCTACAACGCGAATCAGATCAACTACAGCTTCAATATTACCCCGATCCAACCAAGGCCCTGATGCAGTCGGTGGATCGCAGCGACATCGTCAAGAAGCAAAAAGCGATCGACGATAAGAAGAAACAGATTGACGCCGACCAGCAAGCCATCTCGGCGCTCGAGGACCAACTCCGCCAAGCGGGCGGCGATCCTGGCTGGGCGAGAGAGTAGCGCGGCGCAATGGAAGCAATCCTCCTCGTCGAGGATAAACCCGAGCTACGCGCGATGCTGCGGAAGGCTCTGGAGAAAGCCGGCTACGCAGTCGACGAAGCTCCCGACGGCACTTCGGCCATCGATAAAGTCCGCAATAAACGTTACCTCACCGTCCTTACTGACCTGAAACTTCCCGGTGCGTCCGGCCTGGATGTACTTCGCGAAGCGCGGCGCGCTGATCCGATGATTCCTGTAATTCTTATCACCGCTTACGGCTCCGTAGAAGACGCCGTGACGGCGATGAAGGATGGCGCGTTTGATTTCATACAGAAGCCAGTTGATTTGGAACATTTGAAATTACTGATCGCGCGGGCAGCACACCAGCAGGAATTGCTCCGCGAGAACTTGCTGCTGCGCGAAGAATACGCGGAGCGTTATGGCTTTCCGCGGATCGTTGGGGAACATCCGTCAATGCAAGCGGCGGGCCAAATAGTGCAACGCGTCGCACCCACCGATTCGACCGTGTTGTTGCTGGGAGAAAGCGGCACAGGGAAGGAGTTGTTCGCGCGCGCGCTGCATCATTTGAGCCGGCGCAAGGATTGCGCGTTTGTGGCGCTGAACTGCGCGGCGATTCCCGAGGGGTTGGTTGAAAATGAGCTGTTCGGCCACGAGCGCGGGGCGTACACCGGTGCGGGCGCGCGCAAAATCGGTAAACTCGAGCTTGCGCATCGCGGAACGATTTTTCTGGACGAAATTGGCGAGCTGCCGCTCGCAATCCAGAGCAAGCTGCTGCGCGTTCTGGAAGAACGGCGCTTCGAGCGCGTTGGCGGCACGCAAGCGATCGACGTGGATGTGCGCATCCTGGTGGCGACGAATAAAAATCTTCAGGAAGCCGTGGAACGAAAGACGTTTCGCGAGGACCTGTATTTTCGCATTTCGTCCGTGCCCATCACGATTCCGCCGCTGCGCGAGCGCGGCGATGACGTGATTCTGCTCGCCGAGCATTTTCTGGAACGCTATCGACGCGAATTCAAGAAGCCTTCGTTGGAATTCACCGACGCGTCGCGCGCGCGGCTGCGCGGCCATCAATGGTCCGGGAACGTGCGCGAGCTGCAAAACAGCATCGAACGGGCGGCAATTTTGGCGGACACAAATGAAATCAGCGCGGAAGACCTGCAATTGCCCTTGCCGCGCCCTGCCGCAAAGGAAATGCCCGACGGAATGCTGGACGACAATTTTCTTTGGGATGGCCCGTTGGAGGAAGTAGCGCAACGGGCGGTGCAACATGTGGAGCGATTCAAAATCGAAGCGGCGCTGCGCGAATCGAAGTGGAACAAATCGCGGGCCGCGGAGCAACTCGGCGTGTCGTACAAAACGCTGCTGCATAAGATTCGGGCGCTGGGGCTGGAGAATTGATGAGAAGGCAGTTGAGAGTCAAGAGCCATTCGACGATCCACCGTCAACTGCTTTTCGCTCCGCGATGTAGCGCGACGATGCCGCAGGTCCAACGTTCATACTGCACATTCTCGAATCCGGCAGCCTTGAGCCATTCCGCGAGGATTTTCGGCTGCGGGAATTTCTGCACGGACTGCGGAAGATAGGAATACGCTTCCCCGCTTCCGGAAATTGCGCCTCCCACTTTGGGCAGAATCCTGGTGAAATAGAAATTGTAGAGCGCCGCGAGAGCTCCGTTCGATGGCGCGCAAAATTCCAGGATTCCCAGTTCCCCACCGGGACGCAAGACGCGGGCGATTTCGCGCAAGCCGCGTTCGTAGTTCACCAAGTTTCGAAAACCGAACGCAGTGGTCACGAGGTCGAAGCTCGCGTCGGGGAACGGCAGATTGAGCGCATCGGCTGCCAGAAAGCCGGTACGACAATTTTTATTTGTGGCCTTTTTTTTGGACTGGGCGAGATTCAACATCGGGAGTGCAAAATCGGCGCCAAAGAAGCGGCGCGGCGCTTCTTGAACTTCTTTGCAGGAATTCCCTGCCTCGTGCTCGAGGGCAAACAGCAAGTCGCCGGTGCCGCAACACAAATCCAGCACTCGGGCGTTCGGCGAATGCACAATGTGGGCGAATCTTTTTGCCGTGCGTCTGCGCCATAGCTTGTCGAACGAGCCGGACAAGAAATGGTTGAGGAAATCGTAGCGCGGCGCGATGTTGCTGAACATGTCGCGGACGCGTCGCTGCGCTTCGCCCTCATCGTGAGTACCTTGAGGGCGCGTTCCGGGCAAAACCGCACCATTCGGAGAGTCGACAGGATCGGCGCCGCGATTCACGTGCGCCCACTTCGGCGCGCGCGAGCCAAAAATGACGGCAGCTCGCGCCATGCCATCGCGACAACTTTTTCCGGGACATCGACGCCGATATTGGCGTCGCCGATACGCCTCGGCAGCACCCAGCGAACGCGGCCGGCACGTGACTTCTTGTCGGAAGCGATTGCGCGCGAGGATGCGGCAAGCGAAATGCGAGGCAATGGCGGCAAGCTTCCGCAGCGCGCAATAAGGGAAGCGATGAGGCTCGCGTCTGTTTCGCCCAGCCGATTCATGCCCACCGCGATCAGCGTTGCCCCCAACATTCCCCACGCGACAGCTTCCCCGTGAAGAAATATTTTGTATTCCGTGAGCGATTCGAGAGCGTGGCCGATGGTGTGGCCGAAATTCAAAACTTGCCTGGGACCGGCCTCGCGTTCGTCGCGGCTCACAATGCGCGTTTTCGCACGAATGCAACGTTCAATCACCCATTCGAGCGCGCGCATATCCATTCGCAACAATGCATCGAACTTACGTTCGAGAAACGCGAAAAGCTCTTTGTCGCCAATCACGGCGTATTTAATTACTTCGTAGAGGCCCGAACGAAATTGTCGCGCCGGCAACGTGCGCAAGACTGACGGGTCGGCGAGCACCAATTGAGGCGGGTAAAAAGCGCCGATGAGGTTCTTCCCTTCCGGCAAATCGACGCCGGTTTTTCCGCCGATCGCGCTGTCGACCTGCCCGACAACCGTGGTGGGCACGTGGACAATCCGGACGCCACGCAGATAACTCGAAGCCGCGAAGCCAGCAACGTCGCCGACGACGCCGCCACCTACAGCGACGAGCAAGGCTTGGCGATCGGCGCGTGCGTGCACGAGCTTGCGGCAAATCCCCTCAATCGTGGCGAGGCGTTTCGCCGCTTCCCTATCGTCGAATAAAATGACCCGGTCACGACGCACGTCCGCAAGTTGCCGCTCCACCGCGCGCCCCCAAAATTTCCACACGCGAGGCGACGAAAGCACAAACACTTCTCCGCCTTCGCTCAAGTCATCGACGAGATTGCCGAGCCGCGCGAGCGAACCGCGGCCGCAAATCACCGGGTATCTCGACGACTCCGAACGTACATGAATTGTTCCCATTGGAGATTGGAGTTATAGCATCAATGCTTCGGCGGCATTCGCGACAATCGCGGTAAAACCTGCGTTCCTTCTGTCCAGCGTCACTGCGAGAATTTCTTTTCGAGCTCGTCGACACTGGCCAAAACCACGTGGCCGACGATGGCGAGACTCTTGGGGCTGATTTTGTCCATAGTGTCCTGCGCGGTGTGCCAGTAGCCTTCGTTGATGTAATCGTTCAGGTCGATCAGGTCGACGGCGGCCAGTCCCTTGGCGAGGAATGGCTGATGGTCATCCTCGGTGCTCGAGGTTTGCGGGACGAACACATTCTGATAGCCGAGTTTTGCGGCGGTCGACCACACCAGGTCCGTGAGCCATGGTGTCGAGTATGAGTCCTTGGAAATGTGCAAGCCCTTTTGACCGATCATGTCGACGAGAATAACGGCTTTGATATTTTTCAGCTGACCCGTGAGTTCAAGATTCGCGGCCATCTGGCGGCTGCCGTACGTGTGATCATTGTTCTGGTTCCAATCAACCATGGCTTCTTCGCCGTCGAGAAACGCCATCCAAATCGCGACGGGCTGCTTTTTTCCGCACAGGAGGCGCGCCGCTTCGAGCATCAAGCCAGTTGAGGAACCGCCGTCCTCCGCGCCGACAAAATTTGCGGTCGTGCGCACGGTATCGTAGTGAGTCAGCAGCAGAATGACGTCTTTGCCGGTGCCGGGCACCTTCGCGACGATATTTTTCATGGCGAGAGTGCCGATGGGGGTTTGCGCATTAAAATTGTCCTCGTCGATTTGGCAACCGTCGGCGCGCAGCTCACCGGAAATATAATCCTGCGTCTTCTTTATGGCGTCGGAGCCCGACGGGCGCGGCCCGAAGCTAACGAGCTTCGCTGTGTAATCATATGCGCGCTGGCCGTCGAAACCACCGGTTTGTTGCGGCGCCGGAGCTTTGTCCTGGGGAGCTACTACCGGGCCAGCGGCTGCGACGCTACCTGATGTTACGTTTGATTTATTTCCTCCAGCGCTGCATCCCATGGCGCACGCCACCGCCACGATTCCCAAAGAAATTCGCAAGCCGCCTAACATTTGTGCTCCTTTTGGGGCTCCGGTTTCTGCGTTGCTTTCGCGGCCCCGTTTTGATTCCGTTGCCTTATTGCGCGCTTTGCTCGGCAATTTCACGCTTTCGTTTTTTACGAAACACCATGTACGACACAGCAATCCCGACAAAATAGAGGCCGAGCATGGGCGCCATGAACACGAGCATCGTGGTTGCATCCGGCGTGGGCGTAACAATCGCCGCCACGATGGTGATGAGCAAGATGGCGTAACGCAGATTCTTCCAGAGCCATTGCGGCGTGACAATGCCAAAAACCGAAAGGACGAAAATCAACACAGGAAGCTCGAAGATTGCGCCAAGCCCAACCATCACGATGAGAATCAAATCGAAATACTCGCTGATGCTGATGAGCGGCTGGAACGGGCCCTGCGGGCCCTGGAAAGTGATGAGGAACTTGAGGACGAACGGCAGCAAAATGAAATATGCGAACGCAATTCCACAGAGAAACAGAACAACGGAAGACAGAATGAAGGAAAGCACGGCCTTGCGTTCGTGTTTATAGAGACCCGGCGCGACGAAAAGCCAGATTTGATGAAGGATCACGGGCAACGCGATCACCAAGCCCAGATAGAACCCAACTTTAATTAGAAGATTCACGTACTCGGCGGGACCCGTGAAAATCAGCTTGTCGGGATAATGCGCTTGCTGGAGCGCGTGGACCATCGGCTGGGCAACGAAGTTGATGACCCATTTTGCGACAGAAAATCCGATGACAAACCCGATGGCGATGGCGACTGCCGAATAAAGCAAGCGCTTGCGCAGTTCGATCAGATGTTCAATCAGCGACATTTTGTCGCTGGTGTCTTCTTCTGCTCCACGATTGGACTGAGGCAGCGCGGGCTGGCTAGGCGTGACCATCGCTCGCCTTTTCTGCGACGGTCTCGCGGGTCGGTGGATCTGAAGAGTGGCTGGAGCTGCCGGATTCCGGCGTTGCCGCTGGAGACAAGCTTGAGGTTTGGTGCTCGGGGGTGGGCGCGACGGCCTGCGGGAAGTCGGGCAGAGCAGCGTCTGGCTTTTCGTTGATTGCGGGAGGCTCCGGCAAAGTGCCAGCTTGCGTGGCTGTCTCCGCCGCAGGCTCCTTGGGCGGCGGGTTAGCCCGCTGTTTCGCTGCTTCCGAAATGCGCGTTTCACGCTCGAGTTCGCGCATGTGCTCTTCGAATCCCGCGCGCAAGTCGCCCGTTGCGCGCCTGAATTCGGCCATCGCTTTTCCGAAGGTGCGCGCCAGTTCCGGCAATTTCTCGGGGCCAAACACGAGCAGGGCCACTAAAAAAATAATCACAAGATGGGGCATGCTCAGCATTTTTTTTGGGTGCGCGATCGCCTTCTTTTGCATCATAGAAGAGGCTGGCGGGCGTGTCAAACCGCCTGAAAATGTGTGCTATACTGCCGTGAGACACATCGAGGGACGCATGCAATCTCACAAACGCGGGGCTTTTCTCTTGGCGATAATCCTGATTATTGCAGCAATTTTGGGCGGGCTCTACGGTCCGTCGCTCAAGGCAACCGCGGCTGGAGCCACGGATCTGCAGGAATCGGTGCAGTCGTTCGCCCGGGTACTTTCCATCGTTCAGCAGAATTACGCAGAACCCATTGACACCGACAAAATTGTATACGATGGCGCCATACCGGGAATGCTTCACGTCCTTGACCCACACTCGAATTTCTTTGATCCGAAGCAATGGGCGCTGATGCTGGAAGAGCAGCGCGGCAATTACTACGGCGTGGGAATGCGCATCGTACCCAACGGAAACCACATCGAGGTCGTTTCCCCGTTTCCCGGATCGCCCGCCGACAGAGCTGGAATCAAACCCGGCGATTTTGTTATGAAGGTGGACGGCAAGGACTGCACTGGATTCACAACGCTTCAAGTCGCGGACATACTGAAAGGGCCCAAGGGCACCGTGGTAACGATTACCCTGAGCCGCGAAGGATGGCCGAAACCGATCGTCGTGAACGTGATGCGAGACGAAATACCGCAGTCCTCCGTTGAATTCTCGACGTTGCTCAAACCGGGCGTCGGGTATGTTCACGTGACCGGCTTCAGTTCAGAGACCACAGACAGCGACCTCAAGGCAGCGTTAAGGAAGCTCGATTACTCGCACCTCGACGGTTTGATTCTTGATCTTCGCGGCAATCCAGGAGGATTGCTGATGCAGGCCGTGGGGATGTCTGACATGTTTTTGTCCAAGGATCAGTTGGTTGTTTCGCATAAGGGACGCAGCTCCTCCGAGCGGCGCTACTATGCGCTGCGCGGCAACAATGGCAACGATATTCCGGTGGTCGTGCTGGTCAACGGCGGGAGCGCATCGGCCTCGGAGATTGTGGCGGGCGCGCTGCAGGACCATGACCGCGCGCTTGTTGCCGGGGAACGCAGCTTCGGGAAAGGCCTGGTGCAAACGCAGTTTCCGCTTAGCGACAATACCATGCTGCTGCTGACAACCGCGCGATATTACACTCCCAGCGGACGCCTGATTCAACGCGATTACAAGGACGTATCGCTCTACGATTATGAATACAATCGCCAGCCGAATAAGGAGCCAGAAGTCAAGCTGACGGATAGCGGGCGGAAAGTCTACGGTGGCGGCGGGATCACTCCGGACGTGCCAGACCCGGCTCCGAAGCTGGACCCCTTTCAGCAGCTTCTTTACGGGCGCGGCGTGTTTTTCCCAGCCGATCCCTTTTTCGTTTCATCGCAACCCATCGGCGTCGGCGATTTCACACGCTACTTCATGGGCACGCATCCGGCGATCACCAAGGATTTCACGGTGGATGACGCCGTGATGAAGGAATTTCTCGGTTTCCTGGACAAGCAACACATCAAGTACACGCCTGAATTGATCAGCGCCAACCTGGACTGGATTAAAGATCACATCAAGCGAGAAGCGTTCACGTACGCTCTTGGCATTCCCGCGGGCTACAAGGTTGCCGTGGACGATGATGCGCAAGTCTTGAAGGCCGAAGAATTGATCCCGCAGGCAAAGGCTCTCTACGACAATGCGAAGAAAATCGTCGCGGAGCGCCAAGCTGCCGAGGAGCAGCGGTAACCTCGAACGGCAGAAAAGCGCAGTATCTAGTGATCCGCGGGCGCAAGAGGTGTTTTGGAGCTTTTCTGAGCCAGGCGAGCTTCGGAGCCTCTTCGAGCACGTCCGACGCCACCTCACCAAGCTCTCGCACAGCCGATAGCGCACCCGAACACCGCGAGTGCGTCACTGGCTCGGCGGAATCGTCTCTCCCTTTACAAGAACGCGCTCAAAGAAATCGGCCGTGGCGGCATAGGCGCGGATCCACGTCTTCCACATCAGGAAACCGTGGATTTCGTCAGGGAAAACCATTTGCTCAAACGGAACATGTTGCGCGCGCAGGCGCTGCACTAAATCCACCATTTGACTGAACGGTACGTTGCGGTCGTCGTCACCCTGAATCAACAGGACCGGCGATTTCCACGTGGCCACTGAAGCATCCGGCGAGGAGTTGAAAGCCAGCTTCACGGCATCCTTCAAGTCGGGTGCGCCTTCGCTCTGTCGCTCCCAACGCGAAAGAAACACAGACCAGTCGTGGACGCCGTGCATGTCGACGCCCGCTTTGAAAATATCGGAGTTTCGCGCCAGACCCATTGCCGTCAAAAATCCACCGTACGAGCCACCCCATAGGCCGATTTTGTCGCGATCAACAATCGGAAGATTCTGCAAATATTTCCCGGCGGCGACAATGTCTTTATACTCGGACGCGCCGCGCCAACCGGCATTCGCCGGTTCGCGAAATGCGCGGCCGTACATGATGCCGGTGCGATAGTTGACGGAGAGCACGACGAAACCCAAGCTAACCAAATACTGATTTTCGGAGTAAGCGTAGTGATAGTAGTCCATGTAATGAAAGCCGAGCATCATCTGGCGCATGGAGCCGCCGTGCATGTAAACCAACGCAGGGCCGGCTGCCGTTCTACCGCGCGGAACAAAGAGCTGGCCGTGGATCTCGAGACCGTCTTCGCTCTTAAAAATCACCTGCTTGGGCGTGACGAGCTGGCTCGAGGGAAAATCCGCGGGCAATTCTTCTTGCGCAATCATCTCGCGGCCGCTTTTCGTAATTCGATACGGCATCGCTGGTGAAGTGGCGCTCGACCCGAGGCAGAGAACGAATCTCGCGTCGCCAGTCTCGACCGGAGTCCATTCGATTGTCTCGCCCTGCGTCAGCGCCTGCGGCGTGCCGCCGTCAACGCTGACTTTCCAGATGTGGCGACGGTCCACGTCGTTCTGATTCGACGATTCGAGAATCGTTTTTCCGTCATTGCTGAGCGTCACGTCCTTCACATCAAAATCGCCCGGCGTGAGCAGTTTCGCTTCACCGCCATCCGTGGAAATCGAATAAAGGTGATTGCGACCATCTTTCTCGGACGCGAAAACAATGCGACTGCCTGTGGCGAAGTGAAAAGAATCTGACTCGGTCAGCCGCGGAATCGAATCGTCCATCGTGTCGCCGCTTTGCCAGATTTGGGACGCCTTACCGGTGGCTGCATCGCCGACCCAGATGGACCATGGTTGCGGGCGCAGCGGAATCAGCGGCAGACCGCGCTCAAGACCGTTCGTTTTGACGTACGCGATTTTTGCGCCGTCGGGTGACCATCTCGGCAAGCTGTCGCGATCGACGCTCGGATGGAGATATCGCAGCGCGCTCTGGCCAAAATCATAGATGGCGATAAAGCTGTGGTCGTCGCGAACGCTGGTAAAGGCAATTTCGCGCCCGTCAGGGGACCACTGCGGGTCAAGATTATCGCCGCGGACATAACAGAGTTCCTTAACAGGCGTCGCGCCCGAAATTGGCGCGATCCAAATTTTATCGCGCGCGGGCCAGACGGCATTTTGACCGTCGGGAGAAATCGCAATGTCCTCGCAGTCTTCATGGGCACAATTCATGTCGCCAAGAAGCCGCGGCTGGCCTGTCTCTAGATCGGCGGCCCACACTTGTTGATCGGGCTTCTGCACGCTGCTTGTGGGATCGGCGACTTCGCCGGCGGAATTCGTTTCGCTGCCACGCGCATAGACAATCGTCTTTCCGTCCGGCGTCAGGCGCAGGCTGGCAATCGACTGGCCATCGTCCTCGGTGTAATGCGTCACCTGGCGCGCCTTGAAATCCGGGCCGTCCGCGACGAACACATTGCGAACGCCGCGAATGTTGAACACCCAGGCGATGCGTTCGCCAGTGCGCGCCGCGACAAGTTCATCGGGAAACGGGGAGCTCATTACTTGTTCGAGCGTAAATCCCGGTGCGGCATACGCTGCGGCAGAAAAAACGAGTGCTAAACAAATGACAGTGCTAGCTATGAATGCCGCTCGCATTTCGGCTAAATACGAATTGCGATTCATATGACACCTCCAGATTGAATTTCGCGGATGCATGATACGCCCGCGGGTTTGCAAAGAAAAGGCACCGTGGTCTCTCGACGGAACAGCAGGCAGGGCGACAACTGTCCTTTCGTGCCAGTTGGACAATGGACACGGGGATCGGAACACCGCGCACGGATTCGCAGGTCGCTGCCCTACAATGAACAAGACAATCCGAAGTTCTGAGAGGTACTCATGAGGATGCGATGGTGGATGGCGTTGTGCGTGGCTTCAATATTTGCGCTGAGCGGCAATGCAGCCCGCGCCCAAGGTGAGGGACACGGGCATGGGCACGGACATGACAAGGATCATCACGATAAAGACAGGGATCGCGGCTGGTACAGCCAGCACGACCGCGACGACATGCGCTCTTGGTACCACGAACACGAAGACCGCGACGATCTGCCGCCAGGATTGGCGAAGCGCGACCGCCTGCCGCCGGGACTCGAAAGGCAGCTTGTTGTTCGCGGCGAACTCCCGCCAGGACTGCGCCGCGAAATTCGCCCCGTCCC
>DASYYI010000404.1:0-3659 GCA_035933995.1 Candidatus Acidiferrales bacterium | reverse complement strand
GACCCAGGCCGCGGAATGGGCGTCGAATTCGTCGGCATGGACCAGGCCGCCCGCACCCACCTCCACAGCCTCCTCAAACGCCTCCTCCCCGGGAGCGCGTAGAGACCCGCACGAAGGTACCTTAGCGACTAAGCTCGATCGGCGCCTGACGCTGTCGTGCGGCGCCACTTGCCCTCACCCGCCGCGAGCGGTGCGCTCGCAGCGCCAAGCCTTCCCTCGCCGTTTTGCTTTCGTAGGGGCGGGGCTTGCCCCGCCCGGGCGACCCAAGGGTCGCCCCTACGTCTAACGCCCCTCGGCGAACGGGAAACATCACACTTTAAGGACGATTTTGCCGAATTGTTAAAGGCAGTGGCGAGTGACTAGAGGGCAAGGCAAGAACCCACACTTTACGTGTTTTTTCAACTTGCGCTGCAGGAGCAGCGCGGCCGTAAAGGATGGGGCACCCGCAAAAACGAAAAAGGAAACAGCAGATCCCTCACACCCGTCGCGGAAGCGCGACTGGGTTCCCTTCCTTCCTCAGGGCAAGCGGGATGACAACATTAAACTTTAAGGACGATCTTGCCGAATTGTTCGCGGGATTCGAGGCGCCGGTGCGCTTCGGCGGCTTCCGCTAGAGGAAAAACTTTGTCAACCACGGGGTGGATCTGTTTGCGGGTGACCAATTCGAGTACGGGGAAAAGCTCCGCCTTGCTGCCCATGTAAGAACCGAGAATCGACAGGTGGCGGCTGAAGAGAAAACGCAGATCGATTTTCGCGTCGTAGCCGGTCGTCGCGCCACAAGTGACGAGGCGGCCATTCACCGCGAGGCAGGCGACACTTTGATCCCACGTCGCTGTGCCGACGTGTTCGATGACCACATCAACTCCGCGCTTCCCCGTCAGCCGTTTCACTTCCGCGTGGATTTGCTGCTTCGTGTGCACGATAACTTCATCCGCGCCAAGCGCGCGAACTTTTTCGACTTTTTCTTCCGCGCCCACGGTGGTTATGATGCGCGCGCCCAGAACTTTCGCGATTTGAATCGCGGCGCTGCCGACTCCGCTGCCGCCGCCCAAAATCAGAACGTCTTCACCCGCTTGCAACTTCGCGCGCGTCACCAGCATGTGCCACGCCGTGAGGAAGACCAGCGGAATCGCGGCCGCCTCTTCAAAGGAAAGCCCCGCGGGAATCGCGACGGCGTTGCGCGCGGGCGCGCACACAAATTCCGCGTACCCTCCATTCACCAGGTAGCCGAGCAAAGTGTATTTGCGGCAAAGATTGTCGTTCCCTGCAAGGCACGCGACGCAGCGCCCGCAGGAAATTCCCGGCTGCAGCAGCACTTTTTCTCCCACGCGAATGTCGCCCGCCATTTCGCCGACGGCCGCGATTTCGCCGGAGATGTCGCTGCCGTTGATGTGCGGCATGGGAATTTGAATACCGGGAATGCCTCTGCGAATCCAAAGATCCAGATGATTCAGCGCGCAGGCGCGAACGCGAAGCAGCACTTCGTCGGCGCGCGGACGCAGGTCGGCCGCGTCCGTGTATTTCAGAACTTCAGGCCCGCCATGCTCGGTGAAAACAACCGCCTTCATGCAACCCTCCGCGGAAATGGAGCGAATGTTCGCCGCGCAACGCGCCGGCTTAAGTTCGCGATGATTTTGCGAACTTGCGGGCTATTAGAAAGGAAAAGACAGCTCCGATGACCATAATGGCTGCAAACGACAGAAAGAATCGAAACGTGAATGAATCGCCTCGTTCCATTATGCCGAACGCAGCAAAAAGCACACCAAATAGGCTCAGTAGGATGGCGTTTCGGAAGTGCGACTTGGCGGCGATGGGGAATGCCTGCTTATTCCTGTCCATCATAGCCTTCACGAGCTTTACTTGTTCGTGGCATTCAGGACTGCATACGATGCCGATTCCGGTATCCTTCGCACACGCGGTGCATACGCCCTTGAAGCAATACTTGCAGGTTCCTACTGCTTCGGACTGAGAATGTATAAAACACTTCATTTGAGCCTCCGCCGAGGTGCCGCATCTTCGCCAAAGTCTACTGTAGTCGCGCGGCAATTGACAGAGGAGGCCGCGCGCCGTAACCTGAAAGCGACCGAAAACTTTTATGGACCTCTTCGAAGAAATCGTGCGAATGCGGCGCGCGGGACAGCGCGGGGCGCTCGCGACTATCGTGCACACCAACGGGTCGATTCCGAGCTACGAAAGCTCGCGCATGTTGGTTCGCGAAGACGGTTCGATTGCCGGCACCGTCGGCGGCGGATGCGTGGAAGCGGACGTTTGGGCCGCGGCCAAGGAAGTGATCCAGCAGGAAATGCCGCGCAAGATGACGTTCAGCCTGAACAACGAAGCGGCATACGACGCGGGGCTGATTTGCGGCGGAACGCTCGAAATTTTCGTCGAGCCGATTTTGCCGCAGCCGAAATTGTATTTGTTCGGTGGAGGGCACGTCTCAACGGCGCTCGCGCGCGTCGCGAATCTGGCGGGATTTTCGATCAGCGTGATTGACGACCGCGCCAGCTTCGCAAACACGGAACGTTTTCCAATGGCCGAAGAAACGCTGACGAGTTACGAAGAGGCGTTCGAGAAACTGAAGCCGAATGCTTCATCGTATCTGGTGATCGTGACGCGCGGGCATAAAGACGACATGCGCGTGCTCGAATGGGCCGTGGGCACAGACGCGCGGTACATTGGAATGATTGGCAGCAAGCGCAAAGTGATCTCCGTGTACAAGGCGCTCGAAAAGCAAGGCGTCGCGATGGAGAAGTTCGCGTGCGTCCACGCGCCGGTGGGCCTGGAAATTGGCGCGCTATCGCCCGAGGAAATCGCCGTGAGCGTCACTGCGGAACTGATTGCCGTGCGCCGCAACGCCGCGCCGGGCGCGCCGCACAAAGCGGTGCGCCTCGATGAAGTCCCCGCGCTGAAACACGATTGAAACATGAGGTCCGCTGATGACGGCGCGAAAGACTCCACCCTTCGCACAAAACGCGAAGGATGGGGCACCCGCAAGAGCCGTATTGGCAAGGACGAACGCGCGATGCCGCGGTAATTATTCTTTCGGCCCTTCGCAAAGTGCGTTCAAAACTTCAAGCCGAGTCAATATGATTGCTGTTGTCATACTTGCGGCCCTTCGCAAAATGCGCTCAGGATTTCGGGCCGCGTCAGCATGATTGCGGTTGTCATACTGGCGGCGGGCGAATCGCGGCGCATGGGCCAGCCGAAAGCGCTGCTTCCCTTCCCTGAAAACTTTTCGCTCGAAGACGCGCGAGAAATTGGAAAACGACCTGCTGCGCAGGCCGCGGGCGAGGCAAGCCTCGCCCCTACGAAGGCAACGACATTTCTGTGTCATTTAATCGAAGTGACGCGGCATCCGCGGGCAAAGTTTTTGCGCGTGGTGGTTGGAGCGCACGCGACGGAGATTCGCGCGCAGGCCAAATTAGACGCGAATGAACTCGTGGTGAATGCGGAATGGCAACGCGGACAGCTTTCGTCACTGCAAGCGGCGATTCGCAGTTTGCCCGCAAACGAAACGGAGGGAATGCTCGTATGCTTGGTCGATCATCCGCTGATTTCCGCGCAACTCGTTTCGACGCTCGTCGAAACATTCGACCGCGATAAAAATAAAATCGTGATTCCCACGTATCGCGGCAAACGCGGCCATCCCGTGATTT
>DASYYI010000053.1:0-1791 GCA_035933995.1 Candidatus Acidiferrales bacterium | reverse complement strand
ATGAAATAGCGGAAGATTACTGCGGCGTCAAAGGACGAACCTACGACGATTTTGTGACCTGTTAATTCCTTGAAAAATCAACTATTGCTGAGTTCCCTGACCTAATCACTCGGCTTGTATTAAGTCGTGTTATACTCCGCGCCAAGGATTCACAGCCTTGTGCGAGGCCGCATGAGCGTTCCTACAACCTCACGGCTGTTACGATTTGGGCTATTTGAAGTGGACTTGGAGAATGCCCGTCTTACGCGTAAAGGCGTGCGCATTCGCCTGCAGGAGCAGTCCTTCCGCATTCTCGGGATGCTTCTTGACCGGGCCGGTCAAATTGTGACGCGCGAAGAACTGCGCAAAGATTTGTGGCCCACCGGGACCTACGTTGATTTCGACGGCAGCCTAAACGCTGCTCTCAAGCGCCTTCGAGCCGCTCTTGACGATGACGCGGATAATCCGCGATTCATCGAAACCGTCACCAAGCGAGGCTACCGCTTCATCGCGCCGGTGACGGCAGAAGATTCGCTGCTGAGCGCTGAACCAATAATTCCCGTCGCGATTGTTCAGCCCGTTGCAGTCGAAGAGCCTCCGGCTAGCCGGCACTCTCTCCCGTCCTATTCAAGCCGTCGCTGGCTCGCAGGCATCACTGCCCTTGCGGTCGTTCTCGCAGCGGTAATAATTTTTGTTTTTCGCAGACGCGCTGCGGTTCCTTCAACTCCATCCGTGGAGGCTAACGTTGACGTCGGGGCAATTGGACGCTCCGTCGCTGTGCTCGGTTTTCAAAATGCCACCGCCCGAAGCGGCGATGCGTGGTTATCCACCGCGCTCGCGGAAATGTTGCGGACAGAACTCGGCGCCGGCGGCAAGCTGCGCGTCGTTTCAGGCGAGAATGTTGCGCAATTTCGTATAAGTTCGCCTTGGTCTGAGACGGATTCCCTCAGCCAGCAAACTACTTCGCGCATTGGAAAAGCCCTCAATAGCGACCTACTCGTTCTCGGTTCCTTCGCTGCTCTCGGCGATCCGCAGAATGGCGTGGTTCGCGTTGATTTTCGATTGCAGGATGCTCAGACCGGCGAAATCTTGTATCAAGGAGCGGAGACCGGCAGCGAAAAGCAATTTTTCGGACTGGTCGCCAAAGTTGGCGTAGCCCTTCGCGAACGATTGGGCCTGCCGATGATCAGCGAATCGGAAGAAGTCAGCGTGGTTTCATCTCTTCCTTCCGATCCGGACGCGAATCGTTTTTACTCGCTCGGCCTCGCCAAATTGCGCAACGCCGATGTCGCGGCAGCAAAAGATCTTTTTCTTCAGGCGGAAAAGCTCGCGCCCCGTTTTCCGCTTGTTCACCTCATGCTTTACCGCGCCTGGGCTGGCTTGGGTTACGACAAAAATGCCAAAGATGAAATTAAGACCGCGTATCAACTTTCCTCCGGTCTTCCCGAAGTCGACAAATTGCAGATTGAAGGTTCGTATTATTTAAGCTTCCGGGACCCGGACCAGGCGATCAGTGCCTACCGCGCTCTCTATTCGCTTTATCCCGATAGCGTCGATTATGCCGAACAGCTCATTATGGCGCTGAACAATCCCATTCATCGCGACGAGGGGCTCGCCGTAATCGGGCAGCTCCGCAAGCTTCCTCCTCCAGCGTCCGAAGATCCACGCATCGATTTCTGGGAAGGCCAGCTTATCTCTTATTCCGGAGGCACGGCTGCGCAGCCGTATTTCGAAAGGGCTGCAGCCGAAGCTGCCTCCCGCGGGCAGAAACTTCTGTATGCGCTCTTCCGACTCCACCAGTGCGTCAACTTG
>DASYYI010000395.1:0-9808 GCA_035933995.1 Candidatus Acidiferrales bacterium | reverse complement strand
CATGCCACCGGAGTTTGAGAGAAAGCGGTACGCAGACTATCAACCATTCGTTCGCAGTTCGAGCCACGAATTCCGGATTCTCGATCACGTCGCCAACCTTCGAAAGGTGGGACGGAATTACGTGACGCAGTGTCCGTCCTGCGCCGAGGCCGGCCGAGACCGTAGCGGCGACAACCTGGCAATCTCGATTGAGGATCCACGGAAATACCTGTGCTGGGCAGGCTGTTCGCGCGAAATGATTCGTCGGGCTGTAGGTTGTCCCATACCTGTTTGGCACTCGACGTGAGGTTACTCCCGTGGAGAAACAAAACGTGCTTGCACATCGCGGACTCACCTTGTCAAGGAACGTGCTCCGCCGCTTAGACAAAGTGGGGATTTTCGCGCAATCCCACGTAAGTCTCGAGCACCAGCACTTGGCGCGGCGATATGTCGTGCGCGGAATCGAATCCGGAGGCGCGGTAAAGGAGATCGGCCGCTACGTTACTTTCTGCGGCCCGACTGGCGAGCCCTTACCGTATCTCCATCCGATCGACTCCGTGGGAGTCAACGGCGTTCATGCTGTGGTGGTCGCTCCGCTTCTTGTGCGAATCGAGTTGTTTCGCAGCGGCCGAACCTGTCAATTGCTAATCACGAAGCATCAACCAGGAAGGGTGGAAACCGACAGGCGGCCGCCGCTGGAGAACAGGGCTCTGTTTCGCGGCGTGAACGGATTCCTCGAGACCGAGCAGCCTAGCGAAGACAACGACCTGACCACTTCGGCTATGCCTCGGTTCTGGTCACGCGCCGGAGAGGAGTATGAGACTCCTCCGGTTTTTGCGGCAGCAGTTCAGGCAGCAACGAAAGGAGCGAGGTGCATCGGATGCTTACATGCGCATTACCTGGTAGAGCCGATCGGAATTGTCGGCTAATGCCCAGCTGCCCCCGGTGAAGCGACGAGATCGCTTACCCACGCAGATGACCGTAAACACGCCGGTCCACTCGCACGTTCGCGCATCGAAGACATTGCAAGTTCGCTGCTAGGTTTTGGCGGACGGGCTTGCAATGTATATACGTAGCGTATACACCTAACCCCGGAGGATGTCGATGAGCAAAGCCCGAATCTTTAAGTCCGGCAACAGTCAGGCGCTACGTCTACCGAAAGAATTTCGGTTCCGCGTCGACGAGGTTGAAATCTTGCGCCGCGGAGGTGAAATTGTCCTGAGGGAACCAAAGCGCAATTTGGGGCAAGCCTTCGCGGTGCTGGGGGCCATGCCGGACGACTTTATGGCTGAGGGTCGGCGAGATGAGGCGCCTCAGAAACGGGAGGTGCTGTGAAGCCCCGCTATATGTTGGATACGAATATTTGCATCTACATCGCCAAACACCGACCGCCCGAGCTGAAGGCTCACTAAGGAAACTGGGGGTGGAAGCTTCGCCCGTATGAGCTACCTTCGTGAGCTGACTTCTGCCTCAAGAGCAAATTCCTCTATCTTAGAGACTCTTTATTGCGATGTGGACTTTGTGGACCAATTGAGGCAGGATTCTTGGGGTGGCGAGGCTTGTAGGTGCGACACCCGCAAGGCTTTAGATTTTTCGACTTTCTGGTTCGGGACCAGGAGGTCGAAGGTTCAAATCCTTTCGCCCCGACCACTTATCCCAAGACAAATCAAGCGAGCACCCGCAAGAACATGAGCCTGACGGAACGCATTCAAAAAGAGCTGACGGCGGCGATGAAGGAGAAGGACGAGCTGCGCCTCAGCGTTCTTCGCATGATGAAGAGCGCCCTGAAGAACAAAGAAATCGAAAAGATGCGCCCGCTCGAAGATTTGGAAGCGTTGCAAATTCTGCAGACGCTGGTGAAGCAGCGGCGCGAGTCCGTTGAGCAGTTCACCAAAGGTGGACGCGACGACCTTGCCGCAAAAGAAGCCCAGGAAATCAAGATCATCGAGACCTATTTGCCGGCGGCTCCGAGCGACGCGGAAATTTCCCGCGCCATCGAAGAAGCCGTCGCGGACACCGAAGCAGACTCGCTGAAGCAAATGGGAGCCGTGATCAAAGCCGCGCGCGCGCGTCTGGAAGGCAAGACCGTAGACGGCAAAGTTCTCAGCGACAAAGTGCGCGAACGCCTCTCCTGATCGCCAGAATGCTTTGGATCGACTTACCTCACAAGCCTTCCGTCACGAAACTCTAACCCTGTCATTTCCACGAGCAACAGCGAGGCGCGTGCCTGCCGCTTGCCCGTCGAGACGGGCAGGCAGGAAATCTGCTTGTTCGCTTTCGCTTTTCGGACGAGTGGCCCGAGTTGGAGATTGCCCTTTGCGGGCGCCCCACCCTTTCGCTTCGCATGGCAGGTATGTTTCAGTGTCAGCTCTCAGACGGACGAGACGATGGGACGAATTGGCATAGTTCACCCCGGATCACACCGAAGCCAGAGCGGAGGATGCAGTCTCGCGCGAACTCTTCTTTGCTCAAATTCCCTGCTAACTGGGAAAAATACAAGGAATATCGCTGGTTCGGACGAGGGTCTCGGTAGGTAAGTCCCTGCCGAAGGCCACTTTGTAATTTTCCATATACATGTCGTTCAAGCCACGCGCCATTCTGTGCTTGCGCTCGCGCACGCCCGCTATGTCGATCGCGAAGCCGTCGTGTGTGATGCCGAATTCCTTGCTTCGGCGAAATATTCGGTGTTACATCGTGAGGACGGCGCGGAACCGGGCCTTGCCGTCCACGACGCGCTGATATGCCTTCGGAGCGTCGGCCAACGGGTACGTCTCGACTATCGTTTTAACTTTTCCTTGCGCCACAAAATCCAGGGCTTCGTAGAGATATTCGGGGCCGTTTTGCTGGCTGCCAATTATGCGAATGCGCTTCGAGATGAGGTCCATCAGTGAGATCGAAAGCGGCTCGGCGTCGGCTCCCATTGTAACGAGCCGGCCGTCCGGCCGCAGTCCCTGAATGCTGTCCACCATCGATTTGGTCGAATTGGAAGTGCTGAGGATCACATCAGCGCCGCCCGCTGCGGCAAGGCTCTTTCCGTCGCGGACAATTTCATCCGCGCCGAGATCGCGGATCATCTTGTCTTTATCGGGGGAGTGCGAAATCGCGATGGTCTCGAAGCCCGCAGCTTTTGCATATTGCACCGCTAGGTGCCCCAGCCCGCCTATTCCGAGTACGGCCACGCGCTCATGCGGTTTGGGATCGGCCCAGCGGAGCCCGCTATAGACGGTGTAACCGGCGCAGAAGATCGGGGCCGCTTGCTCATAGGAAATCTTTTCCGGAATCAGGTAGGTGGCGTCAGCATTCATCAACATATATTCGGCGTGACCGCCTTGTACATCGAGCCCCGTACTCTTCAGATAGGGACAGAACATCTTGCGGCCGCGCTGGCACCATTCGCAGCGCCCGCACGTGGATTGAATCCATGCGGTACCCACACGGTCGCCTACTTTCCGCGTTGTGACGTCGGGAGCCGCGGCGACGATCTCGCCGACCGGCTCGTGGCCTAGAATTCGGGGAAATTGTCCGGGAATGTGTCCGAGGGTTTCATGCACGTCGGTATAGCAGATGCCGCTTGCATGCATCTTCACGAGAACTTGATTCGGCCCGGGTTGAGGTTGCGGAATGTCTTTGATCTGCCACGAACTGCTCACAGCGGGTACGACTGCAGCTTGCATAATATCTTCCTCCCTGCGTGATTCGATGCGCACACCTCCGCATTTGGCGCATGATTTTGCGCGCGCGAATTGAGTTTGTGTTCTCCTGCCAGCCCCGAAACTTGTCAACGGGAGGATTCGGAATTGCGTTCCTTTGCTGGACGGTTGGTCGGCCATACGCCGCGGGAACACAAATTCCCTGTTGTTCGTGTGGTCGAGCGCGAACAGACTCCCGCGCGTAGTCTGAACACCCGATCAAGATTATGTACGCCAACACGTCGCCTACGCCAGCGTAGTGATCGAAGACAGCTTCACCCCCACCCCTTGCGGACTATGTCGGAAAATTCACCGCAAATTATTTCGCAATTAACCGTTCGTTAGCGCCTCTTTCACGGTGCGGAGCTAGAAGAAGAGCGCGCGAGATCGAAGCGTTCCAGCCGCTGGCGGTTCCGCGACTCTCCCCATGAAGGAGCCATCGATGAGTATGAAATCAGTTGCCCGGAAAGTCCGCTCTCTGAGCGTCAAGGAAATGCTGTGCCTGATAATGGCGCTACAGTTGGTGACGTTGGGAGCGCCGATTCCCGTTCGCGCGAGCGGGAATGAAAACAGAGGAAACGGAAATAGTGCAGATAGTAAAACGCGCACACCGATTAAACACGTGATCGTGATTATCGGCGAAAACCGGACGTTCGATCACGTGTTCGCGACCTACAAGCCGAAAGGTAAGCAAACGGTCTGGAATTTACTCTCCGAGGGAATCGTCAACGAAGACGGGACGCCCGGAGTGAATTACTCGCTTGCCGCACAGGACTCGGCGGTGGATTCAAGTCCGAATCCCTTCCAAGAAAGCCCGATGTCGAAGTCGCTATTTCCGGTGCTTCCGGTTCCGCTGACCGGCGGCCCAAGCACGCCGATTTTTTCAACGGTCGCGCAGGCGCAAAAGGCCGAAAACGGACTGGCGTCTGGCTACTATAAGTTCCTGACGACGGGAGGAACAGGACAACTGGGAAGTGTTCCGGATGCACGGATCTCGTATAACGGAGAGGGAGCAGCGTCACTGCCGGACGGACCTTTTCAGCTAACGCCCGGAATTCCCTACGACGGTTACGCGGCGAGCCCCGTGCACCGGTTCTATCAAATGCGGCAGCAACTGGATTGCAACCGGGCGTACGCAACGGCACAGAATCCCAGCGGGTGCGAGTCTGATTTGTTCCCGTGGGTCGAAGTGAGCGTGGGCGCGGGAAGCAATGGCAAGGCGCCGGGCTCCCCGGCCTACGACGCACCGAGCGGCGAAGGCGCCACGGCAATGGGCTTTTACAACACGGCTCAGGGAGACGCGCCCTATCTGAAGCAGCTTGCTGACAATTACTCCATGAGCGACAACTATCATCAGGCGGTAATGGGCGGGACGGGCGCAAACCACGTGATGCTCGGCACCGGAGATGCGATCTGGTTCAGCGACGGCGCGGGCAATGCTGCCGTGCCGCCATCGAACGAAATTGAAAACCCAGACCCGCAAGGGGGCACCAATAACTTCTACACGCAGGATGGCTACTCGGGTGGAACGTATAGCGAATGTGCGGACCCCAGCCAGCCGGGCGTGTCGGCCGTCGTGGATTACCTTCAATCGCTCGAACGGCCGATTCAAGCGAACTGCGAGACCGGCCACTACTATCTGCTGAACAATTACAACCCCGGATACTATGGCGATGGAACCGTGGCATTTGGCGATCCAAAGGGAAGTACATTCACGATTCCGCCATCAACGTTGCGGACCATCGGAGACGAGCTGCTCGCAGCGAATGTTTCTTGGAAGTATTACGGGGACGGCTGGAACAATTATGTGGCCAACCCGTCCAGCCCGACCAACACGTACTGCAACATCTGCAACTTCGAGCAGTACTCTACGTCGATCATGACGAATGCCAGCGTTCGGAAGGCGCATGTGCAGGATACCTTGAACTTGTACAGCGATATTCAAAATGGATCGCTGCCGGCGGTGTCGTTCGTTAAACCGAGCGGTTTGGTGGACGGACACCCCGCGTCGTCGAAGCTGGACCTATTCGAAGGGTTCGTGAAGAAAATCGTGGATATGGTGCAAGCGAACCCGAAGCTGTGGCAGGAGACAGCGATCTTCGTCACGTTTGACGAAGGCGGCGGATATTACGACTCGGGATACGTGCAGCCGCTGGATTTCTTTGGCGACGGCACGCGAATTCCGCTGATCGTCGTTTCGCCGCGCACGAAAGCGGGACATATCTCACACGAATACGCGGACCACGTTTCGATTTTGAAGTTCATCGAGGCGAACTGGAACCTGCCGCCGATCACAGGCCGCAGCCGGGATAACTTGCCCAACCCGATTGCGGATAAGAACGACCCGTACGTACCGACGAACAGTCCCGCGATAAGCGATCTGATGGACCTGTTCAACTTCCAGCATGGTGACCATGATGGAGATGGCGGCCATTAGTGCGCAGTTTGAAACTACTCTCGACTGTGACAGAAGAGTGTCTCTGGCGCCGGCGACTCTCCCCAGCGCTGGCGCCAGGGATGAAGTTCGCTCTTCCGTTGACCTAGCGCGAGAACATCCTGCGACCACGCTGGCACCATTCGCAGCCTACTAAATCGAGCGGTTCCCGGATGGTCGGCAGCTCGGAGGTAATTGTCGGACTCGCATGCCTGGCCGCGAAAACTGTCTCAAAATAGGGGTTCACTCCACGCCCATACGCTAACAGTCTGACAACGACATTTCCGGCCGTATCGTTCTCCCCTTTTTCTGTTCACTTTGCAGCTCCTTTCCTGCAAAGTTTCCCCTGTTGAAGTGTGTGAGTCTAGACAACCGGGGAGCTGCCGGAGTCTCATCCACATGAGAATGCATCCATAACCGTCATGAAACCGCCATGCGACGAAGCCGTGCTCCGGTCAACAAATGCTGACACCCCATGCACAGCGGAAAATGGACGTTGGATCCTGGCAGCGACAATTCTCGGTTCAAGCATGGCCTTTATCGACAGCACTGTCGTCAATGTCGCTTTGCCCGCGCTCCAAGCAAATCTCCACGCAACTGTGGTCGGTGTGCAATGGGTGGTCGAGTCTTACGGCTTATTTTTGGGAGCTCTGATTCTCGTCGGCGGTTCCCTCGGCGACTTGTTCGGCCGCCGATTGATGTTTCTGTGTGGCGTAGGAATTTTCACGGCTGCTTCTATTGGCTGTGGTCTTGCCTCGAACATTCAACAGTTAGTGCTCGCACGGAGTATTCAGGGTGTGGGAGCTGCCTTCCTGGTGCCTGGCAGCCTCTCGATCATCAGCGCATCTTTCGACGAGAAAACTCGCGGTCAGGCGATCGGTACATGGTCCGGCTTTACGGCGATCACAACAGCGTCAGGGCCTGTTCTCGGTGGCTGGCTGATTGAGCATGCGTCTTGGCGATGGGTATTCTTTATCAATGTTCCTATTGCGGCCACCGTGATCGCAATTTCGCTATGCCGTATTCCCGAAAGCCGTAGCGCTACTGCCAGGCATGCGGATTGGCTGGGAGCCCTGGTCGCGACGGTCGGATTAGGTGGCGTGGTCTATGGCCTGATCGAGTCCATAAGTCTAGGCTGGGGCCATCCTTTGGTTTTCGGAAGCCT
Organism: Candidatus Acidiferrales bacterium; assembly: GCA_035933995.1. GTDB lineage: Bacteria > Acidobacteriota > Terriglobia > Acidiferrales > UBA7541 > DAHUXN01. Next base: position 2,541 of record DASYYI010000395.1, on the reverse strand, counting down.
GATCGCCGGGTTCATCTGTCTGATTGGATTCGTCTTCGTCGAGGCCCGGATAAGTTCACCCATGGTTCCGTTGACGCTTTTTGCGTCACGCAGTTTTAGCGGCGCGAACCTGCTCACTTTGTTTCTCTATGCCGCTCTTGGAATCTTCTTTTTCTTGTTCCCGATGAACCTAATCCAAGTTCAGGGATATTCGACGACTGCGACCGGTGCCGCCGCCCTGCCGCTCATTCTGCTGATGTTCTTTCTTTCGCGCTGGTCTGGCGGACTGGTCACGCGTTATGGGCCGCGGCCACCGCTGGTCATCGGGCCGTTGATTGCGGCAGCAGCTTTCGTCCTCTTTGCCGTACCTGGTGTGGAAGCTAACTACTGGAAAACATTCTTCCCTGCGTTCGTTGTTCTCGGGTTTGGAATGGCGGTCAGCGTGGCTCCTCTCACTACTGTGGTTATGAGTTCAGTAGACCAGGACCGTGGCGGCACGGCCTCAGGCATCAACAATGCGGTCGCCCGGGTTGCGGGGGTACTTGCCATTGCCATCCTCGGGATCGTGATGGTGAAATCATTCAGTTCTAGCTTGAATCGTAGTCTCGCGGGCGGACTGCTTCCGCCCGGCATTCTCCGGTACGTTCAGGCGAACGAAATCAAGCTCGCCGGCCTTGACCTACCCTCTGGCCTGGATGCCGACAAGACAGCGATGATCCGGGTATCAATTTCCCGTGCCTTCGTCTTTGGATTCCGATGCGTAATGTTAATCTGTGCAGGTTTGTCGTTGGCAAGTGCTGCGGTCGCATCGCTAATGATTGACGGCCGGTATAAAACTCCGCCCGGTTAGGTTAGGCTCCGCTTAATCGAATCGTCACGGATGACCCTGTTAAGCGGTGGCTGACCCCCATCGGTAGGCACTCACGCCAGGAAGGGTCTTATCGCTGTGTGGAATATTTTTCATCGGAAGCCTCTACATTTGCAGAAAGTAACGACCGGCCGTTTCGAGATCGAGCAGAGCGGGCAAGTTGCCTATCTGGAATATAGTTTGGCGGGAAACATCCTGGAGTTGACCCACACGGAGGTTCCTAAAGGGTTGCGACGTTTGGGTCTCGCATCGGCCCTGGCAGAGTACGCTCTCCAGTGGGCACGAGAGCACAACCTTAAGGTCGACATTATCTGTCCGACGGTACGGAGATACGTAGAGCAGCACCCGGAGTATTCGGATCTTGAAATGCATTGAGGCGAGAATTTCTCTAACTACGTCGACGGTGTGGAAGGATGTTTTGTCGCCTGAGCCTGTCTGACTGCCTCCATGACGGACATAGTGGAGTCTTAAACCGCGGCGCCGGAAGGAGCCGGCCGCTCGCCGCGGACGGCCTCTTCTTCCGTGCCGTACACTTCAAACACGTGAATCAAACGCGTCAATTCGAGGACTTCTTTCGCTACGCGATTTAGGCCGAAGAACGCAAAGCCGAGCTTCCGATCCTTAGCGACCTTCAAAGCTTCGATCAAGCAGGCCACTCCCGCGCTATCGATATAGCCTACGGTGGTCATGTTCACGATTACGCGCGGCGCTTTCTTCACCTTCAGCAAATCCATAAGCGCCTTGCGAAGCTCAGGAGTGTTATACAGGGTGACATCGCAGCAAACGTCGACGATCGTGGCGATTCCGTTCGCACGCGTTGTAATGTTCAAATCCATCGATTTCTCCGCAACCAATAGCGAGACCGGCAAAATACTCCGTGTCGGAGCATGTGAACAGCGCTCAGACGCCGCTAATCTTTTCGGATAATTCGCCGGTGCCGTCCGCATCGGCGCCGCTGATGCGCTCTTCAAGCCTCGCTTGGCTCGTTGCGGGTGCCTGCCGGTTGAACCGACTCTTCGTGCAGCCCCTCGCCCTGAGATAGAGCGGCCGGCTGTTTGAAGGGCAGACGAACGCGAAAGCGCGTGTCGCTGGGCTGGGATTTCAGGTCAATGGAGCCGTGATGCTTGCGCACGATGCGCATGGCGGTATCGAGGCCAAGGCCCGTGCCTTCGCCTACTTTCTTGGTAGTGAAGAAGGGGTCGAAGATGCGCGACTGCACGTCCGGCGGAATGCCGGGGCCGTTGTCGCCGATTTCCACGACGGCGTAATCCAGTTCGCGAAGCGTGCGCACGCGCAGTTCGCCATTGCCGTTCATAGCGTCAAGGGCGTTATCGATGAGATTGGTCCACACCTGATTGAGTTCCCCGCCATAGGCACAGACCCGCGGCAGTGCAGGATCGTAATCGCGGATGACCGTTATGCCATCTTTCAAGCGATGGCCAAAGATCTTTAGCGTGTTGTCCAGATCTTCCTGAAGGTTCACTTCTTGAAGGGCGCCCTGATCCATATAGGAATAGCGTTTGATGGCCGTCACCAGATCGCTGATGCGGCGCGTGCTGTTGTCGATTTCCTGAACCAGCCCATAAACGGTGATCAGCGCAGCGACGCGCCGCAGCACGTATCCCACGGCGCCCTCTCCTGTCGCGGCGGCAAGCGCGTCCAGTTTCTGGGGGCTTATGCACGCATCCGCCAGA
>DASYYI010000393.1:0-7101 GCA_035933995.1 Candidatus Acidiferrales bacterium | reverse complement strand
GCCTCCTGCTGAGAAGCAAATTGACACTATTTTTTCTGGGATCACATCGGCGCAGGAGCCGGGCCTCGCCGTGGTCGTGCGACAAAATGGCCGCACCGTATTTCTTCGCGGCTACGGCTTGCGCGATCTGCGCTCGAATCTGCCAATAGACGAGCACACGAATTTTCGCCTCGCTTCGTGCACAAAGCAATTCACCGCGATGGCGATCATGCTGCTCGTGCACGACGGAAAACTGCACTACAGCACAACCCTCGCCGATGTTTTTCCAGAGTTCCCCGCCTACGGCCGCACGATAACGATTCGCAATTTGCTCAACCACACCTCCGGCCTTGTCGCGTACGAAGATTTGATGGACAAAAAATACGCCGGAAAATCCTGGGAGGAAATTCCGCAAATCACAGACGCCGGCGTGCTCGCGCTGATGGAGCAGCAAACGGGAACGAAATTCCCTCCCGGCACGAAATGGGAGTACAGCAATTCGGGATATTGCGTACTTGCGATGGTGGTCGAGAAACTTTCCGGCATGTCCTTCGCCGATTTCCTGCGCCGGCGAATTTTCGCGCCTCTCGAAATGGAGGACACCCTCGCGCACGTGTACGGTAAGGATCGCGTCGCAAATCGCGCCTACGGTTACACGAACGACGCGAGTGTGTGGCTCGAAACGGATCAGAGTCCAACTTCAGCGACGCTGGGCGATGGCGGAATTTACAGTTCACTCGACGATTTGATCAAGTGGGACGATGCCCTTCGCAATCATACGCTGCTCAGCGCCGAGGAAATGAATCCCGCGGTGACGCCGGAAAACTCCGTGGCTGTGTTGCCCGAAAATGTGAATGACTTGCCGAAAGCCGCCAGTGAGAAACCGCTCGCGTATGGATTCGGATGGTTCCTCGATCCCTATCGCGGCCACGCGCGCATGTGGCATTACGGCAGCTCCATCGGCTTTCACACCATGATCCAGCGCTTCACGGAAGATAATCTGACGATTATCATTTTATCGAATCGCTCCGATTTGGATTTATCCGCGTTGGCCGCCAAAGTCGCCGATCTTTATCTTCATTAGATTCTCATTGGCCGCTGCGTCGCCCCGTCATTCTGACCTTACGGTCCGCCGCGCCTTTCTTTCGTGCAGCACGATCCACGCCGCGAGCGCCGCGCTTTTCTGATTTGCTGTCCATGGGGGCCCGAGTGTCTTTCCGAGGTTGGCGATTTTTCGCAGCGTAGGAGTCGCCGCGCGGCTGAAGACTGTTTTCGCGCGTTCGGCGAGATCCCGTTCGCGAATCCCTGCGACGCTGATTCCCAGCGTTTCCGCCGCCTTCCACACACACCGCCGAAAAAATTCCCCTTCAGCCGTATGAATCATCGCGTGCGATGCGAGTATTTCCGGCAGCGAAGGCAGTGCGCGTCCGGATGCCATGACCGCGGCGCAATTCGTCACGCGATACTCACGAATTTTTAAATCCGCAACCATTCCGCGCAGCGCCGCGAGCGCAAGACGTTCCGAAGCCATGGTGCAACGGTCGAGATGGTTTTCACCCTGAGGGAGCCCGAGGTTCTTGGCAAAGTGATACGGCTGGTTCGTTCCAGGCGTTTTCGCTTCGGTGACGACGATCTGCCTGCGATCAATCACTTGCAGGCCGTCCGCGCCGCTCGCCACCGCAATGGCCGCGCCCCAGCCCGAGTGCATGCGAACGCCGATGGCTGCCGCTTTCATGCTGAAGGAATGCGCGGCTATGCCAGCGCTTTCGGTATCGCCGCTTCCCATTTTCCTTGCGCCTTCAAAATCAATTCGACCACTTCGCGCGCCGCGCCTTCCCCGCCCTTCGCTCGCGTGACGTAGTGCGCGGCGCGCAACACCTCTGCCGTCGCATCCGCAACTGCAATGGCCAATCCCACGCGCGCAAAAAGCGGCAGGTCCGGCAAATCGTCGCCAATGTACGCGACTTCGTCGTCCTTCACGCCTGCGCGCCGCAAAATTTCCTCGTACGCGCTCATTTTGTTCGCTTGCCCCTGATACACAAATTCGATATGCGCCTCTTTGGCGCGCTGATTTACCGCCGGCGTGTTGCGTCCCGTAATCACGCCGCTGCGCAAGCCTACAATCGACGCAAGGTGCAGCCCCGCCCCGTCATGCGCGTTGAATACTTTCATCTCCGCGACGCCGCCATCGGGAAAGGCCTGCAGGCACACGCTTCCATTCGTCAACACGCCATCCACATCCATCAGCAGCAGCCGAATTTTCTTCGCCCGCCGCCGCACCTCCGCCGATTTCGTTTTTTTCGTCATCGCTCCATCAACGCTTGATGCGCTGTAGCTCACGTCCCGTTCACACGCCGTTTGTGCGAACTGACGTGAGGCTTTCGACCGCCCAGCGCGCTCTTGCGAAACTGTGGCCCGTTGCTACCGGGCACGCTCGCCGCAATTTGCCCAAAACCCCCAAGCAAATGCAGATCCCTCGCCGCATGGCGGCTCGGGATGACAGCAAACGTCTTTTTGCAACAAGCTTTAGAACAGTTGCAGCGTCCACAAATCGTGCAAATGCACCACGCCTTCGACGCGCCGCTCCGCATCCACCACGACCACCGAAGTGATTTTCCGCTCCTCCATCAATCGCAGTGCGCTCGCGGCCAACTCCGTGCGCGCAAGTGTCACCGGATTTTTCGTCATGGCGTCCGCTGTTGTCAAATCGAGCGCCTCTTTTTTTCGCCGCTCCATCAACCGCCGCAAATCGCCATCCGTGACGATGCCCATCAATTTTCCCCCGCCATCCGTCACCACCACCATTCCCAATTTCTTGCGGCTCATTTCGTAAATCACTTCGGGAATCGGGGTTTGCGGCCCCACGCGCGGCAGCGCGTCACCCGCGTGCATCACTGAGTCCACGCGCCGCAACTTCGTGCCGAGTTTCCCCGCCGGATGGAGCGCCGCGAAATCCTCTTCGCGAAATCCGCGCCGGTCGAGCAGCGCAACCGCGAGCGCGTCGCCCATCGCCAGCGCCGCCGTTGTCGAAGCCGTCGGCGCCAGATTCAGCGAGCACGCTTCCTCTTTCACCGCGATGTCGAGCGCCACGTCGCTCGCGGCCGCCAGCGTGGAACGCAAATTCCCCGTCAGCGTCACCAGACGAATTCCGAGCCGCTTGATGGTTTCGAGAAGCGCGAGCAATTCTTCCGTCTCGCCGCTTGTCGACACAGCCAGCACCACGTCATCGCGCATCAGCATTCCCAAATCGCCGTGCAGCGCTTCGGCGGCGTGCAGAAAAACCGATGGCGTGCCCGTGCTCGCCAGCGTCGCCGAAATTTTCCGCCCAATCAGTCCCGACTTGCCCATGCCCGTCACAATCACTCGCCCGCGACACCTGAAAATCATTTCCACCGCGCGCTCGAATCGTTCGTCCAGCCGCTCGATCAAGCCCGCAATCGCGTCGGCTTCGATTCGCAGGACGTGCTGCGCCGCGGCGAGGCTCCCCAGGGATTTCGCCGACTTCGTCGCTTTCATTCCTTCTCCCATTCGCGAACAAGCGATGCGATTTTCACAATTCGTTCCACCAACGGCCGGAATTTTTCGAGCGGCAGCGCGTTCGTTCCGTCGGACAACGCCTTCGCCGGATTGTCATGCACTTCCGTGAACAATCCGCTGGCTCCCGCCGCAACGCCTGCGCGCGCCAGCGGCTCGATGAATTCTGGCTGGCCGCCGCTCGATTTGCCTTCTCCGCCGGGCAATTGCACGGAATGCGTCACGTCAAACACCACCGGATATCCCAGCTTGCGTAAAATCGGAAACGACCGCACGTCCACTACTAGATTCTGATAGCCGAACGACGCGCCGCGCTCCGTCACAATGATTTTGTGATTCCCCGTGCTGGCAATTTTTTCGACAGCGTTGCTCATCTCCCACGGAGAAACGAACTGTCCCTTTTTGATATTCACAGCGCGCCCGGATTTTCCTGCTGCGACCAGCAAATCCGTCTGCCGGCACAAAAATGCCGGAATCTGAATCACATCGCAAACTTCCGCGGCGGGCGCGACCTGCGCCACATCGTGCACATCCGTTAAAATCGGCAACGCGAACCTTTTCTTTATTTCGCCGAGTATCCGCAGCCCTTCTTTTATCCCTGGCCCGCGAAACGACGCAAGCGATGAGCGGTTCGCCTTGTCGTACGACGCCTTGAAAATCAACGGCACGCGCAGCTCGCGTGCCACCGCCGCAAGCCGCTCCGCGATCATCATCGCGTGGCGCTCGCTTTCGATCACGCACGGTCCGGCAATGAAAAAAAACGGCGCGCCCGGCCCCATCGCCACGTTGCCCACGGTAAAATTGTGATTTGTCTGCGCCATTTCCTCGCAATTATCCCCTGAGTGCCGGAACGCTCCTAAGACTATGCAGGATTCCCCGCCTTTGCAATGCCATCGTAGCTGGCGGTTGCGCGTCGCGCTCCGTAGAAATGAAAAGCCGCGGCTCGCCCGCCCCACACGAATGGAGCAGTTTCCTGGATGAGAATCGGAATCACTCCTCTACACAAAAGCTGTTATTTCTCTTTGCGATTCGCGCGAGTACAATGTGGCCAGATCGCCAGCCTAGGCGACGGAGGAAGCTCATGCACGCAGACCGCGTTGAAGTATCTTGGGATGAAGAAAAATCAAAATGGCTGGTACGGATTGAAGTCGGCGAAGAAGTCGTGCGCCGCCACTGCGATTTGCTGCAGAATGCCGACGAGCAATCGCTCCGCGCCGCCGCGCAAAAGACCGTGGCCGACGAAGGCTACGAGGCTGGCGCAGCCGACATTACGATTTTGCGCGCCCGCGTCGCATAGTAAGCGCGGCGCCAATCGGTCGTTTGCGCCGAAGCTTGGCTTCTGCGCATTTTCATGTGCGGACGTGAGCGCTTCCCCAAAATTATCCGCTGTACTCTCGCCTCACTTGGTTGCAAGGTCGGCGTCCGCGCCGCGCGGAAACAAATAATACCCAGCCACGAGCAGATACAGCGCGAAACTCAAAACAGGCGCGACAAGAGATGCAAGCGTCGCGATCGCGTACGTCATCACGCCCACGCGGTAGGCAATCGTCGTCTGCCGAATCGTTGCTTCGCTGACGTTCGCGTGGAATGCGCCCGTTCGCGTCAGGCGCCAAAGCAGCAAATTATAAATGCTCCCGGAGCTTGTCAGCGTGAGGCCATAGAGAAACGTTGACGAGCGCATTGTTGGATACGCGCCCAGCACCGACGTCGCGAACGGAATAAATACCGTCACTCCAAGCAAGCCGAGGTTCAGAAAAATCGTCATGCGGTCAACTCTCTCGACCAGGCGGAAAAGCGCATGATGGTTCTGCCACATGATGCCGATGACGGAGAAACTTAATATGTAGGCGAGCAGGTTCGGCCACAAGCGCAACAGCGCGTGCGCCAGTTCGCGGTCAGACGGCGGCGGATTTTTGAACGCGGGCAGCGCGATGCCGAGAATCAGCAGCGTGATCGCAAACGCAAACACGCTGTCGCTAAACGCCTCAAATCGCCCCTTATTCATCTGCGGACAACAGACTAAACGTGAAGGCGGTTCCGGAGACTCCGTGCTGTTCCAACCTACTGCTCCTTGAAACTATGCAATCCCCACTCGTATGTGAGGGAAGGACTGCAGGTCTGGGATGCGAACGTAACCTTTCCTGTGCCATCAGTTTTCCCCTTCACATACGGTAACAGCACTGTAAAAATATCGCCGGAACTGTCGGCTTTCAGATCGCTCTCCTGTTGCTCGGTTTCCGACATGGCCTTCATGTGAACGGCAGAATTGGCCGCGAAACCAGATCCCCGGATCAATACTGCCTCGGCATGTTGGAGAAGCAATATCGCTTCTATCGAACACCCTCTATCCGCTCCGGTCACAGGAAAGGGAGTGACGTAAGTGAACGCCTTTACCTGACCATCCTCCGAGACCAGCGTGAACCGTTTCGGCTCTCCTTTCGCTGCTACGAGGCCGAGATCAACCGGGTCATTTTCTTCCCCCGATCCCGCGCAGCCACCTGGCTGGCCCGAGCAAACCGCTTGACCGGACTCGTCGAGCGTGATTCCCTCCATTATCGGCTTGGGCTGTAGATCGAAAGACGTAAGAACCAGGGTATACAGCTTATCCTTTGGCATCCCAGAGGCTATGATTCGGTAGAACACAACCGTCTGCTTTCCTGTGGACTTGCGCGATGTTTCTTTCAGTGTAATTGACGCGCCTGGGCTGTTCATTTTCGGACCCCAATTCCTCTGAATGTTGGCTAGGCGCGAAGCGCCCTGTTGGGCGCGAGCCACTGCTTCAGGTGAGTTTTGTTCAGGCGAGCCTTGCGCAAATGCATTGCCGCCAATGACTATGGCGAACACAACTAGAGCAGTAAGTCGCGTCATGTATCCTCCTAGTCTGAAGACGTGGCGGGGGCGTGGGCGGCGCGCTGCGGAGTTGCGGCGCGGCGGCGGCGATGCTCGGCGGATGCGCCGATGAAGGCGGCGAATAATGGATGCGGGGCGAGCGGCTTCGATTTGAATTCGGGGTGAAACTGGCAGCCGACGAACCACGGGTGATTGGGCACTTCGACGATTTCGACGTAAACGCCGTCGGGCGTCTTGCCCGTAATTTTCAATCCTGCGGCGGTGAGAGCGGGTTCGTAATCGCGATTGAATTCGTAGCGGTGGCGGTGGCGCTCGGAAATCTCCGTTGTGCCGTACGCGTGCGCGGCAAATGAATCCGCGTCGAGTTTGCACGGCCACGCGCCGAGGCGCATCGTGCCGCCCATTTCATCGACGCCGAGCAATTCGCGCAATTTGTAAATCACGCGATAGGGCGTCTGCGCGTCGAACTCCGTTGAATTCGCGTGCTGCAAGCCCGCAGCGTGACGCGCGTATTCAATCGTCGCGCATTGCATCCCCAAACAAATTCCGAAAAACGGCACTTTTTTTTCGCGCGCATATTGAATCGCGTAAATCATTCCTTCGATTCCGCGCTTGCCGAATCCGCCGGGAACCAAAATTCCGTCCATGTGGCGCAGACGCTCGGCGGCCATTTCGAGCGATTCAATGTCGCCCGACTCCACCCATTCGATGGCGACGCGCGCGCGATGCGCCAGCCCG
>DASYYI010000379.1:0-7869 GCA_035933995.1 Candidatus Acidiferrales bacterium | reverse complement strand
CTGCCCGACAATGAAAAGATTCGCATCTTTGCAATCACCGCTGCGTCCGAACAATCGCAAACGCGCCCGGCCCAGCCGCTTTACGACACCAATGAGCAGGTTGCAGGAAGGCAATAGCCGATAATACGCGCGCAGAACGTGCTGTTAACTACCGTGCATTCTGCGAGCCCAGGAAAAATTGCCCAGAGCTTTGATATACTTTTAACGGAAGGGTCATCCCGTATTTACACTTCTGGCCCAGACTAGTAGAGTTTGTCCTCACAAATGGCAACGCCAAGCACCACTCTTGAATCGGCAGCGCATCCCGAGGAAAAGCGCCCCAAGCCGCCTGCTCGTCCCTATTCTGGCGCCCTAGTGGTTGTCGAAGGCATCGACGGTTCTGGCAAAAGCACGCAGCTTCATCTCCTGAAGCGCTGGCTCGAGGTCGGAGGCTACCGCACTTATTTCACGGAGTGGAATTCCTCGCCATTGGTGAAATCAGCGACCCGCCGCGGCAAGAAGCGCCGCTTGCTTACGCCCATGACGTTTTCCCTAATTCATGCCGCCGATTTCGCCGACCGCTACGAACGTCAAATTCTGCCATTGCTTCGCAGCGGCCATTTGGTTCTCGCCGACCGCTACATTTACACTGCCTTTGCGCGCGACGGCGCTCGCGGCTGCCCCATCGAGTGGTTGAGGAATCTCTACCGCTTCGCCGTCGTTCCCGACGTCACGTTTTATTTCCGCGCCCCTCTCGAAATCGCCATTCGCCGCATCCTCAGCGGCCGTCCGCGAATTAAATATTACGAAGCCGGAATGGACCTGGGCCTTTCGCTCGATCCCATCGAGAGTTTTGCAAAATTTCAAGGACTCACTCTAGCGCGTTACGACCAGATGCTACCGACGGATAATTTTGTCCTGATGGATGGCACGCTGCCGGTGCATCAGTTGCAGCAGAAAATGCGCGACGTCGTCGCCGGGCAGATTGAATTGAAGCGCTACAAAAATGTATGACTGATCCCGTAAAATCCGACGGCAATCCGGACGTTGTCACTCAAGAATTCATCACCACGGCCGCTTCCGGCATGCAAACGTGGTTCGGCGAAAGCGTGCCGCTGCGCCCTTCCGCTGGCTTGCCCACTAAAAATCGCAGCGAGCTCAGCGGCCATCTCATTGTTCTCGAAGGCACGGACGGTTCAGGCCGTTCCACACAGATCGCGCTGCTCACCGAATGGCTCGAGTCGCAGGGTTTCGCCGTCCAGACGATGGGCCTTCGCCGTTCTTTTCTGATTGCAAAAGATATCGACAGTTTGCTCGCCCGAAATTCCGTCACCCGCTATACGCTCGCGCTGATGTACGCCACCGACTTTTTCGATCAGCTCGAAAATCGCATTCTCCCCGCGCTGCGCTCGGGCATGATTGTTCTCGCGGACCGTTATTACTACACGCTGATCGCGCGCGCCGTCGTTCGCGGTCTCGATCATGAATATCTCCACCGCATCTATGAACTGGCGCTGCCTCCGGACCTCACTTTCTTCCTCAATGTCCGCCCGCAAATCGCCTTCGAGCGTGAGTTTCAAAAATCCCCGGCCATCAGTTTCTGGGAAGCGGGACGCGACTTGCATCTTTCCGACGATCTCTATGACTCCTTCATCAGTTACCAGACCATGCTTCGCAAGGAATTCGTGAGCCTCGCCAAGCATCACGGCTTCGCCGCCTTGAACGGCGAGAATCCGATTCGCATGGTCAACGCTGATCTGCGCAAACGCATCGCATCCTACTTGGGCATCCGGAATATCCGTTACCGGCCCTCGCACGCCCTCGTCCATCTCTGGCAATAACCTTGGCCGCCCCTGTCCGAATCGCAGCCATCGATGCGGGTTCCAACGCCATTCGGCTCGTCATTGCCGAGGCAAAATCTTCCGCCGAAATTCAAATTCTCGACGTCGAGCGCGCGCCGGTTCGCTTGGGCCATCGCGCATTTACGAAACGTCGCTTCAGCCGCTTGACAATCGACAACGCGGTGCACGCTTTTCGTCGCTTCAAACAATTGCTGGACCGCTATGGCGTGCAGCATTGCCGAGCGGTCGCCACCAGCGCCGCCCGTGAAGCGCGCAATCGCGACGATCTGATTCGCCGTATTCGCCGCACGACAGGTATCGAACTCGAAGTGATCGATTCATCCGAGGAAGCGCGTCTCGTGCGCTCCGCGATTCTCGGCGCATTGAGCCACAAATTGATTCCACGGCTCATTGTTGATCTAGGTGGTGGCAGCCTTGAAATCAGCCTGCTTCGCAAGCGCACGCCGGAGAAAATTTTCGCGTTGCCGCTGGGCAGCGTGCGCCTGATGGAGACGCTCGGAATTTACGGCGCCCTCAGCGAAGATGAATTTGAACGCGTACAGCATCGCGTTTTTTCTCTATTCCGAAGCGTTTGGGCGGCTCCGCCTAATCTCTCCGGTGCAATCGCCGTCGCGTCGGGGGGGAATGCCGAAGCGCTGGCCCGGATCGCTCCTGGTCCGCGCATCGCTGGAATCGCGACAATCAATCTTCGCCTCCTTCGCGAGCGTCTGTGGGGAATTTTGGGGCTCGATGTCGCCGAGCGCATGGACGTGCTCCATCTCCGCCGCGATCGCGCCGAAGTCATTGGCGTCGCTGCCGTGGTTTTCGCCTCGCTCGCTCAATGGCTTCGTTTGCGATCCCTCCTCGTGCCGGGAGTTGGCGTTAAGGAAGGGATCCTTTGGGATCTTGCGTCCTCGCAATTTTCCGGAGCAGTCGTCAGCGCCTACGCCGCCCGTTTTCAGCCGCTGCTCCGCGAAGCGCGCCGCGTAGCCGCGCGTTTTCATTATGAGCAGTCGCACGCAGAACAGGTGCGCCGCCTCGCAGGTTATCTTTTTGACCAGCTCGCTCCCATTCACCGCCTTCCGTACGAACTCCGGTTGCCCCTCGAGCTGGCGTCCATATTGCACGATGTAGGCTACGCAATAGATTCCAGCTCGCATCACAAGCACGGCGAGTATATCGTTCGCCATGCGCACATTCCGGGACTCGCGGAGTCCGACCGCCTCCTCGTTGCTTGTTTGATCCGCTATCACGGCAAGGCGAACCCTGATCCGCAGCACAAACTTTATTCGTCGCTTGGCCCGCGTCGTCGCGCGCAAGTCCGGGCGCTCACTTCCATACTCCGTATCGCGATCGCTCTCGACAAAGAGCGCCGCCGCGCTATTCAGAATGTGGACGCAATCATAGGCAAGAAGGGAATTCTTCTCCGCTTGCATTCGAGCGACCCCAAACCGCTGCCCATTCGCGACTATCATCGCGCCGCGGAATTATTCGAGGAGGTATTTGGAAGGAAAATCCGTTTTGGCCGCGCTCGCACCACGCGAATCGCATCCGGCCTTCAGAGGCCGCTTGTGCGAACGCATCGCGCGGCGTGATTTCAACATGACAAACGGGATTTTCTATTCTGCATTCGCGAGTCGTAATTGTTTTATGGCGGCGAAATTCGTTTGGACCCAAATATCAGTCCAGTAGAAACTAGAAAAAAGGAATCGCACATGAAAGTTCATCTTTTCCGGCACGGCATCGCGATCGACCGCGAAGATCCTGCTTCACCTCCAGACGCAGATCGTTTCCTCACGCCCAAGGGAATCGCTAAAACGGAAGCTGCCGCCCGCGGTCTGTATGCGCTCGGAATCAAGCCCGGCATTATTTTGACGAGTCCTCTCTTGCGCGCGGTGCAAACCGCGGAGATCGTCTGCAACGCGTTGGGTTATCCGGTAAAAAAGCTACGCTACACGGACGCGCTGAAGTCAGAAGCAAAACCGGCGGATCTGTTCAAGGAGTTTGCGGGAATCAAGATCGACGAAGTAATCTGCGTGGGACACGCGCCGAATTTGGACGAGGTGATCGCGTACGCCATCGGCAGCCGCACCGCGGTTACGTCGCTAAAGAAGGCGGGCTTGGCGTCGTTGGAAGTGGAATCTTTTTCGCCGCCGCACGGCGCGATCGTCGCCATTTACACGCCAAGGGCTCTCCGATTTCTGGCCGAGTAACGCGCAAGATTCACGGCGAACAAACAGCGGAATCGCCAAAGCGATTCGTTATGCGGCATGCGCCTTTGCCTTCAGCTCCACTTGTCGAATTGCTGCGCCGGCCGCTCCCGGCAAAATGACGATTGGCTTGCGGCACGCGATTTCAAGCAAATGCTTGGCGTTGGCCAGTTTCGACAGGAGCGGCTCTTCACCATCGTAGCCGTAGGCTCGAAGCGTCAAGCCCTCAAGCGTCACATCCAGATCGAGTTTCCGCACCGGTTTTGCCGCTTGCTCGAAACAATTCGCCAGGCGCAGAATGCCCGCCAGGAAAAGCGTGGCTTGCTGCATCGCCGCCGGCAGGCGGCTGAATTCCTTATGCTTCAGTTGGGGCAGCGCTTTCCGGTGGTAGCGCGCCACCAGCGCGGCCAATTGCAATTCAGTTTGTTTCCATCCAATGGGCACGGGCTGCTTGCGAATCAACCGGTAGGATTCCTTGTGGTGCCTTTTGCTTCCTTCGCTCAGGCCGACGTCTTGCATCAGCGCCGCCGCCTGCACGATCCAGCGCGCGCGTTCTGTCGGCAGCCCAACCGCAAATCCGCGCGCGGCCAGCAAGTCGCATAGCTCTGCCGCTCTTGCTGCGATGCGCTGCACGGGCGCGAACTCCGGCGTTCGTAAAGACGCCCACACGCCCAGCTTTGCGACTGCGGCCTCTTCCAGTTTCTCGTTCTGAGGCAACGCCGCTCGCCACACTTGCCATACTGAATTCTTGCCCGCTGTGCTTGACCGGTATTGCCCCAGGCGCTGCTTTTTTTCCTGTTCGATGGCTGTTTTCCAGGTCGACAGCGTCGCGCGGTCGCTCTCGGGCCTCACGCGGATCACCCTTGACCACAGCACATCCAAATCATGCACGTCGCCCAAGAGATTCTGGAGCTGTTTCAGATCTTTGTCCCACTCTGCCTTCAGGCTGGGAAGGAAATTCTCCACGGTGTAACGGAAATTCTTGAGGCCCACTCGCAACCGGTGATATCCGATTCTGGATTGGTTGTGCAGGGCGAACCGATGGCGCCGATGGCCTTCTTCCCACCTCTCCAGACCAATGTATTGCGCTACCGGACTATCGGGCGCGACCAGCGCGGCGCGCGGAGCCAGCGTCTCCTCCCACGATTTCCATTTTTGCTGGTCGAAATCGCCGAGGGCCCTCGATGCGGCCGCTTTCAAATGCTTTTGCTCCTGCTCAATCGACATCTTGAGCGCCTCGCCCAATCCATCCTTCGCGACTTCCAGTTTTCCCAGCCAGTCGAGGAGCACTTGCGAGTCGCGCAGCTCGCCCAAATTCTTCAGGGGCTTCTTGGCCGCGCGCTTCATTTTTTTCCAGTCGGGATGCGGATCGCACTCGCTCAGCGCGCTCTCGATGGCCAGGCAGCGGCGCAGCGCAGTTCGCAGGTCATGAACATTGTCGGCGCTCGGTTCCTTGCCTGCCTTCTTGCAGATTTTCCGCGCGCGCGCCATCCAACGCGCCAAGCCGAGCTCCGCCCGCTGAGTATTTTGTATTGCGCCTCTCACGATCTGCGTTTCTCCTATCTCCGCTGGGAAGCTATCAGGGGCACCGGGGAGAACGATTCTACTCTTCGGTCAAGGCTCTGGCAAATGGCGAAAAAGTTGTTCGAGAAAGGGCTGGGAGTCCGGGACTGCTGCCGTCGCGGGGACGGGGTGGACACCTCCAAGACGGGAATATGAGAATCGGGAGGGGCGAAAAGTCGGAGCGCGCAAAAACGAAACTCATTACCGATCAAGAAAATGTAAACCACACATTTTAAATCGGTTGCGTTTGCGTGACTGTGCATTTCATTGCCGCTCAAAAAAATCATATATTCGCTGAATTTGGCGCGGAAATGCTCTGGGAGGGAAGTTGGGGGAACCGCTAGACCGACCACAAACTCCGCCGCCGCCCTGTTTGGAAGGCGCGAAATGGGCTGGATCGTTGCGTCGTAATCACGGAGTGACACTACAATCAATTCACTTGATTTACAATATCGGGTGACTCTGTGGTTTTAGTAGAACAATAGCTCCGGACGTAAGGTAAAAGAGGGAAAGGCTTCAGGTCGAGCGCGCAAGCACGGAGGACTGGGACCTATGCTAAACCGCGGAGTCCGGATTGTTCGACCGAGATCGCACTGCAACAAGTCGAGAGCATGGCGGCGCGAATCTCGTTATGATAGAACTCAACCAATCCGAGGGACAGTTGAATATGCGTCCGGTCGGGACCCTTTAGCTTCGAGTGAGGTGGCGAATGGACTTTTCCAAAGAGGATTTGATCTGGGCGGCCGGAGAGGGCGTAATTTCACCGGAGCAGGCCGACCATCTATGGCAAAAGCTCCAGGAGCGAGGCGCGAGTTCAAAAAAACCGAAGTTTGATGCTACAAACGTTGCCTACTACTTTGGTGCATTGGTTGTTATGTCGGCGATGGGTTGGTTGATGAATCTGGGATGGGAACGATTTGGCGGTATTTGGATTTTTTTTCTTGCTTCGTGCTATGCAGTGGTATTTGTTCTCGCCGGGCGAACTCTTTGGCACAAAGAAAACTTGGCGATCCCCGGGGGATTGCTGTTCACGCTGGCTGTTTGGATGACGCCTCTGGCCATCTATGGCCTTGAGCGAGTAACGGGAGTTTGGCCGCAGGGTGCTCCCGCCAACTTCCAGAGCTATCACATTTGGATAAAAGGAAGCTGGATTCTCATGGAAGTTGGCACTGTTGTGGCAGGTCTTATTGCCTTGAGATTTGTCCGCTTCCCATTCCTCACGTTTCCGATCGCGTTTTCTCTCTGGTATATGTCTATGGATTTGACTCCGCTTATCGTTGGCAAGACGGAGTTCACTTGGAGAGAGCGCCTTTGGGTATCCTTGTGCTTCGGTCTCCTAATCCTTCTGGCAACGTACCTGATTGACAGGAGAACGCGAGAAGACTACGCATTTTGGGGATATCTATTTGGCCTGGCGGCGTTCTGGGGCGGCCTGTCCCTGATGGAAAGTTCGAGTGAATGGAAGAAGTTTTTGTATTGTCTGGTAAATTTGGGCCTAATTATTGTTGCAGTTTTTCTTCAGAGGCGTGTGTTCCTTGTCTTCGGTGCGTTTGGTGTTTTCGGATACCTGGGACATTTGTCATACGACGTTTTTAAAGATTCATTCCTGTTTCCGATAGTCTTGAGCTTCTTGGGGCTCGTCGTGATTTACCTCGGAGTTCAATATCAACGGCATCGGGAATGGTTTGAGAGAGCCGTGCTTGCTGTGATTCCTGTTGCCATCCGACGGCTCCGGCCAATAGAGCGCTGAGATCTGAATATAAAGCGCCGACAACCCGACCATAGTCGGGCCCTACATGAGCAAAGACGGGAGAACAGAGTGCGAGGCGCTTTGGAATGACAGGCAAGAAAAAGCAGAAGCAGATCCCTCGCCGCGTGGCGGCTCGGGATGACAACATAACGAAGCAAAGCGCTCGGCGCTTCGCGCCGACTGACCGACCCGTCGTTCCTCCCTTCCTTCGTCATGGCGAGCAGGGTAGGCGAGATGACATCTCGAGAGTCTTCAGGAGTTAGATTGTGACTGCAATAAAAGGCAAACACGGGTTGCGAATTTTGGTGATTGACGTCGGGGGGACGCACGTCAAAGTGCTCGCGACGGGAGAGCGCGAGGAGCGAAAGATCATCTCCGGGCCAACGATGACGGCGGCGCAAATGGTGAAAGACGTGAAGCAGTTGGCGAGCGGCTGGAAGTACGACGTGATTTCGATTGGCTATCCGGGGCCAGTGGTGCAGGGCCGTCCGTTGCACGAGCCGGCCAATTTGGGCAAAGGCTGGGT
>DASYYI010000362.1:0-6409 GCA_035933995.1 Candidatus Acidiferrales bacterium | reverse complement strand
GACTAGGACTCTTGCGTGCGCTCGTCGACTTGTTGCTGCTGTTAGTCATCCTCTCACAAGGCGCTCTTGCTCTGATTGCCCCGCAAGGTTCTGCAGTTGCTGAAAATGCCTGGGCTACCGCGGCCTTTTTCCTGTTTGTATTACTACTTGATAAGCTTGTGGCAATTCTTGTTTGTCGCCGTCAGGTCCGCGACTTTCTACCCGAAGAGTAACTTGTGCCAGCCGCTCGTGGTCACTCTCGGAATCTCTTGTCTTTTCCGTTAACCTATGGTAAACATATCTTCTTGGTTATGGCACACTCCTCGATCTTCGGCCCAGCGTTTCCCACAACGGGAGTCTCCCGGTGGCGTCTCCTCGCCGCCTAGACCTTCCACTCCCTCTTCCAAGTAACTTTTCTACCCAAATCTATGATTTTTTTAATCGGTACACAAAACACAAGTCATTTTTGATTAACTCTCTTAAAACAAATGGCTTAACTTTTTCTAATCGGGACTGGAATGCGCCTTTTTCTGCGCCTCTTTTTCAGGCCAATTCCATTTTTCATAATCGACAAACCGGTATTCGTCGGCGTCATTTACATCCGGTAAATGCACAGCCCGCTGAGCAGCTTGGGATAAAAATCCGTGGATTTTTGCGGCATCACGTCTCCCGCCAGCGCAATCTCAACCACTTGCGCCACGCGCACAGGATTCAGCAGGAACGCAATTTGCGCCGCTCCGCGATCCACTGCGCCAATCGCGGCCTCCATCTCGCGTTCGTAAGTGACGTTCGTTTCTGCCGTCACTTTCTCCGCCGTAATCCCCAGGCATTTGTGCAACAGCAGCCTGTGCAGCAGCACCACGTCGAGCTGCCGCTGCGCCGGAGAAATATCCGGCAGCAGACGCTCGAGCTCCGCGCTGTTCCGCAGTACCAGCAGATAAAATGCCTGGTTGCCCGTGTAAACACCGATCGTATGTCCCGCGTGTCCTCGCCGCTTAAAATCGTGATGAAATTCAGCGAAGCTTTGGCTGTACTCCGCTGCGGACGCAAACGGATACGCGTACCAGTTGAAATATTGCGATGCTGCTTCCAGAAACTTCTCAATCGAGAATCTGGGCAAATTGCGAACCACGCGGTGCGTCGGCAGAATGGTCAGACCTTCTTGCCGCGTGTTGAAGCACGTCCACATCGCCTTCTCGTACGGCGCATCCGGGTCGATTCGCCCGTCTTTTGCGCGGCATTCATTGCGATACGCCAGGGCCGTTTCATATCGATGGTGCCCGTCGGCGATGACCAATTTTTTATCCGCCATCGCACTCGTGATCCGCTGAATTGTCGCCGGATCGGAAATCGCCCACAGCCGGTGACGCACATGGTACTCATCGCGCATCTCAGCCACTGGCGCCTGCTTCGCCGTTTCCTCCAACACGCCGTCGACTCGCCGCGCCGGATCGTCATACAGCATGAAAAGCTGTCCTGTCTGCGCCCGCGTGTGCCGGAGCAATTCCAGCCGGTCAGCCTTCGGCGCCGTCAGCGTGTGCTCGTGGCGGAAGACCACGCGCTCTTCATAATCCGCCAATCTCCCCAGAGCGATGAATCCTCGCCGCTCCAGCCGCTGCGTCGTTCCCGGGATCTCGTAATTTTGAAAATAAGCGTAAATGGCGGGCTCGGCATCCTGAATCAGCACGCCGTCCGCGAGCCACTCCTCCAGTTTCCGCGAAGCGCGCGTGTACACATTATTTTCCGCCGAATCCGACGCAAAGCTCTTTCCCTTCTCGATCGAAATCAAATTATACGGGCTCGCCGCGGCGTACCGTTCCTGCATTTCGGCGCTGATTTTGTCGTAAGGCTGCGTCAGCACGCTATCGAGCGCCACGCGGCGCGCGTCGTACCGTATCGCTCGGAATGCAAAAAGTTCAGTCATGTCCCCTCAGCGAAAAAGTCGGCCCCGCGTAAATGTGCGATTGTAACAACCTCTCCGCCGCTCTCCAACTCCGCCCGCGACGCCAACAAAAAACGCCAGCGCAACTGTTTGCCGTCCGCTACAATAACCTATCGCACTGGATTCTCCGCGAAGCGCATGTCCAAAAACGGAAAACAATTCCCCGGCGTCAAGGCGTTTGTCTTCGATTTGGATGGCACGCTCATCGACTCGAAACTCGATCTCGCTCTCTCGATGAACGCGACCCTCGAATATCTAGGCCGCAAGCCCATGGACCATGACCAGATTTTCAGTTACGTCGGCAATGGCGTTCCCGTGCTGATCAAGCGCGCCCTCGGCGAACCCACCTCCGAGGAAGAAATCCAGAAGGGAATCGTCCACTTCCTCGATTATTATCGCGCGCACATGCTCGACAACACGCTTCCATATCCTGGCGTCCTCGAAGCGCTCGACGCTCTTGCTGGCCGCTCACTCGCCGTGCTCACCAATAAGCCCGTGAAATTCAGCCAGGCGATTATCGACGGCTTGCGAATGAAGAAATATTTTCGTTTCGTCTACGGCGGCAATAGTTTCGAGAAGAAAAAACCGGATCCGATGGGCCTGAATACTTTGTTGCGGGAATTCGGCGCCGCCCCCCGCCAAGCTATGATGGTTGGCGACTCTGACGTCGACATTCAAACCGCGCGAAATGCCGGCACTTGGGCTTGCGGTGTCACCTACGGAATGGGCAGCGCGAAATTGCCGGCGTGCTGTCCCGATCTGCTGCTTGACAATCTCGCCGATCTTCCCGCCTACTTACAAAAATGAACACTCGGCAATCTTCAGAATAAGCACGGCGTCCGAAGCGGGGAAAATATCTCAACGTGGCGCGTTTCTCAATCCTCCGGCACGTTCCAGTCGTCCGGCGGGAAACTGATCTGCCAGAATTTCGGCGCGGCCTTGTCGAATTCGATTCCCACTTGAGCCTTGCCGCCCTGCATTGTTGTTCCCACATAAACGATGCGGCTCTGTTGTGCTTCCTGGGTCCCTTTGTGAATTAGAGTAATTTTCTGATCGGCTCTCACGTCAGCTCGAAGATGAATCAGCGCGCCGTGCGCGTTCACCACCAGCGTTTTCGTTTCTTCTTCGAATGCATTTCCTTCGGCATTTTTCCCGCGAACAATCACTGTCACGGAGAGCATTACGCGCAGGCTGCGGCGTCGCCCTTTGTCGAGCGGCAATTCCTCGGCGTTTGGTGTAATCGGCATCCTTCCACATTAGCGGCGCACGCGCGTGACCGCAAATGTGACTCCGCCGTACACCGCGAGTCAGTTAACACAGGAGGAATCAGAAGGCCCGGCAACAAGAGTGGAGAGAGCCTAGCAGGAGAAGATTGTGTTGTCACCCAAACTGTTGTGACGCTGTTTACCCGCAGCAAATCTGTTCGATCAGCCCGCAAACGATATGGCCGATGGTGATGTGCGCCTCCTGGATTCGCTGCGCGTTTCGCGACGGCACATTGATAAGCAAATCCACTTTGCCGGCAAGCTCCCCGCCGGTCTCGCCGGTCATTCCCACCACGAATGCGTTTTTAGCGCGCCCGGCTTCCGCTCCGCGGAGCATATTTGCGCTCTTCCCGCTGGTTGAGAGTGCCACCAGAACATCGCCCGCCGACGCGAGCGATTCGATTTGCCGCGCAAAAATATTCTCGAAGCCGAAATCGTTTCCCGCCGCCGTCAAAATCGACGCATTCGTCGCCAGCGAAATCGCCGCGAGCCCCGCCCGATTCCGTTGCAGCCGAACCACGAGTTCCGCCGCCAAATGTTGCGCGTCCGCCGCGCTTCCGCCATTGCCAAAAAAAATAATTTTGCGGCCGTCTTTCAGCGCCGCGGCGCCCATCTCGGCGAATCGCGCAACGCGCCCAAGCAGTTCCTCGGAAAAGTTCTGTTTGACGCTTGCGCTCTCGCGAAGTTCGCTGCGAATCTGGTTGATGAATTCTTGCACGCTTCCTCGCACAAATGAATCGCAACTATCGCCAAATAAAGCTGAACATTAGCACTGAAAGGACGAACAGCGTCAGCGCAACGTACAGCCAGTCGCGTTCCTCGAAGAACGCGAATACGCTAAACGCCACGCGCGCCACCGGCGTGGCCACCAGCATCACCAGCCCAAACTGAATCCAATTCCGGCCGTGCCATGAAAAAACTCCCCTCATAATCCCGCGAAATCCATTCAAGGTCGCTGGCTCTCCCTGAAACGTCTGGTAGTTCGGCGCCAGCCCCCCGCTTTGCGCCAAATACCAAATCCCGCCGATCAGCACCACGATTGACGACAAGATGACGCCGGTACGTAACAGCACCGAGATAATCCGGTCCATCCTCTCGTCATTCCACTGATTTTTCGCTTCGGCCATTTACAGTTTTCCCGACATTCCTTTTACCAGCATCTCGATTCCCAACACCACAATCGCCACGCTGAACAAAACGCGAAGATATTTCGTCGTGGCGCCCGGCAGGATGCGCGCGCCGATAAATGCGCCGAACAGCACTCCCAACATCACGGGCATCGCCAGCGCGGGATCCACGTATCCGCGGTGAAAATAAATTCCCGCGCTGGCCGCCGCCGTCACGCCAATCATAAAATTGCTCGTGGCTGTCGATACTTTGAACGGAACCTCCATCGCCTGGTCCATGCCCAGCACTTTCAACGCGCCGCTGCCAATCCCCAGCAGCCCGGAAAGAATCCCGGCGCAGTTGCAGACCAAAAATCCAATCGGCACGCGCCGAACTGTATATTTCTTCAGCCCCTCCGCGGTTGGATAATCGCCATTCAAGCGAAGCCGCGCCGCGAGCCGATCCGGTGGCCGCGTGTCAATGATGTCTGGCATTTTCCGGAGCGACAAATACGCCGAAAAAATCAGCACGAGTCCGAAAATAATCGCAATGGCTGACGGAGAAACCTTCGCCACCAGATATGCGCCAAACAGCGCGCCCAGCGTCGTCGCCACTTCCAGGAACATTCCGATGCGCACGTTGGAATATCCTTCCTTCACGTACGCCGCGGCAGCCCCCGACGATGTGGCAATCACGGAGATCAGCGAAGCGCCCGCCGCATAATGGATGTTCACTCTGAACACGAGCACCAGCAGTGGAACAATCACCACTCCGCCACCCAAGCCGGTCAAGGATCCCAGCAATCCCGCGCCAAGCGAACATATCCAGATCAGCAGCGTGAACAGCAGCAGGTTCATGAACGCATTCACCCTCTCGCGCGGGAGGGCGCCCCAAAAGGGAGGCGCCGGCCATGCGCGCTTTCGACGTTACAGAGACTCGCACAACAGCCGTCGAGTCGCAAATTCAATCTGTGATCTTTGTTCCGGCGCACAAATCCAGAGTTGCGCGGAAGACGCGGTGAATGGAGCTTCCCAATCTCTGAATCCTGCGCTATCTTCGCCGGCACATGATCGATATTCATTGCCACATCCTGCCTGATCTCGACGACGGTTCGGATTCACTGGAAACCTCTCTCAAGATGGCTGAGATGGCTATCGAAGATGGCGTCACGCACGTCATCGCCACGCCGCACGCAAACAACCATTATCCGTTCGCCCCGAAATTGGTGCGCTCTCGCCGCGACGAACTTCAAGCAAAGGTGGGCGAGCGTCTCCTGATTGGCACGGGCTGCGACTTCCATTTGAGCTACGAGAATTTCGAAGCGCTTCGTGAGGAGCCTGCGCAATTCGCGTTGAATCAGAAAAATTATCTGCTCGTTGAATTTGCGAATTTCTCCGTTCCTGCTTCGCTGGATCAAACGCTTCACCAAATACAACTGTTAGGTCTTCAGCCGATCATCACGCATCCTGAACGCAATCCCCTGATTCGCTCGGATTGGGAAAGGCTTTGGGGCTGGCTGCATCAGGGCTGCTTCGTGCAAGTCACCGCGCAATCCCTCGCCGGCGGTTTCGGCGAGCGCGCGCAAACGGCCGCGGAAACTCTGCTCGATTCGAATGCAATTCATTTTATCGCGAGCGACGCGCACAACTTGACGTCACGGCCTTTGCGGCTCAGGGCCGTGTATGAACTCATTGCGGAACGCAAGGGCGACGAAATCGCGCAAGCGTTGTTTGAAGAAAATCCCCGCGCCGTGTTCGAAGGCCGTGCGCTGCCTTATCTTCCCGCATTTCCCGAAGCGAAATCCTCGCGCGCCCAGGAAAAAAGCGCCGGCCACCGCAAGCGCTTCTGGTTTTTCTGACCCTTCACGCTTTCTCTACGAAAATAATTCCAGCACTTCCTCGTAGCGCTTGAACGGCGGAATCAAATACGCGCCGGGCAATTCAGTGCGCGCCCAATCGAGCATGCGCCGCGCCAGCACGAAGCCGCGGTCACGCGCGGCGGAGCCTGCCGATTCGAGTTCCTTCAACGTCGCTTCGGGAATCACGATTCCCGGCACTTCGTTGTTCAATCGCAGCGCCTGCTTGTAACTTGTGAGCGGCCACAATCCCACGAGCAC
>DASYYI010000357.1:0-3744 GCA_035933995.1 Candidatus Acidiferrales bacterium | reverse complement strand
CGTCCGCTATCGCATTACGACTACGGCGAATGAAACCATCGAAGTCGACAATCCAACCAAGTTTCCCCCGCCCGCGCAAATCGCGCGCATCGAGGAGCCCATCCTCACCGCCATGATTATCACTTCGGATGACTCCGTCGGCGCAATTTTGGCTCTTTGCGAGGAAAAGCGCGGCACGCAGAAGAATTTCGAGTACCTATCGCCGACACGCGTCATGCTCACATACGAAATGCCGTTGAATGAAATTGTTCTCGATTTCTACGACCGCCTCAAGAGCGTTTCGCGTGGTTACGCTTCACTCGATTATCATCTCGCGGGCTATCGCGAAGCCGATTTGGTCAAACTCGATGTGCTCGTTGGCGGCGAACCCGTCGACGCGCTCACGCTCATCTGCCATCGCGAACAATCCTATGAACGCGGGCGCGAACTCGTCACGCGCCTGCGGAAATTAATTCCGCGCCAGCAATTCGAAGTTCCCATTCAAGCCGCCATCGGCAGCCGTGTGATTTCGCGCGAAACCATCAGCGCCCTGCGCAAAAATGTTCTCGCCAAATGCTATGGCGGCGACATCACGCGCAAACGAAAGCTCCTCGAACGCCAAAAAGAAGGCAAAAAACGCATGAAGCGCGTCGGCAAAGTCGACATCCCGCAGGAAGCGTTCTTAGCGGTGTTGAAAGTCGCCGCCGGCTCCGACTCCGAGGACTAATTTTCCGTGCGTGCGCGTCAAGAAAACTCATTGCTCCTTTTCCTCACGAACATCTCCCTAGTCGCCGACATTTCTCTTTGTCCGCACCGTCGCGCCAATTTCCCCGCGCGCCACACGCACGGCAATTTCATCGCCCGCGGCAACCTGTTCCGCCGAACGCAACACTCGCCCGTTGGCGTCATATGCAATCGCGTATCCGCGCTCCAGCAATTGGAATGGGCTGCGTTCTTCCAGACGCACCGTGGCAGCTTCACATTTTCTGCGCGTCGCAACCAGATACCGCCTGGCGTGCGCGGTAAATTCACTCGCATCGCGTTCGAGCCTTCGCCGTAGCTGGCTCACGCGCGCCCGCAAATCGAGCGACGCAATTCGCACCTGCACGGACGCGTATCGCCGCCGCTTCCGTGTCACCGCGCGTTCGAGCGCCGCACCTAATTCCCCGCTTCGCCGCTCCGCGCGAATTCGCAGCATTCCCACTCGTCCGCGCAAATCAAACAATCCCATCCGCGCGCTCGCCATCTTCATGCGCTGCCGCGCCACATCTAGCCGGCCGCGCAATCCTGACGCGAGCGCTGCATTCATTTCGTCAAGGTGCTGGCGGCTGCGGTGAACCAAATCTTCCGGTCGGCGGAACGCGCGGTGCATTGCCAAATCCCGCAGCCGGTGCCGTTTCTCGAGAAATAAATAACGTATCTGTTGCGCAAGCTGTCGCGAGCAATCCGCAATGTGCTTTTCAAATTCCGCGCGTGTGCGCACTACGATTTCCGCAGCCGCGGAAGGCGTTGGCGCGCGCATGTCCGCGGCGAAATCCGCGATCGTCGTGTCCGTCTCGTGCCCGATCCCCGTGATGATTGGAATGTCGGACGCCGCAATCGCGCGCACGACAATTTCTTCGTTGAACGCCCACAAATCCTCGAACGACCCGCCGCCCCGCGCCACGATCATCACGTCCACAAGCACTGCCCGATTGAAGTGGCGGATCGCGCGAACAATCTCTTCCGGCGCTCCTTCGCCCTGCACTTTCACCGGATACAACATTACGTGCAAGTTTGGGAACCGCCGCCGAAGCACGCGCAAGATGTCGCGTATCGCCGCGCCTTGCGGTGACGACACAATCCCGATGCGTCGCGGCAACGCTGGCAGCGGCTTCTTACGCTCCGCATCAAAAAGTCCTTCGGCTGCGAGTGTCTTCTTCAATTGCTCGAACGCAAGTTGCAGCGCCCCCAATCCCACCGGCTCGATATGCGAAACGTAAATCTGATATTCGCCTCGCGGCTCATAGACGCTCACCGATCCACGCACCGTGACGTGCAGTCCATCCTCCGGCCGGAACTTCAGGCCGCGCACCTGGTCGCGAAAGCACACACAGCGGATCTGCGACTTTTCGTCCTTCAGCGTGAAATAGAAATGCCCCGATTGCGCCGCGCGGAAATTCGATACTTCACCCTCGACCCACAAGTCTCGAAATTCGTTTTCGAGCAAATCGCGGATGCGCAGATTCAGCTCGCTCACGCGCCAGACGTGCTTTTCAGGAATCAGATTCAACGAAAATTGCTTCATTCGTGGCCTTCGCGGATTGCTCGTACGGTTTTCATTTGCGGAGTGACCCCACAACCCAAAGAATTAAAGTCAAAACTACGCTCAAAACAATGCACGTGACAATCGGAAAATAAAATGTGCCGTGACGCCCGTGATAGGAGATGTCTCCCGGCAAACGGCCAATGCGTAGAGGCAATTTTGGACCGGCGAGCAGAATCGCGCCAATAGCCGCAATCACCAAACCGAAAATCAGCAGCGTCCTTCCTAATTCGCGCGCGGGTTCCATGAGGCATTCTCGCGCTTCATTCTACCCGACAATGGCGATTGCGAATCAGACGCACTGAAATTGTGCCTGGCAACTGTTGCCCAACGAATGGGAGGTGGGTGCCGACAAGCCGTTGCCGATTATCTGACAGCTCTCAAATTAATTCGAGGCCGGAGAAAAAATATCCGATTTCGAATCGCGCGGTCTCCGGAGCGTCCGATCCGTGCGTGCAATTATTCTGTATGCTGGTGCCAAGCGCGTTACGAATTGTGCCGGGCGCGGCCTTGGCGGGATCGGTGGCGCCCATCGTCTCGCGCCAGCGCGCGATCGCGCCTTCCGCTTCAAGTGCGATCACCACCACTTTGCCCGAACTCATAAATTCCGTCAGATCCTTGAAAAATGGCCGTTCGCGATGGACGGCGTAAAATCCCTCCGCCTCGCTCTTGGTCAGCCGCACCGATTTAATCGCGACGATCAGAAATTTAGCCTCGTGAATCCGTTTTAGAATTTCGCCCGCCAGTCCGCGGCCCACTGCGTCCGGCTTAATAATTGCCAAAGTGCGTTCGATTGCCAAGATTTTCCCCCTCCGAAGATTTTAGTAAACGCTCTATCGCTGTGCCGCCTTGCCCAGCACCGCTTGCATCGTATGGCCAATTTCCGCGGGGCTCTGCACCGTATGAATCCCCGCCGCTTGCATAGCCGCGTATTTTGTCTTCGCCGTTCCCTGCCCGCCGCTGATGATGGCGCCCGCGTGGCCCATGCGTCGCCCCGGAGGCGCAGTTTGTCCCGCGACGAACCCGACCACTGGCTTCTTGACGTGCGTCTTGATAAATTCCGCCGCCACTTCCTCGGCGTTTCCCCCGATTTCGCCAATCATTACAATCGCGTGGGTATTCGCATCATCATTGAACAATTTGATCGCGTCGAGGAAACTCGTTCCGATAATCGGATCGCCCCCGATGCCGATGCACGTCGACTGCCCAATGCCAAGTCGCGTGAGCTGATCGACGGCCTCATACGTCAGCGTGCCGCTGCGGCTCACTAGTCCGACGTTCCCCGCCTTGTGAATATGCCCCGGCATGATTCCGATTTTGCACTTGCCCGGCGAAATCAGCCCGGGGCAATTTGGTCCAATCAGCCGTGTATTCGAAGCACGCAGTTCCGCGGCCACCCGCACCATGTCGAGTGTTGGAATGCCTTCCGTGATGCACACAACCAGTGGCAGGCGCGAATC
>DASYYI010000340.1:0-29110 GCA_035933995.1 Candidatus Acidiferrales bacterium | reverse complement strand
GTCCTACTGCTTCAATGCATTTTCGATGAACGCCGCGACATTTGCTTTGAGCTTCGCGTGGGCCGCATCGTAGACATACATCATGTGGCCGGCGTCGTAGTATTTGAGCGTAATGTGGCTGCGAAGGCTGGGCGGCAAGTCCAGATGATCCATCGTGTATTCTGTTTCGTAGAACGGAGTCGCCAGGTCGTAATATCCATTCTCGACCTCGACGTGCAGGTGCGGATTCGAAACCATGGCCTCGACTAGATCAGGTTCCACGTTCGGCGCGCCTGGAAATCCGAAACCGCGACCGCCATGCTTCCAGTCCCAACTTGCGCCGGCGAAGTTTGCCGACACGAGGTAGGTCATGTCCTTGCCATAATTCAGGTCTTTGCGGATGTAGTCGTTGAACGCCGCCGTGTAGGCTCCACTCAAAGCAGTGGATTGCGGATCGTACGAGGCGTATTCGGCGAGCGGATCATCCGCGGGGCCGGAAAAGCGCGAATCCAACCGCCCCGTTGTCAGCCCGCGACTGCGCTGCAGCTCCGCCATAAATTGTGGCAGGT
The DNA here is from genome assembly GCA_035933995.1 of Candidatus Acidiferrales bacterium. Lineage (GTDB taxonomy): Bacteria > Acidobacteriota > Terriglobia > Acidiferrales > UBA7541 > DAHUXN01. The sequence goes on along the minus strand of DASYYI010000340.1, from coordinate 28,562 downwards.
TGACGCGCAGATTCGCTTTCAGTATGTAATCTTCACTCAGGCCCGTGAACTGCGCGAGTTTCTTCGCAACGGCTTCCTTTTCGCTATCGCTGATTTTGTCGCCCTTCAGGAGCGCAGAGGCATACTCCGTGGATGCAAATTGCCGTGACTGGTCGACGATGCTGTCGAGATTCGCGGGACAGCCCTGCAGTATTTTGTGATAGCAGGCGGTTGCCGCGTAGCTGGGAACGTAGAGCACGTAAGCCAGATCCTCGCCGGGATAAAATGAAATCGTGCCCAGGTCGAGGACGGAGGACATCAACACAATGCCGTTCAAGTCCATGCCATAGTGCGATTGGAGATAATTTCCGACCACCGCTGAACGGAAAGTGCCGTAACTTTCGCCGATCAAAAACTTCGGCGAGTTCCAGCGATTGTTTTCGGTCACATAGTTGTTGATGAACTGGCCGAAGGCGCGCATGTCCTGATCGACGCCCCAGAAGTCCTTGTTGTGCGCCTTGCCAACGGCGTGACTGAATCCGGTGCCCATCGCGTCGATGAATACTTCGTCGGTGACATCGAGCAGGGAATCCTCGTTGTCGACGAGCTTGTAGGGCGCCGGCGGTGTCGCGGTGGCATCGGATGTGACGACGCGCTTCGGACCATACGCGCCCATGTGCAACCAGATCGTCGAAGAGCCTGGCCCGCCGTTGTAGAAGAACGCGACCGGACGACGCGTCATATCCTTGGCATCGCTTCGCGTGTACGCCACGTAAAACATCAGGCCGGTCGGCTCGCCATCGTCGTTTTTCAGAAGGATTGTTCCGGCGGTCGCTTTGTACGGAATCGTTTCCCCGCCGATGCGAATCGTGTGGTCGGTCACCGAGGATGTTTCTTTTGGCTGCTCTGCCGGCGCTTCGCTTTTTGCCTCCGGCTTCGCTTCGTTTTTCGGTTCGTTGTGTGCGTTTTGCTGGTTCCGGCGCATTTGCGCTGTTGCTGACGGTGCGCATGCGAAAAATACGAAAGTATTCAGAAACACGCCCAGGAGAACTGTCGTCACACCCGGGCCAAAGATCTTCTTCATCGGTGCACTCCCTTTGGGGATTGTATTGGAGCCAATGGCGCAGCGATTCTATCGAGTCCGCAGTGGGTAAGTCAAAGGCCTGGCCTCTCTTTTAAGTTATGATGCTTCAGCCGTACGTCAACGTGCGCCTATGGCAATTTCGCGACGAAACTACGATGCGATTGTGATTGGCTCGGGACCCAACGGGCTGGCAGCCGCCGTAAGGTTGGCGCAAGCCGGCAAGTCAGTTGCGGTGTACGAAGCGGAGCGGACAATTGGCGGAGGCGCTCGCTCAGCTGAGTTGACGCTTCCAGGCTTCGTGCACGACATTTGCTCGGCTGTTCATCCCATGGCAATCAGTTCCCCCTTTTTCCGCACGCTGCCTCTCGACCGTTTCGGTTTACGCTGGATTCAGCCGGAGGCACCGCTCGCGCACCCGTTCGACGACGGCACTGCGGCGGTGTTGGTGCGTTCATTGGATGAAAGCGCTGAACAATTCGGCGAAGACGTTGATGCGGTTCGCTCGCTCATCAATCCGCTCGTAAATTCATGGGAACAGCTGGCTGACGCGATTTTGGCGCCGCCGCGCATTCCACGACATCCCTTCGCGCTGGCGCATTTTGGTTTGAATGCATTGCGCTCCGCGACGAAACTGGCGCGCAGCAAATTCAAAACTGTTCGTGCGCGCGCCGTGTTTGCAGGCATGGCCGCGCACTCGATGCTGCCATTGGAACAGACTTTGTCCGGCGCGTTTGGACTACTGATGTGGACCACGTGCCACAGCGTTGGATGGCCTTTGGCCGCGGGCGGGTCGCAATCTTTATCGAATGCGCTCGCTGATTTGTTGCGTTCGCTGGGCGGCGAAATTTTCACGGAACATCGCGTGAAGAGTTTCGCCGAATTGCCGCCGGCGCGCGCAGTGCTGTGCGACATCACTCCGCGACAGTTCCTTCAAATTGCCAGTGAGAAGATCAGCGAACCCGAGCGGCGCACCTTTGAGAATTATCGTTATGGCCCGGGTGTGTTCAAGGCTGACTGGGCGCTCGACGGGCCTGTGCCGTGGAATGCCCCTGAATGCGCTCGCGCCGGAACCGTGCATATCGGCGGCACGCTGGAAGAAATCGCCGAATCGGAGCGTGCTCCGGCACAAGGAAGGATAGCCGAACGGCCATTTGTCTTGTTCGCTCAACCATCGCTGTTTGATTCCGCTCGCGCTCCCGCCGGCAAGCACACGGCGTGGGCCTATTGTCATGTTCCCAATGGCAGCGGAGTTGACATGCTGGAACGCATTGAAAATCAGGTCGAACGTTTCGCTTCCGGCTTCAGAAAACGCATTTTGGCGCGATCGGTGATGGCCCCTTCCGACATGGAAGCTCATAACTCAAACTTGATCGGAGGCGACATCGGAGGTGGCTCAGTGGAAATGAGCCAGCTCTTTCTGCGTCCAAGCGCGAAGTTATATTCCACTTCGCTGCCTGGCATTTTCCTTTGTTCGTCCTCGACACCGCCGGGCCCCGGCGTGCATGGTATGTGTGGCTACTTTGCGGCGCAACGTGCTCTACGCCGCTGCTTTTCGTAAGTGACGTGGTGAAGGATTGAGTGGCAGGGTCGCTAGCTCGCGAACGAGGAGGCTTTCTCAAAGAAAAAGGGCGCTGGGGACAGTCCCGGCGCCCTCGGTTGTTCTCATTTCTACAGAAAACGCCGCATCAATCGCCACCGACTGTCATGGGCAAGGCACAGCCGAATGTGGTAGGACCGTCTCATCCGGGTAACTGAATGCGCCATTGACCGCGTTCGACGTCGTGCCCATTTCAAACCACTGCAACAAAGCTTCGTTTTGTGGGTGGAACGTGAAGATTTCCTGTTTTTCCTTCAGGGTTAGGGGAATCGTCGCGGTTGGCAAAACCTCAACGGGGTCGCCCGTCTCCAGATTGCTCTGGCAAACCGTTGAGCTGGGAGGCTGGCCCGGAAACTGCCACCTGGGTACTGTGTTGTTGATGAACGGATCGTTGAACGACTCGGAGATTTCATGGGACAAGCCCGTTACGTCCTGAAATCCCGCGCCGAAGAGACCCGGAGAGATGAAACTGGCGAAGAGAGAAATCCAGCGCGGCTGCGGCGTCGCGCCAGGTTCGTAAAAGTATGTGTGGAAACCGAGGACACAGCAGCCACCAGGGACGTTCGGATTGTTCACATTGAGCGAGAAAAGAAACGTGTTGGGAAACATGTCAATGTTGACGGCATCGGTGGTGAAATTATTCGCGTTGATGTCGTTCACAACCGCATTATCGTAGAAGAAGTTGAACAGCAGGTTCAACATCAGCACGAACGTGGATCCATCCGAAGCCGTGCCTGTGAAGTACGATCGAGCCTGGATAATGTTTCCGTTGGAAAGCTGGACGTTCACAAAGAACGGGACCGTGATCGTGACGCGGTTCACGATGGTCGGCTGTAGCTCAGTGTGCCAATTCGGTTTCATCGTATTAAAGAATTCGGCGCGCTGGATTGCGTCCGCAAACTGAGTACTGGGGCCGGAGGAATCGTACATCGCGTCTGCGAAGTTCGGAGAATCCGTTGTGGCGTCCTCGAACGGCGCGAACGGAACTGTCGTGAAGATGCTTCCGTCGGCATTGAGTAGTTGCAGCGAAACTTCCGTTATTTTCGTCGGAATGTTCGTGGTGCCACCTGCCAGCGGATCATTTCCCATCATTACGAAGGGGAAGACATTGCCGAGGCTCGGCCCGCCTTGCGCGGCAAACGCCCCGGTAAATGTAGGGATGGTCGCCAAACCGGCGATATTCCCCGCGTTGGCCTGGGCGTTGGTCGAGGCGGCACCGGACGGGGCCGAACCGTTTTGTCCCGAATTGGCAGAATTCGCGACCGCAAATGGCGAGACGCCGTTCGGCGGCATTACCAGAACAGTGCCAGGCGTGAAGGGCGTGACGGCTTGAATGTTGATCGGTTGCACCCGGACATAACCAGCTGCATTGGAAGTGCCGTTCGTCAAGATCTGTGCATGGCTACTCTGGACGACCCCAACCAATGAGGCCAGGGCCGCAAATACACCAATAAATCGGGCCAGGATTTTCATCAGTTTCTCCTTTCTTTGAATCCGGCTTGGGGGCAAATCACTCGCTGCAAGATACGCTGAATTTGGGCGAGCGCAAGAGAAAGTTTTGTTAAATTCACGTGTTACTCATGCAAAAGACGGCGCCTGCGTGAACGGCTATTACTGCTAGCCTGCGATCTCGAGGTCAGGTTGTCTGGCCCTTCAACAGGTCGAGGACGGCGCTGACGATTTCGCAGATTTGTACTGGCCGGAACAGAGTTTTTGTCGCCGAGCCAAGGCGGACGGTCGAAGTTCGGGAGGCGACGACGACGGAGGGAACGCGTCCGACCAGCCTTTGGATGGCTGGATCCGACGCGGCCTTTGAGTTCGCGTCGAGGACAATAGCAGAGGGTGTTTGGCCTGCGGCAATTGCGGCGCTGGCATCGGCGGAAGTCTCCATTCCCAGCGCTTCAATGCCGCGTTCGCGCAACTCGGCGCGAACCCCAGCGCGGAGCGTCCAGTCTTCGCCAATGACGTAGACGACTGGCATCCCCGCAAGTGAGTATAGCATCACCGCTAGTGGCGCTTTATCGCCGTCGAATGTCACGGCGTAGGCAAGCGATGGAGCCGTCTGCTACAATTCGGCAAATTCCGGGAGGACTCCTCTATTGGTGTCAGAACGAGCACCTGGACGACGAAGACGATGGGTCGGATGGCTGATCGGCGTTATCGTAGTGGTGGCTCTTGTCTTGGTGCTCGCCAACCGCGACCAGGCTCCTGAAGTTCAGGTCGCGCAAGTAAGACGCGAGAATCTTTCAGCATCGATCGCCAGTAACGGGAAAGTCGAGCCGATCGAGCCTGCCATTGCGCGCGCGCAGTTTGTGACCTTTGTCGACAAGGTGGCGGCTACGGAAGGCCAGACGGTTCACAAGGGTGAGGTAATTCTTGTGCTGAATGCGGACAGCGCGAAAGCCCAGCTTGCCAACACGCGCGCTGAGCTCCTGGTGGCCCAAGAGCAACTCCGTGCTGCGAAAGCGGGCGGGCCGGCAGATGAACTGGCGCAAATCAATGGCGATTTGCGGAAAGCGCAAATATCCTTGGCGGACTTGCAGAAAACGCAGAAGTCGCTGACGCAACTTGTCGCCGAAAAGGCCGCGACGCAGGACGAACTAAATCAGAACGCGAGTAAATTGGCCCAAGCGCAGGCCACCGTCGAGACGCTCGAACAAAGAAAGGCAGCCCTGGCTGCGCAGGCCAGTGTCAGTGTGCAAAGCGCCGAGTTGACGGTCCAGCGCGACCACGACCTGATCGTCACGCTCCAACATGACGTCAGTTCCGCCACCGTGATTGCACCGCTTAACGGGACGCTCTATTCGTTGCCCGTGCATTCCGGCGACTACGTCCAGGTTGGACAAGTACTCGCGGAAATGGCCGATCTTCATTATGTGCGCGTTCGGGCATTCGTCGACGAGCCGGATTTGGGAGTGCTCGCCCCGAATCAGCCCGTGGACATTACGTGGGATGCGCTGCCGGGGCACGTCTGGAACGGACGGACCGAGACGGTGCCGAAGCAGGTGATCTCGCGGGAATTGCGCAGCGTCGGCGAGGTGCTTTGTTCCGTGGCGAATGATAATTTGGAGTTGATACCCAACATCAACGTGGATGTAAAGATCGAGGTGAGCCACCGGCAGAACGTTCTGGTGGTGCCACGCGGAGCGGTGCACACAGACGGCCCGCAGCATTTCGTGCTGGTCGTGGAAGACAACACGCTGCGCCGCCGCAATGTGGAGGTGGGCATTGCAAATCCAACGGACCTTGAAGTGGTTTCGGGTTTGAAGAATGGCGACCGCGTCGCGCTTTCGAACGACATCACACTGCGTGACGGCATGAACATACATCCCGCGGAGGTAAAAGAGTAATGAAGCGGCTTTTCGGGTCCATCGCAGTATGCTTGATTCTACTTTTGCCTGCGGTACGTGCGGCCTCAGCGGACGGCTTGAGTGCTATTGAGGGACAATTTGAGGCGGGCAATTACAGCATGGCGATGAACACGCTGCGCGCCTTGATCTCGCAGAATCCCGCCGACGCGACCGCGCATTACTGGCTGGGACGTTGTTATGTCGAAGTGAGTGACTACGATAACGCCATCAGCGAATTTGGGAAAGCACTCCAGCTTACTCCCAATTCGTCCCTGTACCACGAATGGCTGGGACGCGCGTATGGCGGGAAGGCGGATCGTGACCGTAGTTTCTTGCTGGCGCGGCGCGTCAAGAAAGAGTTCCTGGCGGCCGTGCAATCGGACGGTTCGAACATTGAGGCTCGGCGCGATTTGGAAGAGTATCTGCTCGACGCGCCATGGATTGTTGGTGGCAGCAATGAGGACGCACTTGCGCAAGTGAACGAGATTAGCAAGCTGGACCCGCTCATCGGGCATCTGGCTCGCGCCGATTACCTTAATCATGTCGGCAAGGGCGATCAGGCGGTGGCCGAGTACAATGCAGCGCTCGAGATGAAGCCTCAAACCGTCGGGCCGTATCTGGAGATCGCCGATTATTATGCCGGGCAGAACAATGGCGGGGAAGTGGAAAGAATCGTCGATGCGGCAGCGCAGGTCAACGGAAAAGACCCGCGCCTGGCTTTCTATCGCGGCCAGGCCCATGTATTGAGCGGGACGAATTTGACGGTTGCGGAAGAGGACTTGAAGTCGTATCTTGCCAGTTCGCCGCAGCGGACCGACTGGCCGTCACACGCGGCGGCGCGTTACTGGCTGGGGCGTTTGTACGAGAAAGAAGGCAATAAGATGGCAGCCGCCGAGCAGTATCGCGCGGCGCTGCAGCTTGATTCGCGTCGAAAAGACGCGCGCAGGCAGCTCGACGCACTGGAAAAGTCACTTCACTAGATATTCGTGGGATCAGGCTATCCTCGCCTCCAGGAGAGTCCAAAAATGAAGGGAGTTGTTCTCGCGGGCGGAACTGGATCACGCCTGTTTCCGCTGACGCGCGTTACGAACAAGCATCTCCTCCCGATTTACGACAAGCCCATGATTTTTTATCCGCTGCAGACGCTGGCGGACGCGGGCGTCCGTGACATCCTGCTTGTCACTGGCGGACACAGCGCGGGAGACTTCCTGCGGCTGCTTGGCAACGGCAAGGATTTTAATCTGCGGCATCTTTCGTACGCCTATCAGGAGGGCGAGGGCGGCATCGCGGACGCGTTGCGGCTGGCCGAGCATTTCGCCGAGGGGCATTCGATCTGTGTCGCGCTTGGCGACAACATTCTGGAGATGAATATCACTCAAGGTTGCCAGGAATTTGAGCGAACGGGACGCGGCGCGCATATTTTTTTGAAAGAGGTGCCGCATCCGGAAAGATTCGGCGTGCCCGTGTTTGAGGGCGGTCGAATCATTCGCATCGAAGAGAAGCCGAAGCAGCCGAAGTCCAATTTCGCGGTGACCGGTTTTTATATTTATGACACGACGGTTTTCGAGAAAATTCGCACGCTCAGGCCGTCGGGCCGCGGCGAACTGGAGATCACGGATCTGAATAACCACTATCTCGCGGAAAGTTCGCTCAGGCACAGCGTTCTGGATGGCTGGTGGACCGACGCAGGAACGTTCGAGTCACTGCTGCTGGCAAACAACTTGGTGGCGAGAGGCGGAGCAAATAAGGCTGGCGAGAAGAAGGCTGCGGCCAAAACGAAGAATGCGAGCAAGGAATGAACGCAAGGCCGATCGCTAATCGTTCCGCCGTGCTGCCGTCACGAAACCCTGTCAGGTATCGCTTGCAATGACTCGATCAGTGTCTCGCGAATTCAGCCAGAATCGGAATTCCGCCTTCGTTAAATCGTCTGGAAGCTAAGGATGAAACTTCTAGTTACCGGTGGCGCCGGCTTTATCGGTTCGAATTTCATTCGCTACTTTCTCAACGTGCATCCCAGCGCGGAAATCGTCAACTTCGACAAGCTCACGTACGCTGGCAATCTCCAAAATCTTGCCGATATTGATACGCAGCCAAATTACAGATTTGTGCGCGGCGATATCTGCGATGCGGAAGCGGTGGAGCATTTGTGCGAAGAGCCATTCGATGCCATCGTGCATTTTGCCGCTGAAAGCCACGTGGACCGCAGCATCGCGGCGGCGCGTGAATTTATCCGCGCGAATGTCGAAGGCACTCTGGTGATGCTCGAAGCGGCGCGGAAACGGAAGATTGCACGCTTCCTGCACGTCAGCACGGACGAAGTTTACGGCAGCATGGCTCCGAAAGAATCGGCGACGGAGCAATCGCAACTCGCGCCGAACAGCCCCTACGCGGCGAGCAAGGCGGCGTCTGATTTACTGGTGCGCAGTTACGTCCGGACGCACAAATTTCCCGCCGTCATCACGCGGTGCACGAATAATTACGGCCCGTATCAGTTTCCCGAAAAATTGATTCCGTTGATGATTTCGAATGCAATTGAAGGGAAAAAACTGCCTGTCTATGGCGATGGATTGAATGAACGCGATTGGATTTTCGTCGAAGATCATTGCCGGGCGCTCGACGCTGTGCTGGAAAAGGGCCGCATCGGAGAGATTTACAATATAGGCTCTGGGCGTCCTGTGCCGAACATCGGAATTGTGCGCAGTCTGCTGAAACTGTTGAACGCACCCGACGGACTCATCGAATTCGTGCAGGACCGCCCTGGACACGACCGGCGCTACTCCCTCGACGATTCGAAAATCCGGCGTGAGCTTGGCTGGGAATCAAAAGTCGAACTCGACGCGGGACTCGAGCACACGGTGGATTGGTACCGCACTCACTCTGATTGGGTGCGCGAAGCCAAGAGCGGTGAATATCAGGCTTACTACGAAAAATTCTACGTAAAGCGGCGGGCCACTCTCGCCCAACTCTAAATCTCCTTGAAAATATTCCTTACTGGCAAAGAGGGAATGTTGGCGCGCGCGCTGGCCGAAGTGCTTGCGCCCCGTCACGAAATCTCCGCGGCGAGCCACCGCGAAGTCGATATCACCGACCCTGAAGCGATTGCGCATGCGATTGAAACGGCCCATCCAGATGCGGTGGTAAACGCAGCGGCCTTCACGGATGTGGACGCTTGCGAAAGCCAACCCGAGCTGGCGTTTCGCGTGAACGCCGAAGGTCCGCGAAATATCGCTCTCGTCTGTAAACGATTTGGCATTCCGATGATGCACATCAGCACGGACTACATCTTCGATGGTGCAAAGCCGGAACCATACCTGGAGGAAGACGAGGCTCGGCCCTTGAGTGTTTACGGCCGCAGCAAGCTCAAAGGCGAGAGGGAAGTGCAGGAAAACTTGCCGCGCTTCTGGATTGTGCGCATTTGCAGCGTGTTTGGCCCCTATCGCAAGAATTTCGTGTCGCTGGTGGTTGAGATGGGACGCAAAGGCCAGCCGTTGCAGATCGTGAAAGACCAACGGTTCGCGCCGACGTACACGTTCGACGCAGCGCTCGGCATCGAACGAATTCTCGAGTGCGGTTCGCACGGAACTTATCATCTGACGAATCAAGGCTTCACTAACCGAATCGATTACGCGCGGGAGATCTTGAGACAAGCAGGCTTCGCGAGCGTTCGGGTGAATCCCATTACCAGCGAGGAAACAAAGCGCCCCGCTCTGCGGCCGGCCAATTCGCAACTGGAAAACGCCCGCCTGAAACGCGAAGGGCTTCCGCTGCTTCCGACGTGGCAGGATGCGATACGCCGCTATTTGATTCAGTTGAATGCCAACTCTTGATGTACTGGCCATCTAGGGGGTGACGCGCAACGGCTAATTAAGACGGCAAACCTCGACCGCGGAATTTCGATAGGGGCAGTTGTAAACAGCCGAGTTCGGTCGCTGCAGGACGACCCAGGTGACTCCATAGGTTTTCTCCAAGCGGGAAAAATCACTAGCGCCAAAACCTTTCCAGCCCTTCGCAGCTTGCGTCTGCGCCAGGCAATCGTCGGCGAGTGGCAACTCCGGATAGAGAGCGACGGCGCTCCAATCTTTAATGCCGTCGGCCAGTCGGCTGCGTTCGGCGAGCGCGCGGAACCCTTGATGATCTTCCCCGGGCAGAGCCATGTAATTTGGATCGAGAGCGAAGATGGCGTTTTCGGGCGTGTTACCGCGGATCCAGACAAATGCTTGCACCCACGGATTTTTCGGAGCCGCGCCAGGCCACTCGACGTGCCGGTCGCCGGGAAAGAGCTGGAACTGCGCGAAGCACAGAGCCGCGCAAATCGGAGCAAACAGCAAGAGCCAGCGCATCGGCTTATTCTTCAGGAGTGTTTCACCGAGCAGTCCGCCGGCGAAAAGAAACAGAAAAAGATAGACCAATTGCAGGCTGCGCATGGGTTGATAGAGCGCGAAGATTTCAAGGCTCCGCGGAATTGTCACAATCAATCCAGCAGCAAAGAAAAGCAATTCGAAAAGGAATAGCGTCCAGGTCAAACGCGCAAGCACCGCCTGGCGTCGCTTCCGTGCGATGCGGTTGAACCACCAGAGCAAAGCGAGCGGCCCGATGATACCGAGCCACTCATACCACTGCCAGCGGAGCAGAAAATAGTACGCATGACTTTGCAAAGACTGCCAATAAGCCGCCGACGGCGCTCTAAACGAGAATCCTGGGATCAACAACGCCGCCGAACTGACTGAAGTCAAAGCCATTGGATTTCGCCGCTTGTCCAACATCAGAAGGAGCAAAACAAAGGCCAGGCCGAACACCACCATCAGCGGCTGGATGACTGCGGTGAGAACAAGCCATAAAACAGTGGCTAAATATTTTCTTTCGAGAACCGCGTCAATGGCGAAAACAATTCCGAAGGCCGAGAAAGAACGCGGATTCAAATACGCATCGAAAATGTACAGAGCGGTGCCCGCTACAGGCAGGGTTAGCAGCGCTGCGACCATAACAACGGCGGCCCAACGCCCCGCCTGAGATGGGAAACATTTCGAAGCGATCTTCCAGCAGGCAAACAGAAAAAGAAAGACCGAGGCCAAGTGCCAGAGGAAAAGCACCCAGTCGAGTGAGAGATGCGTTAGGCGCACCGTCCATGCGATGAGGTTGGGAAAAAAAGTGAGGTGCGCGTGCGTCTCGAAAAATTCCTGACCGAAGGGGTAATACGAAGGATGGAGAATTTTTACAATGCCGGGAACATAGATCTCGGCGTCTTCCGATTTTGGATGATAACCGTGAATCAGGAGCGCAGCAAATGTCAGCAGCAGCAGAAGGGCGGCGTCTTTCCGTTTCACTCCGCGTTCCTCAATTCACGAAATCGCGAATCCACGCTGGCATGTTTCCTCACAGGGCAATGAGGTAGTGCTTCCCTCGGGTTTTCCAGCCGGGGATATTCCCGCCACGCTCGCATCCTAGATGCGGGCAGGCGCAACTTCGCGGGCGCCATTTGAATAATAGTCAGGGTTAAGCTTGCGCCCGGTTTCCTTGAAGATCCGGAAGTGCGCGATGCCCAATTTTTGGAGAGCGAATTTGAAGGAGGTCGCAAGTACTCCGAAGCCGTAAGAAACGCTACGGCGAAAATTGATCGACGACGCGTCTGCGAAATAGCGTGCAGGACATGAGATCTCCCCGATTCGGAAACCAAAAAACAGAGCTTGCGCCAGTACTTCGTTGTCGAAAATGAAATCGTCTGAATTTTCGAGCAGCGGCAAGGCAAGCAGCACTTCACGGCTGAATGCGCGATAGCCGGTATGGTATTCGGATAATTTTGCGCCGAGCAACAGATTCTCAAACGCTGTCAGGACGCGATTCGAAATATATTTGTAGAGCGGCATGCCCCCGCGTCGTGCGCCACCGCCGAGAATGCGCGAACCAAGCGCCACGTCGCAACTACCGCACGCCACAAGTCCGGCGAGCGATGGCACCAAAGCGGGGTTGTACTGATAATCGGGATGAAGCATCACGATAATATCGGCGCCCGCGGCCAGGGCTTCCCGATAGCATGTTTGTTGGTTGCGCCCGTATCCATAGTTGCGGTCATGCACGAAGACTCGCAGTCCAAGTTTTTCGGCGAGGGGAACGGTTCCGTCCGTGCTCGAATCATCGACCAGAATCTTAATGTCAACCGCGCTGGGAAGGTCGCGGACAGTTGCTTCAAGCGTCTTCTCCGCGTTGTACGCGGGCATGACAACGGCGATTCGCTTGTCCTGAATCATGCGTTTCCGGGGATGCGGGTTCAGCTATTTCCGGCGACTGCCTCACTCTTCGCGTATCTCGAAGAACATCGCCGTAAAAAATTACGGGCGTCTCAATGGTGCACTCAATGCATCGTAATGACGTGCGCGTGCGGCGTCAAGAAATATTGGTCGGTGACGATTTCTAATTTGCTATAGTGGCCGCAACGCGAGCCGTTCGAGAGAAGGTCGAAAACGTGGTTTGGGAAGAAACCTGGAATCTAGCAATGGATTCGTTGCGCGCAAACAAACTGCGCGCGATGCTGACCATGCTCGGCGTTGTCATCGGCAGCGCATGCATCGTGCTCGTGGTCACGGTCGCGCTGGCCGGGAAGCGGTTCATTATTGGCCAGATCGAAGCCGTGGGTTCGAACATCGTGTATGCCTCGCTGGTGGATTCCGGCATCGGCCAAACAACAACACTGGGTGATCAAATTTCGATGGCTGACCTCGAAGCCATAAAGCAGGGCATTCCTCAGGTGACGCACGCGGCAGGCTCGCACGACATTGCCATGACAGTGGTGGCGGGCAGCGTCGCACGTCCCGTAAGCCTGGTGGGCGTCACCCAGGAATTTCAGCAGATTCGCAATTTTCTGATTGTAAGCGGGCGTTATTTTGATGACGGCGATTTCACCACCAACAGTAAGGTTTGCCTGCTTACGGAGCACATGGCCAAGGTCGCTTTCCCCTACGACGATCCCGTCGGGCGCAATATCCGTGTCGGGCAATTGAGTTTTACGGTAATTGGCGTGTTCCGCGAACGCGTGCAGACATTCGGTCAAACGGAAATCGCCACCGATTCGGTGCTCGTGCCATTCCCGCTGATCCGATACTATACGGGCGAAAGTTCCGTTCGAACGCTCTATGCGCAGGCGGATAGTCCGCAGGACGTCGAGCTGGTGACGCAGGAAGTAGCCGAAATTTTGAAGGCGCGCCATCGACCTGCGGCGGAGTATAGCGTGCTGAATCTGTCCTCGATCCTCGAAACGGCAAAGCATATTTCCCTCGCTCTGACCATCGTGTTGCTGCTGATTGCGATGATTGCGCTGGTGATCAGTGGCATTGGGATCATGAATATCATGCTCGTCAGCGTGACGCAGCGGACGCGTGAGATTGGAATTCGAAAAGCAATAGGAGCGCGGCGCCAGGAAATTCTCTACCAGTTCTTGGCTGAAGCGACCATTATCAGCGGGGCTGGAGCGCTCGTGGGAATCGGTGTGGCCGTGATCATTCCATTTTTCATCTCGGCGACCTTGCAGCTATTGCCCGTCCCGGCCGACATTGCCATTCCGATTTCCTGGCCTTCCGTGGTCCTTGCGTTTGTCGTATCGTGCGCCACGGGAGTAATATTTGGTTATCTTCCCGCCAGCAAGGCGGCAAAACTTCAACCGGTGGAATCTCTGCACTATGAATAAAATAAAAATGAAATCTCAATCTCTGGCCACAATTTACTGGGTGATCTGCAGCATTCTGTTTGCGGCGCCGCTGCCGGCGCAGCAAGCTCGCCAGCCACTCAAATTGAAAGTACAAGCGGGGAATACGATGCCTGCGAAAGCGTTGAACGAAACAGCGCCGCCGTTGCAATCGGACGCGGGGCCGCAAGCCTCATTCGGCGTCCTGACGCTTGACCAAGTGGTGAATCTGGCGCTCGCACACAGCCCCGATTTGGCGTTGGCACGTGTCCGCTACACTGTCGCTCAAAATGTCGCTGGAGTAGACCGCGCCGAATTTCGTCCCAATCTCTATACCGGTTCAGGGGCGGCATACACGAACGGCTTTCCCCAGACTCCCGGAGGCGCGGCGCCTTCCGTGTTCGAAATGTCTTACACGCAGGCGCTTCTTGATCCTATAAAGCGCGGCGCTCTGCACGCTGATGAGGATCGCGCGAAAAATCAAGAGCTCGAATACCAAAATATGCGCGATACCGTGATGGTGCGTGCCGCTTCGGCTTATCTCGAGCTGGCCGACGTGCGCCACTCGCTCGATTTGCTGCGCGGCGAGCGCGACAGCCAGCAAAGAATCCTGGATGTGACGCAGCAGCGCGCTGCGGCCGGGCTCGAGTTACCCGTAGCCGTCACGCAGGATGAGCTCCAATTAGCGAAAACGAGCCAGCGCATTGTGCAGTATGAGAGCCGCGACGAAATCCTCTCCGACCAAATCCGCGACATGACCGGTCTGCCGCCTGATGAGCCGGTCGACGTCTCTTCGTCGGAAGTACTAGCTTCCCAGGCGACGGAACCTGCATCCAACTTAGTAGCCGCGGCCCTCGGCCATAGCCCGGAAATTCGCGAGGCTGAAAACGAGCGGACGGCTCGTGAGCATTTACTGAAGGGCGCGAGAGCCGCCTACTGGCCCACGATATCTCTGGTCGGTGAATACAACGTGCTGAGCAAGATCAACAACTATGACGTTTTTTTCAATCATTTTCAGCGCAACAACGTCAATGTTGGCGTGCAAATCACAATTCCCATTTTCAGCGCGCACACGTCGGCTGCTGCGGCATTGGCGCATAGCCAGTTGAACGAAGCGGATCTCGAATTGGCAAGCGATAAGCGCACCGTGCGCATTGGAGCCGAGCAAAAGGTGCGGGCGCTTCGCGAAACGGACGCAGGGAAAGACGTCGCGCGACTGGATTTACAGCTCGCGCAGCAGCAGCTTCAGGATATTCAGGTGAAGTTCAATCAGGGGCGTGCCACCCTGCGTGATTTAGAGCAGGCCAGGGTTGTCGAAAACGAAAAGTGGCTGGCATTTCTTGACGCCGACCTCTCGCGTGAGAAGGCTCAACTTGATCTGTTACAGGCCACTGGGCAGCTTGCGAAGGCTTTCCATTGAGGGAACAGTTCGCAAAGCTTTTCTATTCCCGCGGTATAAATTCGAGTAGAATGAAATTCTTCGCATGGACAGGTCTTTGGCGATGCGGCCGTCCCGAACCAGGAGGGTGTTGAATGCCGTCGGTAATGAAAACACTATTGCTCAATCCCCCGAGCTTTGAGAATTTTGATGGTGGCGCAGGTTCTCGCTGGCCGGCCACACGCGAAATCGAATCTTATTGGTATCCGGTTTGGCTGACCTATCCTGCCGGAATGTTACCAGGCAGCCGGTTGCTTGATGCTCCTCCGCACAAAGTGTCGCCACAGCAAACCATTGAGATATCGAAGGATTACGAGTTTTTGGTGCTGTTCACGTCCACCGTGGGGTTTCAGAGCGACCTGAAGCTCGTCAGAAAGATGAAGGAATTGAACCCCGGGCTAAAAGTGGCATTCGTCGGCCCGCATGTGCAGATCAAGCCTGAGGAAAGCCTGCGGGCGAGTTCGGATATTGATTTCATCGTGCGCGGCGAATTCGATTACGCCGTGACGGACTTCGCAAAAGGGAAGCCGCTCGCCGAGATTGCCAACGCGAGCTACATAAAAGACGGAAAAGTAGTTCACAACGCGACTCGCGCGCCGTTACATACGGCCGAGCTGGACGAATTGCCGTTTGCGACCGACGTTTACAAGCGCGATTTGACGATTGAACGTTACAATGTGCCTTTTCTGCTGCATCCTTTCGTCTCCTTCTACACGACCCGGGGCTGCCCGGCGCAATGCACGTTCTGCCTGTGGCCACAGACGCTTTCGGGCCACACATGGCGTGTGCGCTCGGTGGATAGCGTCGCTCGTGAATTCGAGCAGGCGCACCGCATGTTTCCGCAAGCGAAAGAATTTTTCTTCGACGACGATACGTTCAATATCCGCAAAGACCGCGTGCTCGAGTTGTGCAAGAAGTTCAAACCCGTAGGCTTCCAATGGTCGTGTACGGCGCGTGTCCACAGCGACTACGAAACGCTTGCCGCCATGGCCGATGCAGGCGCGCGGTTGTTCATCGTCGGCTTCGAATCCGGCGATCCGCAAATCCTGAAAAACATCAAGAAGGGCGCCACCATCGAAATGGCTCGCACGTTCGCGGCCAATTGCAAGAAGGTCGGCATTCGCGTTCACGGCGACTTCATCATTGGCCTTCCAGGTGAAACGAAGGAAACCATCCAGAAGACGATGGACTTTGCCAGGGAACTCGACTCCGAAACCATTCAGGTTTCGATGGCCCACGCCTATCCCGGCACGGAGCTTTACAATCTTGCTTCGGCAAATGGCTTTCTCGCCACCGAAGCTCTTGCCGATTCCGGCGGTCACCAGCTTCCGCACCTCGAGTATCCGGGATTGAAACGCGAAGAAATGATGGAAGCCGTGAACCGTTTTTACGATTCCTATTATTTTCGCCCGCGCGTCGCGTGGCGAATCGTTCGTGAGGCTCTTTGGGATGCGCATGAGCGCAAGCGCCTGTTCCACGAAGCGGTTTCTTTCCTGCGCTTGCGCGCTGAACGGTTAAAGTACGCGAAGAGCGGCAAGGGTCCTGCGAAGAGCCAGCCTCCGTCCGTATCCGTGACGACGATTCCATCGCATGCAAGTACGGAATTCACGGAAACACAAGGCGCATGAAACTTCCTCATCGGCTGCACGGCAAGACGATCTGTTTGATCGGCCTGATGGCGGTTTTCGGGTCGCTCGGCGACGTCTTGCTGCGCAAAGGCATGAAACAGATCGGCGCGGTGTCTAACTGGCGGCCTGAGGCTCTGCTCGCAACGTTCGAAAGAACATTCCACTCGGGTCCCATCTGGCTGGGAATCACTTCGCTGCTGTTGTTCTTCGTCGCGTACGTGCTTGTGCTCTCGTGGGCCGATTACAGCTATGTCCAACCCGCTTCGGCAACCGGCTATCTGTTCGTGGCCCTGTTGGGTTACCTTCTGCTCGGCGAAGTGATTCCACGAATGCGTTGGATTGGCGTCCTCGTGATTTGCCTTGGCGTGTTGCTTGTAGGTGGAACGCCGCCTCGCACGACGGAGGAAGGATGACCGCGCGCGACGCATTGTTTCTATTTATCGTTATTGTTGCCGGAACAGGCGGCGAGCTGGCCGTCACGCATACCATGAAGCAAATCGGCGAGGTTCGAAGTTTTTACCCGCACCACTTGTTGCGCGTGATTTTGCGTGCTTTCCGCAGCGGCTGGATGTGGTTCGGCCTTGCGTTGATGACCCTGTCGTTTTTCTCGCTGTTGATGCTGCTTTCTTGGGAAAACGTCAGCTTCGTCGTGCCCGTAACGGCCCTCAGCTATGTTCTGGGCGCCTTCGGCGGCAAGTTCCTGCTGGGCGAGGACGTCGAGCCCCGACGCTGGCTCGGCGTCGCGCTGGTTTGCCTTGGAGTTCTGCTCGTTTGCGTTGGCTAAGCATCACGTCCGGAAGTACATCAAGGAACACATCCAGGAAAAGCTCAAAGGCTGGCCATGTGGCATGAGGTTCTACGCTGGTCCGTGCTTGCCCTAGCGCTGGGCCCCTTTGGTTACTACTTGCTGGCCATCATCGCTGCCCGCCATTTCTTTCGCAGCCGTCCTCAAATTTCCAGGGATTTCACCCCTCCCGTTAGCATCTTGAAACCCGTGCGCGGGCTGGATCGCCAAGCATACGAAAATTATGCAAGCTTCTGCGTTCAGGAGTACCCGGAATTTGAAATCATCTTTGGCGTCACGGAAGCCACCGACGCCGCCATTCCAATCATTGAAAAAATCATCCATGATTTTCCGCGACTCCAAATACGCTTGTTGATTGGCGCCGAGCAACTGGGCACCGGTGACAAGGTGAACAAACTTTGCCGCATGGTGCGCGAGGCCAAGTACGACATTTTAGTCATCAGCGACAGCGACATCCGCGTTGCGCCCGGCTACCTGTACGCGGTTGCCGCGCCCTTTGCGGATCCCAAGGTCGGAGCGGTCACCTGTCTCTACCGCGGAATAACGGACGGGACTCTTGTGTCCGAGATGGAAGCGCTTGGCAACACGTCGGACTTCGATGCGGGAGTACTCTCGGCCTGGCAATTGGGCGGCCTCGATTTCACCTTGGGTGCCACAATGGCCACCACCAAAAAGCGTCTTGCTGAAATCGGAGGCTTTGAGGCGCTGGTCGATCATTTTTCAGATGACTACGAGCTGGGTCATCGCATCCATGCGCTCGGTTATTGCGTGGAAGTAACCACCTTTCCGGTCTTCACCGTGTTCCCTTCGCAAACCCTCGCCGAGTGCTTCCGCCATCAAGTTCGTTGGACGCTGACGATGAAGCACTCCCAGCCTTGGGGACATTTTTCGCTGATTTTCACGCACGGTCTGCCGTGGGCGATTCTCGCGGCGGCGATTGCGCCATCGTGGCCCGTCGCTCTATTTTATTTGGTTGGTTATCTGGTCTTGCGAGGAGCGATGGCGTGGACGGTGGGCGTATGGGGAGTCAATGACCCGCTGCTGCGCAGGAAAATGTATCTCGTGCCCCTGCGCGATGCCTTCGCGTTCATCGTGTGGCTGACTAGCTTCTTCAAGCGCCGCATCGAATGGCGTGGCTCGCAATATTACATCCGCAACAAACGTTTAGTCCCCGTTGAATAAGCTTTTCACTTCAGTTTCTGTTGCCTTGGAATCCGGAACTGAAATACCGGGGACATTACTGATTGAGGCGGAAGCGCACCGTCACGACATATTGCGTCGAGATGGCCTTACCGTCGAGCATGGCAGGCGAATATTTCCATTGCCGTACAGCGTTCAGCGCGGCTGAACGCAATAGTATTGGCCCGGAGAGTACTTTTGTCGAAGTCACTTTGCCCGACGCATTGATCTCCGCTTGGATCTTCACTTCGCCTTCCACGTGATTCGCCGTCGCAAGCTGCGGATATACAGGCGCGACGGACGATACGAGCTTGGGAAGTCGAACGTGGCCGCCTTGGACAACCTCGGGCTCGGGAGGAGCCGGCGCGACTAGATTCGAGCCCCCGACACCGGAAACAAGTGATCCTAAATTCCCGTTGGGCATTACGGGAATTTCCTTGGAGCTTGCGGCGCCCACATCTGGAACGGGGGCAGTCACGTGAGCCGCATTGCGTGGCTTGATTTCTGCACGCGCCTTCAAATCACCTGCGTAAATATCAGCCATACCGGTGGAAATAGAAATACCTGGCCGGCTTGTTGCTGCTGTGCGTTTCTGCGAAACGTGCTCGGGCCCCGTTGTAATCGAGCTTCGGTGAGTTGCCAAAACGGGCGCGGGAACGTCGGCATTTTGCTGGACCTGCGGCGGCGGCGTCGAGGAAGAAGTTGCTGGGACAGATGGATTCGTCGTCACGACTGCATCCTGTGCCGCCGGCTCCTGCAGCGAAGATGAAGGAGACGAAGATGAAGGAGACGACGAAGACGGGGACGGCGAAGACGAAGTTACGGCTACCGACGCGGGTATTTGTGCCCTGACCTTGGGGTTATGCCGCAAATACATTGCGCCTGCTGCGACGAATGCCAATACCACGACAACAGCCCCGGCAAATACTAATACCGACGAGTTACGCTTGGGCGTTGGCTCTGGCTGCAGCAGAGACGAGTAATCGATGGCAGCAATCGTCTTGCGCGATGCTCTTGCGTCGGTCTGGCGCGTTGCCTCCCCCTGATATTCTTCCCCTGTGTGCGTAGCCGCCATTTCGCGCGAAAAGACTTCTTCCTGCGTGGTCAACGAATCGAAAATAGGCTGTTCCGCGACAGGGCTGCTCGCTCGTTTGGGCTTCGCCGGCACGACGGCAGGCACTCGGGACGCGCTGAGGGCTTTGCGGTCGGCGGACGGAGAGCCTGAAGCCAAAGGAACCAGATCTTCCTTTTCTCCGGGCCGCTCATTCCCATATTCAGTCGTTGGAACAGAAAGGTTGAGCTCTCGCGCCGGAGTGGGCTTTATCGTTTCACGAACCGGCGGCGTGACCGGGGCAGGTTGTATTTCCACGCGCGCGGGCTTCTGAATTATGGGCGCAACCGGAGTCGCCAACGGTGCTGGCGGTGCAGGCGTCGAAACAGGTTTGGAAGCTTCTACAGTTCGCGCCGAAGGCAGCGGGTCAGATGGAAAGTGAACGCCCCAGAATCCTGGCGCGGGTTGGGCGAATTCGAGTTTGACGTAGTGAGCGATGTTTGGCGCCGTGTTGACTTGGATGATGCGGCATAGCGCGGTTTGCTTCGTCAGCAGATTTGTCAAGACCATCGCGTGGCCTGTGCGCACGCGAGCGCGCAATTTCACCACGGCGCCGCGCGGAAACACAATCATTGTCGTGGTGTCTTCTTCGAACGGCTCCACGTGCTCTGTCGATTCGAGCACCACCGCGGCCACTTGTGATCCGTGAACGCGAACGGCGACCTCCAGTCCAATCGCCTCGGCTTCCAGCGCATCGCTGCCTGTCTTGGATTTCGATGCAGGGGAAATGGGGAGTTCCGTCGTAGTGCTGGCCATTGCGCTATACCCTCAAGGGTGATTTTCGCGAGCGTGACGAGCCAAGGCAATAGTACTGGACTTTTTTTTCGGAACACTGTCCGGGGGTACAGGCTCTGACCGTTTGGACGTGACCCGCGCACCCGATTGCAGACAGGTCCTGTCCTCATAACTAAGGACAACATCGTCGTGTGATGCGCCGTCCCGCGCGTCATCTTGTTGATGATCAGCTAAAGGCGGAATTCTTCACGTTGCGGAGCAATTTCGGCCAGGCGAAACGGTATCTAGGCAAAATCGCCGGCGCGAGCCAATCCGTGGACGGCTTTCTTAAATTCCTGGGCTGGTTGACGAAAGTGCCGTTCGTTAATAAAGTAGTACCCAGGGCCGTGTCGGCGGCCCTATTTTTGTGGCCGTCCGATTGGGAGGTCGTACAATTGGCAGTACATCAGATTCTGGATCTGATTATCCTGGTTCGAGTCCAGGCCTCCCAGCCAATCTTTTCAGTTGGTTAGCCGGTTGGCGGTTGGCGGCAGTTTCTTCGATTTGCCCCAAATTTGCCCAATTTGATTACCCATGTGGTCGCCGAGCCTTTGCGCTTGCATCCTCTGTACCTACCCAAATTCCTTGCAAAACTGGCCTTTTCTTCCCGTGCCGTCTATTGGATTCATGATTTGCCGGTCGTGCCATGAGGAGCGATAGCACGTCGCCAGTTCCTTCTCCACGACTCTCGAAAGCCACGGTTCACAATCAAGAACATGCGCGTGGCGGGAGTTCACGTAGCAGACGAAAATGTCGCGCGGCATTAAATCGCGGAGACTCTTAGCGACGCGGGAGAGGACCGACGCGTCGAACGGGTTATACATATACACAACGAGGGGACCATCCGGGAAGCGATATTCTCCAGCGTCCTGGCAGACGATCTTGGCCAACGAGCCTACATTTCTTCGGCCTATCTTGGCTAAGGAGGCCGCGAATTCCACGCCGACTACAGCCGTGAATCCAAGCTCTGCTGCAAGGATTAAAACGCGCCCCTTGCCACAGCCAAGATCGACAAAGGTGTATTCGCGTGGATTGATTCCGAGCGAAGCGACAGTGGCCCGGAACCACTCCGGGTCTGAAGGTTCGTATGCGACTGCGTGCTTTCTATCTCCGACCACGCCGCGCATTCGGATGCGAGCGAAATGTCCAGAAGTGGAAGTGCCGTGCTCGCGGTCGAACGCATCAGGCTTCGGGAAGAACTCATATCTGAGGCGCTTTAGAAAATTCATGGGAACGATAGCAACCCTAGCACCAGCTATTATATCGCAAGGGCCTCAAGTGCGGCCGAGGCCGACCGCAGGGAGGCGGTAGATGGGTCTTGTGCCTTGCACGACGTTTTACGAATTTTCCCTCGTGACCGCATCGCACAAATAAACATCATATCCATGCGGTTCGTTTTATGGCCGCGGCTGGAGATAGTCCCGGCCAGTTGAAACCGCATGGCACAACAGCGTAAACACAAACTCCTGGGTCGTCATTTTCGGTGGGTCGTGATGGCCGCGACCGCCAGCGTAATTATCATCGGCATCGCATTTGTCATTCTGCTGCTGCGCTGGCCCTTTACGCAGGCCCGTATGGCTCAATCTCTCGGCGACAGCGTTTCGGGATCCGTATCTTTTGCAAAGTTCCGGGTTACCTACGTGCCCTTTCCAGGATGTGTTGCGGAAAATGTCGTCTTTAGGCGTTGGTCGAGTCCTGCGGACGTCCCACCACTCGCCACGATCCAAAGAATTGCCATTCAGACTCGCTATTTGGACCTTTTCCTCCGGCCCGGCTACATCGCGCGAATTGCCCTGAACGGACTGTATGTTCGAATTCCGCCGCGCGGCACCGGCACGAAACCCATCCAAAACCAAAATACCTCGACAAAGATGCGCGTCGGCGAAATCGATGCGAATGGTGCCACTCTTGAGATTGGCAGGCGCGATGACAAGCCGCCTCTGAAGTTTGAGATTCATTTATTGACTGTAAAATCCGCCAGCGCCACCACCGCCATGCAGTATCGCGCGACATTGACAAACGCGCTGCCTCCCGGTGAAATCGTTTCAACCGGCAGTTTTGGCCCCTGGAATTCAAATGATCCCTCCCAAACTCCGCTCTCTGGCACAGCCACATTTCGGAACGCAAACCTCAGCGCATTTAGCGGAGTCGCGGGAACGCTCTCTTCTGATCAGGATTTTCAGGGAACTCTGGGACGCATCGAAGCAAAAGGCAAAGTGGACATTCCCAATTTCAAATTGACGAAGACAGACAATGAAGAACCTCTGGCAAGCCAGTTTCGCTTGGTTGTGAACGCAACGAATGGCGATGTTTTCCTGCAACAAGTAGATGCGTTGCTGGTGCGAACGAAAATCATCGTCCACGGCAGCATTGCCGGCAAGACAGGCCAGAAAGGTAAAACGACCTCTCTCGCCTTAACGATTGACCACGGGCGCATTCAAGACGTTCTGCGCCTCTTTTCCACCGAAACCCATCCGCCCATGGACGGCGTCGCGAATTTCCGGGCGCAAATCACCGTACCGCCGCTGGGTCAGCCCTTTCTCCGCGAAGTAAGGGCTGATGCTGATTTTCAAATTGGCGCGGGAAAGTTTGAAAAACCGAGCACGCAGGCGAACGTCAACACGCTAAGTGAACGTGCGCGCGGCGTGAAAATCGACACAAAAAATCCAAGTTCGGAGAATGTAATTGCAAGCCTGAAGGGCCATGTTGCTCTCCGCGGAGGAACCGCACACTTTACAGAAGTTTCGTTTATCGTCCCGGGCGCCGATGCTCGAATGTTCGGTACATTCAACTTACTGAACGACCACATAAACTTTCATGGCAAACTGAAAACTGACGTGAAGTTCTCGCAAACGCTCGGAGGCGGCATAAAATCCGTCCTACTGAAGCCACTCGACCCATTTTTCAAGAAAAAACCGACCGGAGCCGTGATCCCCGTTTACATGATTGGCACATATGATTACCCTCGTTTTGGAATCGACCTGCTTGGCGATCACGACGAAAAACACAGTCAGAGAGGCCAGAAAGAGAAGTCGAAGTCGCCTCACGATTCAACTGGGGATCCAATATTTTGACTCGCGGTCGTTCCGTTAAGTGAAACTTGACCAAGTCCTCAAACTCGAAACGCTGGGGCGTGCCTCCATGGACCATTGATTTCCATCCCCTTCAGCGTCCAATGCCGCAACGCGTCGATTTCGCGATTGTTGGCGGAGGGTTCGCTGGTCTGTCGGCGGCGGCTTGGTTGCGTCACCTTGACCCACAAAAAAGCGTCGCGCTCTTCGAGGCTGAATCCGTTGGAGCTGGGGCAAGCGGACGCACCGGCGGCATGACGCTTGCGGAAAGCGCCGCCGGTGATCTGCCCGGTCTCGGAGATGTGTTGAACGGCTTCTCCAAAGTGCTCGCCGATCTCGACATTGATTGCGATTTATCTCTTCCGGGCGCTTGGGAGTTGGGTCGCGATAACGCCCGCGCCGATTCTCCTGTCGACTGGACAGACTCCGGCAAACTCCGCGTGGTGGATGAAGTTCCGGGCGGCAGCGCCGATCCCGGAAAACTGGTGAGTGGATTGGCCCGCGCTGCCGATCGTTTGGGCGCGTTCATTTTTGAGGATTCGCGTGTCGAGAAAATCGCTTTCGACGACCCCCTGCGCCTGCATGTCCGCGGGCAGGAAGTTCGCGCGCGGCAAGTGCTGCTCGCGACGAATGCGATGTCACTCGAGTTGAGTTCTCTGGCGAATCGCGCCGAGCCGAAATTTACGCTTGCCGTCGCGACGGCGCCACTCACCGACTCTCAAATCGCTAAGCTCGGCCTGGCTTCGCGACGTTCTTTTTATACCGTGGATCTGCCCTACCTGTGGGGCAGACTTCTCCGTACTAATGGCGTCATTTTCGGCAGCGGTCTGGTCCACTTGCGCCATTGGAGCGACATGGATGTCCTCGATATTTCGACGGGACTTCCGGCCGAACTCTTCGCGAGCATCGAAGGCCGCATTCGCAAACTGCATCCCTCGCTCCGTTCCGTACAATTCACTTACCGGTGGGGCGGGCCAATTCTGTTTGCCAATGACTGGCGTCCGGTATTCGCGCGCCACCCGAAAAGCCCGCACGCAATCGTGCTCGGCGCATATTCGGGCCACGGCGTGACCCTCTCCGTCTATCTGGGTAGCTGGGCCGCCGAGGTCATGCTCGGCCGTCGCGACTTGCCAAACTGGTAGCGCCCCGCCGTTCCTCATTTCATCCGATGCTGCGACTCAGAGCAACTTCGCCCACACTGCGATAGTCGCCGGCCCGCGGATTGCGTTACGATGGGCGGCCCGTCTTTTCGAGGAACCGTTGATGAAGCGCGAACAGCAGAGAATCGAGGAATCACGGCAGCGCAAAGTGCACTGGAAACGGTGGGGACCGTACCTTTCCGAGCGCCAGTGGGGAACGGTGCGCGAGGATTACAGCCCAAACGGCGACGCGTGGGAATATTTTCCGCACGATCATGCTCGTTCGCGTGTCTATCGTTGGGGCGAGGACGGAATCGCCGGATTCTGCGACCGCCATCAGCGCATCTGCTTCGCTCTGGCCCTCTGGAATGAACGCGACACCATTCTTAAAGAGCGTCTCTTCGGGCTGAACAACAGAGAAGGAAATCACGGCGAAGACGTCAAAGAATATTATTTTTATCTCGACGCGACCCCCACGAGTTCCTACCTCAAGTGCCTCTACAAGTATCCGCAGGCCGCCTTCCCCTACGAACAACTCCTCGCGGAAAATCGTCAGCGAACGCGCGAAGATCCGGAGTTCGAGTTGATCGATACCGACATTTTTAACGAGAACCGTTACTTCGACGTGTTCGTGGAATATGCGAAAGCCTCCGCGGAAGACACTCTGATCCGCATCAGCGCTGTCAACCGCGGGCCTGACGCCGCGCCGCTCCATCTGCTACCCACTTTATGGTTCCGCAACACTTGGGCGTGGGGAGGCGCTGTGCGTGAAGCTGGCGCCAAGCGAATCCCGTCGCCTGCCGGCACCGCCATCACCGAATTTCATCAGTCCGATTACGGCACCCGCTGGTTAATTGCCGAAGGAGCGCCCGAACTTCTGTTCACCGAAAACGAAACGAATACGGAACTTCTGTTCAATCACAAGAATCAGACTCCGTACGTAAAAGACGGAATCCACAATTACATCGTGCATGGCAACAAGGACGCCGTGAATCCGGCGCAGACAGGAACAAAAATCGCCGCGCACTATCCGATGCAACTCAAGCCCGGCGCCCGTATTTCCATTCATTTGCGCCTGACGGATCAATCTCCCCTCCCGCAGCCCGGCAAAGACAAGTCAACGGCGGGCGATTTTTTCGGTCCGGAGTTTGAAGCGACATTCAGTGAGCGCATCAAGGAGGCGGACGAATTCTATGCAGGTCGCGCGGAGCAGCCGATGAGCGACGACGCCCGCCTGGCGCAGCGGCAAGCCTTCGCCGGCCTGCTCTGGGGCAAGCAATCGTATCACTACGAAGTTCGGCGATGGCTTCTAGGCGACCCCACGCAGCCGCCGCCACCACCCGAGCGCTTCACAGGTCGAAATCACCAGTGGCTCCACATCTACAACGCGGACGTCATCTCAATGCCAGACAAATGGGAATACCCTTGGTACGCGTCGTGGGATTTGGCTTTCCATTGCGTCGCCATGGCGCCCATTGATCCGGACTTCGCGAAAGATCAACTCATCCTTCTGCTTCGCGAATGGTACATGCACCCCAACGGCCAGATTCCCGCGTACGAATGGAATTTCTCGGACGCGAATCCTCCCGTGCATGCTTGGGCTGCATGGCGCGTTTATAAAATTGAAGGGCGCGTTCGCGGAAAATTGGACCGCAACTTTCTCGAGCGCGTGTTCCAAAAGCTCCTTCTCAATTTCACTTGGTGGGTGAATCGCAAAGACCCTCTCGGCAAGAACGTTTTTGAAGGCGGCTTCCTTGGCCTCGACAACATTGGCGTCTTCGACCGCTCCATGCCTCTGCCCGGCGGCGGCTACGTCGACCAATCCGACGGAACCAGTTGGATGGCCTTGTTCTGCCTGAACATGATGTCCATGGCTATGGAGTTGGCTCACGACGACCCTGCTTACGAAGACCTCGCCAGCAAATTCTTCGAGCACTTCGTTTACATTGCTGATGCGATGAACAACATCGGAAGCGAAAACGTCGGACTTTGGCACGAGGAAGACGGCTTTTACTACGACGTTATGCATCTCTCCAGTGGAGCGCAAATCCCCATCCAGATCCGCTCCATGGTCGGATTAATCCCGCTTTTCGCGGTCGAGACGTTCGAGCCCGAAGATCTGGCGCGCCTGCCCGATTTTCAACGCCGCATGAACTGGTTCATTCTCCACCATCCGGACGTCCCTGAGCATATCGACATGTCACAGCGCACGGACAAGGGCGCGCGTCTGCTTTTCTCCATCACCAACAGAAAGAAGATGCTCCGCGTCCTCCGCTTCATGCTCGACGAAAATGAATTCCTGTCGCCTTACGGCATTCGCTCGCTCTCGAAGTATCACCAGGAGCACCCGTTTGTTTTGACCCTCGATGGCGAGGAGCATCGTGTGGATTACGAGCCGGCGGAATCGACTACGGCGCTTTTCGGCGGAAATTCGAACTGGCGCGGGCCCGTTTGGTTCCCCTTGAATTTTCTGTTGATCGAAGCGCTTCAGCGCTACCACTATTATTACGGCGGCCAGCTCAAGGTCGAGTGTCCCTACGGTTCGGGCCGGCAAGCCACCCTTTGGGACGTCGCCGCTGAAATTTCTCGGAGGCTTGAGCGAATTTTTCTGCGCGGTCAGGACGGCCGGCGTCCTGTCTATGGATCGGCAAAGCTTTTCCAGGACGATCCTCATTGGCGCGATTTGATTTTGTTCTACGAGTATTTCCACGGAGACAATGGAGCAGGGCTGGGCGCAAGCCATCAAACGGGATGGACCGCGCTCGTATCGAAACTGATCGAGCAGAGTGGCGACAAGCGCTGAAAAATCTGTTTGCGGAGATAGTTCTCGCTAGAAATCTGTAACCAGTCCCAACCCGAATGACACGCGGTTGATGTAATTAAAAAAAGCCACGGTCAACACTGTCTCGCGCAGCGCTGCCTGGCTCCATCCCGCGCGCAATACTTCGTCCGCATCCGGCTGGTCGACGTCCAGCGGTTTCCGCGTCAGCTTGTCCGCAAAGCGAAACAGGGCCTTCGTTTTGTCATCCACCGGCGCGCTCATATAATCCGTGACCAGCTTTCTCGATGCCGGCTTATCAATTCCAAATTGACGCAGCACTTCCATATGAATGGCGATGCAATACGATGACGAGTTGATCCCGCTCACCACCACGCCTATCTGTTCCTTCACCAGCGTGGACAACGCGCCGTCGCTCATGATTGCCGCGTTCAACTCCAGTTGAGCCTTGATCGCTTCGGGCATCGGGCCAAGCGCTTTGAAGAAATGCGGCACAAAGCCAAAATTCTTCTTAATTTTTTCATAAATGCCGCGCAATTCGGAATTCGCCGCGGCCTGCTCGATTTCATCTACGTAGGGCATTGCCCACCTCTCGTTTATTTTTAAATGTTTTAATAGATGATGGGGGTAGGCTCGGAATCCCGAATAAAGGTAATTCCGGGCGTCGTTTTCCCAGACTGATGGGATCTACCGACACGAACCCAAAGCGCTAATTATATATACGCAGGAGAATGCTGTTTGGTTGTCCCCGCCGCAAAATAATTACAGGATATTCGTGCGTGGATTTCAGGCTCGCTTGGGAGTTTCAACCAGTTCAATGAGCGCCTTCCTGCCGCCCGCTGCGCTCAGCAGGAAGAAATTAACGCGCGTACCGTCGGCGCCCGCGCGCGCCGAGGGATAAATCGCGGCGACACCCAAACGCGAATGAATCATCTCCGTGGCCCGATCGACAT